>JAKBAT010000034.1 GCA_021808815.1 Pseudomonadota bacterium
ATTGGGGGACGGTCACCAGCGCCTGTTTTTCCCCATAGCGCCAAAAAATTTTCCCGAACATGCCCGGCAACAGGATTTCCCCGGAATTGTCCAGGCGCGCTTCAACTGAAATGTTGCGCGTGGTCGTATCCACCTGAGGGCTGATGGCTGCAATTTCACCAGGAAAAACTTTTCCCGGCCAGGCATCGGTCTGCAATTGCACCTTGTGCCCCACTTTCAGCTTGGCAACCTGCTGTTGTGGTACGGTGAAATCCGCCAGAATGGGCGTAATTTGTTGTAGCGTCACGACCTTATCCCCGGGATTCAGGTATTGGCCCGGGTTTGTGGTCGTGATGCCCAGGCGCCCGCCAAAGGGGGCCACGATGGTTTTCTTGGCCAGTATCGCCTGCTGTTGGCGTAACTGCGCCTCCTTGCCCTGCAGGTCGGCCCTGTCTGCATCCACCTGGGCCTGGCTCACCGCATGGACGGAAAGCTGCGCCTGATCACGGCCATAGGTGATGCGGGCAAGTTCCGTACTGGCTTCCAGTGACTTGAGTTGGGCGGCTTCCACGTCATGAATCATTTCAAGCAGCCCCTGCCCTGCATGCACTCTGTCACCGGAATGAATAAATACCTGCTGTACCATTCCTGAAATTTCAGGGCTGATATCCACGCCCCGCACGGCCCGTAACGAACCCACGGCCTGGAATTCGGGCACCCATTCCGATGTGGTCGCCACGATGGTACTCACAGTTTGAGGCGGCTCTCCCGACGCGCTCAGATACTTGCGCAGCATGAGCGACTTGAACAGGTTGAAGCCCACCAATCCGCCAACCAGCAGGCCGACCAGCAGCAGCATGAGGACAAAACGTTTCTTGAAGGAAGGGGGGCGTGAGATGGGCGCGTTCATGGGTGTCCTGTTGCGGGCAGTGATGGGGCGGGTTCAACTGCATTCCACCAACCTCCCCCCATGGCCAGAAACAGGGCGGCCGAGTCGGCCAGGCGGGAGGATTGGGCCTGGATCAGTGCAATTTGGGCTTGATGGTCGCGTTCCTGTGCAGAAAGCAGGTTCAGCAGGCTGATGCTGCCCGTATCGTATTGCGATTTTGCAAGTTGCAGGGAGCGGCGGATCGCTTCGGCATTATCGGATTGCGCGGATAGGGTCTTGGCATCCGATTCGAGAGCGCGCAGCACATCTGCCACGTTCTGGAAGGCATTCAAGACGGTCTGGCGATACTGGGCTGCCGCCTGGTCCAGCGCTGCCTGGGCGGCCCGCTGGCCTGCCTCCAGGGCGCCCGCATGAAACAGGGGCTGCGTCAGGTTAGTACCCAGGCTCCAGACGGAAGAGGCCGCATCGAACACGTTGCCCGGCGTCACGGCCATCGCGCCCGCACTGGCGGATAGCGTCACATTGGGGAAAACGCTGGCAATGGTCAGCCCAAGATTTGCAGTGGCCTGGTGGAGCCTGGCTTCGCTGACCAGGATGTCCGGGCGCTGGCGGACCAATTGGGAAGGCAGGGATACCGGCAATTGACGGGGAAGTTGCAGCTCCTCCAGGGAAAATTCCGGCAGCCCGCCTTCGCCGGGAAAGTGGCCCACGTAAACGGCCAGTTGGTGCCGTGTCAGGGCCAGCTCCTTTTGAAGCTCGGGTATTGCTGCCTGGGCCTGGGCAAATGATGCCTGTTGCTGCTGGACTTCCGTTTGCGACAGGGCCCCCAGTTTTTCACGTGTCCGGAAAATTTCGAGTGTCTGGGCTTCCGAAGCGGCCACGGCTTCCAGCGAATGGATCTGGGCCCGCAGCGTGGCATCGCGGATGGCGGTGGTCACGATATTGGCCGCCAGGGTCTCCCGGGCCGCTTTCAACAGGAACCCCTCCATCTGCACCTGGGCATCCAGCCCTTCCAGTTGCCGGCGGTTGGCCCCGAAGAAATCAAGGGTATAGGACACCCCCACACTGGCGTTGGTGAGGCTGAACGTGGAACTGTTGCCGGGAAACCCGAATGCAGCAGGCGAAAAGCGCTGCCGGGTTTCCCCAAGGGTCGCATCCACGGCCGGAAACATGAGGGAATCCCGTTGGGCCACCGCATATTGCCCGGCGTTTTCCAGGGCAGCCTGGGCAGCGGCCACAGTCGGGCTGTTTTTGAGACCGGTCTGGATGAGGTCAGTGAGCACCTTGGAATGAAACAGGGCCCACCATTCCGCCGGTATGTCCTGATCCTGCGCAAATGACTGTGTTTCCCCCTTGGGCGCAGTGGAACCGGTTGTTTGTCCCGGCATTGGGGTTTCCGTGTAACGCTGCACGGCAGGCGCCTCGGGCTGCACAAAATCGGGGCCCATCGGCGCACACCCGGCCAGGAAAAGAAGCCACAGCCCCCCCAGCCCGGTCAGTCGAAATTTATTTGTCATGGGAGGATTCATGCCAACGGGCTGATGCCTGCGTATCGGATACTCGGGCCTCAACCCAACGGGTCCCCTCAGGGGTAGTTTCCTTTTTCCAGAATGGGGCACGGGTTTTGAGGGCATCCATGAGAAACTCGCAGGCCTGGAATGCATCACCACGGTGCGCACTGGTCACGCAAACGAGCACGATGGGGTCCCCCGGATAAAGCGTCCCAACCCGATGAATGATGGTAACGTCCAGAATGTTCCAGCGCTCCCGTGCTTCGGATTCGAGCAGGGCCAGGGTTTTTTCGGTCATGCCCGGATAGTGCTCCAGAGTCATGGCAGACACGGATGCCCGATCGCTGAAATCCCGCACAAAGCCAATGAAGCTTGCCAACGCGCCGGCATCAAGACTTCGGAGCCGCCCGATTTCGGTGCCCACGTCAAAAAGCGCCTCCTGGACCCGCACACTCACGCCATCATCCTCCCGTCACCGGTGGGAAAAATGCCACTTCATCGCCCGCCTGCACCCGCGTGTCAAGCGTTGCCAGTTCCTGGTTGACCGCAACCCGCAGTGCGCCGGATTCGGAAAACGCATCGCGCCAGACCTGCCCCCGTTCACGCAGCTTTGCCATGAACTGGGAAACACTCACGGGGCGATCGAGGACGATGATCTCCCCATCCTGCTGAAGCGTTTCCCGCAAACGCGCAAAGTAACGAACCTGGACGACTCCGCCTTCTTTGCCCGCTGAAGATACCACAAGATCAAAATGGCGAATGATGAATCGGGCAACCGATTCCGGATCATTGATATCGAGGCAAGGCAGGGCACAGTCCACAGGGGTATCCGTCACCAGTGCAATGATGTTCGGGTCCCCGGGGGTCAAACGGGGTGCTCCATGCTCGGGGCGCCATATCTCAAGCTTGGGGATAGGATCCCGCTTGAACCCTTCCACCAACACCAGATCGCAGTGTGCCAAATGCACCATCAGCTGGGCAAGTTCAGGCTCTGGGGCACCCCGATGCTCATGCATCAATGCCCAACGCTGGTCCGAAGCCACCATCACTTCGTGGGCGCCGGCCTTGCGATGGCGCCAGGAATCCTTTCCGGGAACATCAATGTCGAATTCATGGTGCGCGTGCTTGATCAACGACACGCGTATTCCCCACTGCACGAGATGTTGGATCACCTGTTCGATCAGCGTGGTCTTGCCAGCGCCGGAATATCCGGCAAAGCCCATGATGGCCGTCATGTGTCTTCCTGGTCCCCGGAAAGGCGGTCAGCCTCATCGGAGGGCAGGCGATCCTGTGACAGCGCTTCCAGTTCCACCCGATGGATCTGCCCGAAGCGGCGTGTGATTTTCTGGCTCGAGACGTGGACATCTTCCACATCGTTGGACGCCTGCTTGATATGAGTGGCAAGCTTTTTCATGCGCTCTTCGAACCTTGAAAAATCTCCCGCCAGAATATTGAGGGCCTCCTGGATGATGTGGACCTGCTTGCGCGTTTCCACATTTTTCAACACCGCGTGCGCCGTATTCAGAATCGCCATCAGCGTCGTGGGTGAAACGATCCAGACCCGCCTTTTCATGGCGTATTCCACCACGCTGGGATGATTGCCGTGAATCTCGGCAAATATGGCTTCGGCAGGTATGAACATCAAGGCCCCATCGCCGGTTTCCCCCGGCAGGATGTACTTGTCGGCAATGGCATCCACATGCGCTTTCACATCATTGCGAAACTGTCGCTGGGCACTGTCCCGCTCGGCAGGTTGCTGGTCGGAACGCACGAGGCGGGCATAGTTTTCCAGGGGAAACTTCGAATCCACGCTGATATTGCCGGTAGGCTCAGGCAGTCGCAGCAGGCAATCCACGCGGGCACTGGAAGACAGCACCGACTGGAATTCGTAGGCATTGGGCGGCAGGATATTGCGCACGATATCCTCCAGCTGGATTTCGCCGATGGCCCCCCGGGCCCGCTTGTCCCCCAAGAGAGACTGCAGGCTGACCACATTGGTCGCCAGGCCATCGATCTTCTTTTGTGCCTCATCGATGGCGGAAAGGCGTTGCATGACGGACACAAAGGTTTCATTGGTTTTCTTGAACCCTTCATCCAGCCTTTCGGCCACTTTCCCCGAGATGAGCTCCAGCCGGTCGTCCATCTTCTTGCTCAAGGCTTCGGAACGCTCGGTCAGGCGTTCCAACAGATCGAGCCGCAGCTTCTCAAGCTGCTCCCGCATCTGGAACAGTTCGCCCTTGAGGGATTCCCGCAGGCGCTCCGAGGCTTCGGTCTGGTTGTTGAACAGGCGGTCTCCCTGATGCACGAGGCCATTCTGCAGCTCGGTTTGCAAGGCACGATGGTGGGATTCCAGCAAGGCCACCAGGTGCGGGGATTCCTCTCCCATCCGTTGACCCAGCAGATCAAGGCGCCGGTGCAAGGCATACAACGCCCAGGCCAGGGTCAGAACGATGCCAGCAACGAGCAGTAGCACGAGCAACATGGGGACACCTCAGGCGATCGCTTCCGCACCACGGGCCGCTCTTTTGCGTTCGTGCTCGAGCAGGTAGCGCTTGCGAATACGAATGGATTTTGGCGTGATTTCCACCAGTTCGTCGTCGTCAATGAATTCGATCGCAGATTCCAGGGTCAGCAGCACCGGAGGGGTCAGCACCACGGCCTCGTCCTTGCCGGCGGCGCGGATGTTGGTCAACTGCTTGGTTTTGACCGGATTCACCACCAGATCATTGTCGCGACTGTGGATGCCGATCACCATGCCTTCATAGACACGATCGCCGGGAACCACGAACATCCGTCCCCTTTCCTGCAACTTCCACAGGGCATAAGCCACGGCTTCCCCCTGCTCGGCAGAGATCAGCACCCCATTGCGGCGTGCTGGAATCTCGGGTTTGACAGGGGCGTAATCGTCGAACACATGACTGATGAGGCCCGTTCCACGCGTCAATGTCAGGAATTCTGACTGAAAGCCAATCAGCCCACGCGCCGGAATGCGATAGTCCAGCCTGACTCGCCCCTTGCCGTCCGGCTGCATGTCCTGCAAATCCCCGCGGCGCTCACCCAATGCCTGCATGACGGGTCCCTGATGGTTTTCCTCCACATCCACGGTCAACATTTCGAAGGGCTCGCATTTTTCCCCATCGATCTCCTTGAGCAACACTCGAGGACGGGACACCGCCAGTTCATAACCTTCGCGCCGCATGTTTTCGAGAAGAATGGTCAGGTGCAGCTCACCCCGGCCCGAAACCAGGAAGATGTCCATATCTTCCGTCTCCTGGACCCGGAGCGCCACATTGCTCATCAGCTCGCGATCCAGGCGTTCGCGCAATTGCCGGCTGGTCACGAACTTGCCCTCCTGTCCGGCAAAGGGGGAAGTATTGACCTGGAAATTCATGGTCAGCGTGGGTTCGTCCACCTCCAGCATGGGCAAGGCTTCCGGATGATCCGGATCGGCAATGGTCACGCCTATGCCTACCTCTTCAATGCCATTGATGAGAACGATGTCGCCGGCCTCGGCGCTATCAAACTGGATCCGCTCCAACCCCTTGAAGCCCAACACCTGGTTGATGCGGGCTTTTTTAATGGGGCTGTCCGGGCCTCGTAGCACCGCGACTTCCTGCCCGGGGCGAATCGTGCCGCGATGGATGCGCCCAATTCCGATGCGTCCCACGAAACTGGAATAGTCCAGCGAAATGATCTGCAGCTGCAATGGTCCCTCCGGATTCCCGGGGCGCTCGGGAACATGGCGGAGAATGGTTTCGAACAGAGGCCTCATGTTCTTCCCGGGCTGTTTTGCCTCCAGGGAAGCGTAGCCTTGCAGGGCCGATGCGTACACCACTGGAAAATCCAGCTGCTCCTCCGTTGCCCCGAGTTTGTCGAACAAATCGAAGGTATGATTCACCACCCAGTCCGGGCGTGCTCCCGGGCGGTCGATTTTATTCACCACCACGATCGGCTTCAGGCCCAGAGCCAGGGCCTTGCGCGTCACGAAACGCGTCTGGGGCATGGGGCCTTCAACGGCGTCCACCAGCAAGAGCACCCCATCCACCATGGACAACACACGTTCCACCTCACCACCAAAATCGGCATGGCCTGGAGTGTCCACGATGTTGATATGCGTGCCTTCATAATTGACTGCGCAATTTTTTGCCAGGATCGTGATGCCGCGTTCCTTCTCGAGATCATTGCTGTCCATGACCCGTTCGGAAAGCTGCTGGTGGGCTGCAAACGTGCCGGATTGCTGCAGCAGCTTGTCGACCAGCGTTGTTTTGCCATGATCCACGTGGGCAATGATGGCGATGTTGCGAAGACGTCGGGACATAAGACTCAACCAGTTCATGAAGTGAAGCCTTACATTTTATCATGTATGGGGCTTGCTTCGATTCCAAAAATTCGCGATAGTCGCCTGATGAAATTACTGGCCCTCAAAATTGATGTGGATACCTTGCGCGGCACCCTTGAAGGGGTGCCCCGACTGGTGTCCATTCTGAAAGCGCGCCAGGCGCGCGCGACTTTTCTGTTCAGCCTGGGGCCGGACCATACCGGGCGCGCCATCAAACGGGTTTTCCGGAAAGGATTCCTGGGGAAGGTACAGCGTACTTCGGTGCTGGAACATTATGGCCTGAAAACCCTGTTGTATGGCACGCTGCTGCCAGGCCCCGACATTGGAAAGCATGGGGTCGACCAGATGCGCAGCGTGGCCAGCGCAGGGTTCGAAACGGGAATCCATACCTGGGACCACGTGACCTGGCAGGACGGCGTGGCCCAGGCTTCCGCTGCGTGGACAGTGCGCCAGATGATGCTGGCCGAGGAGCGCTTCCAACAGATTTTTGGACGCCCTGCTGAAGTCCATGGTGCCGCCGGCTGGCAAATGAACGATGCCGCATTCGAGCACCTGGACCAGGCCGGCATACGCTGGGCCTCCGACTGCCGGGGCAATGCCCCTTTCATCCCGGTCATCCACGACCACCCCTGCCTTTGCCCCCAGCTGCCCACAACCCTCCCCACTCTGGATGAGCTGATTGGCCTCGATGGCCTGGACCGGGAGACTGTGGCGACCCACCTCCTCTCCCTGACGGCTGCCGCCCCCCCCCAGGGTCATCATGTCTTCACGTTGCATGCCGAACTGGAAGGCATGCGCCTTGCCTCCGTCATGGAACGGTTACTGCAGGGATGGCAACAACAGGGATACCAGCTGGTATCATTGGGCGAACTTGCCCATACCCTGGATTTGACCGGATTGCCGCGATGCCGGATAGTACGGGGCGAACTGCCCGGGCGATCCGGAAAGATGGCGCTTCAGGGGCCGGCTCTGGACAATCCACCTGTTTCAATTCTCTCAGGAATGCAATGATGCACCTCATGGATCCCGTTCCCGACTTCGAATTGCCCGCGACGGGTAACCAGCATTTCAGGCTCCTGGCCATGCGGGGTGCTCCCCTCGTGCTCTATTTTTATCCCCGCGACGCCACACCGGGTTGCACTGACGAAGGACTGCAGTTCAAGGCACTGCATGGGGAATTTACCCGTTTGAAATGCTCTGTACTGGGCATATCACGCGACAGCCTGAGTTCTCATGAACGCTTCAAGGCAAAAATGGAATTCCCGTTTGACTTGCTGAGCGACGAGGCGGAAATCGCCTGCACCCTGTTTGGCGTCATGAAATTGAAAAACATGTATGGCAAGCAGGTGCGGGGCATCGAGCGCAGCACTTTCATCCTGGATGCTGACGGCCGCCTGAGGCGCGAATGGCGTGGAGTTTCCGTACCCGGGCATGCGCAGGAAGTGCTCGACTTCGTGAAATCGCTTTGATACTGTGTGACAACGTGTTCAACCAGGAAACGTCGCCAAATGGCTCGTAAAACCCCGGAACTGCCCAAGCTTTTCGTTCTCGATACCAATGTCCTGCTGCACGATCCCACCAGCCTCTTCCAGTTCGAGGAGCATGATGTCTACTTGCCCATGGTCACCGTGGAGGAGCTGGACAATAACAAAAAAGGCATGACGGAAGTGGCGCGCAATGCACGCCAGGTCAGCCGGTTTCTGGATGAAATCATCAGCCGCGCCAAAAAATCCGATATCGCGGCCGGCATACCGCTTGCGAAGGAACGTTCCAGGATTCCTTCCGGAATGTTGTTCCTGCAAACCCTCAACGGTTCGGCCATTCCTGATTCCCTCTCGGGCGAAAAAGCCGACAACCAGATCCTGGGGGTTGCCCTCGAACTGAAACGTGCCCAGCCCAATCGTGCGGTCATTCTGGTCAGCAAAGACATCAACATGCGGATCAAGGCCCGGGCGCTGGGTGTGGATGCAGAAGATTATTTCAATGACAAGGTCCTTGAAGATACCGACCTGTTGTACACCGGCGCTCGCGAGCTCCCCCACGATTTCTGGGAAACCCATGGCAAGGACATGCAATCCTGGCAGGAGCATGGGCGCACGCTGTACCGCGTGAAAGGTCCGCAGGTCTCCAGCTTTCTCCTCAATGAATTTGTATACCAGGATCACGACGACAGGCCTTTCTACGCCATCGTGCGCGATCGGGACGGGCAGACAGCCGTACTGCAAACCTTGCGCGACTATACCTCCCAGCGCAACAATACCTGGGGCATCGTGGCTGCCAACCGCGAGCAGAATTTTGCGCTCAACCTGCTCATGAACCCGGACCTCGATTTCGTGACCCTGCTGGGGCAGGCCGGAACTGGCAAAACCCTCCTGACCCTCGCGTCCGGCCTCATGCAAACCCTGGAGCACAAGACCTATTCGGAAATCATCATGACCCGCGTGACCGTCCCCGTAGGCGAAGACATCGGTTTTCTACCCGGCACGGAAGAGGAAAAAATGACACCATGGATGGGTGCGTTGGAGGACAATCTCGATGTCCTCAATAAAAGCGATGATGAGGCCGGCGATTGGGGCCGTGCAGCCACCCGGGACCTGATTCGTTCGAGAATCAAGATCAAGTCCCTCAACTTCATGCGTGGCCGGACTTTCCTGAACAAATACCTGATCATCGATGAAGCCCAGAACCTGACACCAAAACAGATGAAAACCCTGATCACGCGCGCAGGTCCCGGCACCAAAGTGGTCTGCCTGGGCAACATTGCCCAGATCGACACACCCTACCTGACGGAAGGCAGTTCGGGGCTGACGTACGTGGTGGATCGTTTCAAGGGCTGGCGCCACAGTGGCCACATCACGTTGCAACGCGGGGAGCGTTCCCGGCTAGCGGACTACGCTGCTGAAGTGTTGTAAACCGGATCCTTCATGGACATCGGCTTCTATATCATCCTGCTCGCCCAGTTTTTATCGGCACTGGCAGACAATGCCCTGTTGTTTGCCGCCATTGCCCTGCTCAAGGAGCTGGCAGAGCCTCCTGAGTACGTTCCGTTCCTCCAGCAGTTTTTCGTGGTGTCCTACATCGTGCTGGCCCCGTTTGTGGGTGCTTTTTCGGATGCCATACCCAAAGGGAGGGTCATGTTCATCAGCAATCTCATCAAGATGTTGGGCTGCCTGGCCATGCTGACAGGCATTCAACCCCTGTACGCCTACGCCTTGGTGGGGCTCGGGGCGGCGGCCTACTCGCCGGCAAAATATGGGATCCTGACCGAATATTTGCCACCAGGACTGCTGGTTCTGGCCAACAGCTGGATGGAAGGGCTGACGGTCCTCGCCATCATCATGGGGGCCGTCCTGGGTGGCATCCTGCTCAGTCCCGATGGGCATCCCTACGTTCTGATGCGCGATGTCCTCGGCAGCATGGGTTTCAAGGCACTTCCCATGGCAAAATTTGCCATTCTGGTGGTACTGCTGATCTATGTGGCTGCCGCCATCGTCAACCTCTATATCCCGAGGGTCAAGCGTGACCACAAGTTGCCGCACAGGAATCCGTGGTACCTGATCATGGACTTTTCTTCCTCGTTCATTCGCTTGTGGCGCGACCCCCTTGGGAAAGTGTCGCTCGCGGTCACCACCCTGTTCTGGGGAGTGGGTTCGACGCTTCGCCTCATTGTGCTCGTATGGGCCACACTGCAGCTTAACCTCGATCTTGAGAAATCCACGCAGCTGACGGCCATCTCTGCCATCGGCATTGCCATTGGCGCTGCAGCAGCGGCCAAGTGGGTCCGGCTGGAAAGCTCCCTCAAGGTACTGCCCGTGGGCATTGCCATGGGCATTGCGATTCTCTGCATGTTGTTCGTGCATCAATGGCCCGTCGCCATCGTTTTGCTGATCATTGCCGGCGCCATGGGCGGTTTTTTCGTCGTCCCCATGAATGCCCTGCTGCAACATCGCGGGCACCTGTTGATGGGGGCCGGACATAGCATCGCTGTCCAGAACTTCAATGAAAACGTCAGCATCCTCGCATTGCTGGGCATTTATGCGCTGGTGATCCGGGCGGACCAGCCCTTGCAGCAACTCCTGCGCAGCATGGGGATCGAAACGATAACCGGGCATCCCCTCGTTCCTTCGGAAGCCGCATTCTATGCGAGCGTCGTGCTCCTGGGATGCTTCATCAGTTGGGTCATGTTGTTGCTGTATCGCCGCTACCACCATGTGGAGTACAAGGATTAGCAGACATCCGCTGGCGCGCCCCGCACAAATCCTCCCAGGCCTTGCGCTTGTCGGCAGGATTGCGCAACAAGTAGGCGGGATGCCACGTCACGACCAGGGGAATGTCCCCGTAGTGGTGCTGGCGTGTCCGCAACGTGCCGAGGGCTCCTTCGCATCCCAATAGGGCATGGGCGGCCACCTTGCCCAGCGCTACGATGATGTCCGGCTGTACAAGCGCGATCTGCCGGCGCAAATAAGGCAGGCAGGTATTGCACTCGTCCAAGGAAGGTGTCCGGTTTTGAGGAGGACGACACTTGACCACGTTCGCAATATAGACATCCTCGCCACGCTTCAGCCCGGTCGCCTTGAGCATCTGGTCCAGCAGTCGCCCGGCAGCCCCCACGAAGGGCTCCCCCTGCTGGTCTTCCTCAGCGCCTGGCCCCTCTCCCACGAACATCCATCGGGCATTGCGATCACCTGTCCCCAGCACTGCCTGACGACGCCCGGCATGCAGGGGGCACTGGCGGCAGGATGCCACTGAGACTTCCAGGCCATCCCAGTCAGCCTCAGGGAGGAGGGATGCCGGCTGGGCAACGGGTGCCTGACGCAAAGACCAGCGGGGCCAAAGTCCCAGTTCGCGCCAGCGGGCTTCTTCAAATTTCATAAGGTTCTGCTCATCACGATGGCATCCTCCCGTCCGTGGGGACAAGGATAGTACTGGCGCCTCAAACCGATTTGGGTAAATCCATCGGCGCGGTACAATCGGATCGCACGCACATTGCTTTGTCGCACTTCCAGCAGCAGGCGCTGGCAATTCATTTCCCGGGCGCGGGATTTGACTGCTGCCAACAGGTACCGCCCCCACCCCTTCCCCTGGTGGTCGGGATCAATGGTGAAATTCAGCAAATGCATTTCATCGAGCGCTTTCATCATGAATGCATAACCGACCACCACGCCTTCCTGCCGACAGGAGAGCCCGAGATGCCCACCCAGCAGGGAGTCTTTCAGGTTACCTCGTGTCCAGGGAATCGAATAGGCCTTCTGTTCGATCGCCAGCAGGTTGTCCAGGTCTTCCGGGACAAGCTCCGAAATTTCGGGAACGGCACCACTGTCCACACTCATCCTGAGCGCTCGGCCCGCGTCAGGGCAACCTTGTTCCGCAAATACAGCGGAACCGCCTGATCGGCAGGAATGGCACGATGCTGCAGGAAATCCTGCACCGCCAGCGCGGCAACAGAACCTGCGTCTGGAATGACGCCGTATCGGACCGGCAGCAACCGGTCCGGCCAGACTTCCCCCAGGCGGGATGCGTACAGCTCGGCCCCGCTGCCCACGGGAAGCCATTGCGAGGAGGTCAGGGCAGGCAAACTTTCCAGGTCGTGCAACGCCGGTTGAATTTCAACCGACCAGCCGCTAGCGCTTCGTACATAGGCTGCCAGGTAGACCTGTCCCATGCGGGCATCGAGCATCGTCAGCACCCGATCGCCTTCAGTACCGTGCGCCATGGCCAGGAGCGTCGATACCGGCACTACGGGAACGTGCAACCCAAGTGCCAGCCCTTGCGCAATACCGCAGGCAAGACGCAGTCCTGTGAAAGCACCCGGCCCCATGCCGAAGGCAATCGCATCCAGTTGCCTCAGCGTAATCCCGGCATCGGAAACAATAGTGCGCACCAGCGGAACCAGTACTTCAGAATGCGGGTGCGATGATGCCGCACGCCGGACAAACTGGCGACCATCACACCACAACGCCACGGAACAATTCTCCGATGCCGATTCCAACGCAAGCAGATTCAATGCAACCACCCCCATTCCCGGAGTCTCCCCTTGGGGAACCCGCTCAAAACCCTTATGATAATGGCTCGCATCCCCTGACGCCATCCACGTTCCCGGGTACACTGTGCGCACAGGATGTGTGCGTTACAAATTGAAACCGCCCCTGCCCTCAGGTAAAGATAACATCCGAGTCATGGAAAAACGACCTCAAAAAATAGTGGTGCTGGACGATGACATGCGTCTGCGCGAGTTGCTGAAACGCTACCTCAGCGAGCAGGGATTCAGCGTCGAGGCAGTTCCCGACGCGGCGGCCCTGGACCGCATCATGGCGCGGGAGCGCTTTGACCTGCTGGTGCTGGACCTGATGCTGCCTGGAGAAGACGGCCTATCCATTTGCCGCCGCATCCGTGGCGGGTCAAACAACATTCCCATCATCATCCTGACCGCCAAGGGCGACGATGTGGATCGCATCATGGGCCTTGAAATGGGGGCCGATGACTATCTGTCGAAACCTTTCAACCCTCGTGAACTCCTGGCACGCGCTCATGCGGTCCTGCGTCGCCAGCCCGCCACCTCCCTTCCCAGCGCGCCTGGCGCCTTGCATGGGGGGCAAACCGTGGCCCGTTTCGGCGCCTTCGAATTCAACCTGGCAAACCGCACGCTGACACGGGAAGGCGCCCCCATCAGCCTGACCAGTGGCGAGTATGCGCTGCTGCGCGTACTGGTCAGCCATCCCAGGGACCCACTTTCCCGGGAGAAACTGATGGACATGGCCCGTGGCCGGGAACATGAAGTATTCGACCGCAGCATCGATGTGCAGATTTCCAGGCTGCGACGCCTGATCGAGGAAGACTCAGGGAAACCGCGTTACATCCAGACCGTTTGGGGGTTTGGATACGTTTTCGTGCCCGATGACGCCACATGACCTTTTTTTCTGGCTCACTGTTTGGGCGTACCGTGCTGGTGGTCGTGCTTTCCGTATTGCTCACCCAACTGGCCACCACCTTCATGATCCGGCAGTTTTATGTCCATCCGCTGCTCGAGCGGTCGCTGGATGATCGCGCCAATCACATCCAGACCATCGTCACGACACTCTCGGTGCTTCCCGACGCAGCGCGCAGCGCCTTCATCCGCGATTTCAACGATACGGAAGGCGCCAGGCTTTATTCCGCACTGCCCAAAGAACATACTGGTCTGCCACCCGAACCAAACAGCCGTCTGTCCCTGCTGGAGGAACGGCTGCGACGCTTGATTTCCCCCGACAGCCGGATTCTCGTCACCGACCGCGGAGATACGCCGGAAGCCTGGATTTCCCTGAAAACCAGCCATGGAGAGTACTGGTACGTCACGCAAAGGCATCGCTTCGATGCCGGCTTTCCAGTCAAATGGGCCATTGTATTGATGATGGTGGTTCTCATTTCCGTCATCGGAGTCTACTGGGGAGTGCGCCGCGTCAATCAACCGCTGCAGGAATTGACCCAGGCGGTGCATCGGATCGCGGAAGGGAAAACCCCTACCCCCGTACCCGAGTCGGGAGGTCCCCAGGAAATCCGGGCCTTGAGCGAGGCCTTCAATTCCATGCAGAAAGCCTTGAGGGAATTCGAGTCCAATCGCACCATCATGCTGGCGGGCGTATCGCACGATTTGCGCACCCCCCTGTCACGATTGCGGTTGGAGATTGAAATGCTTTCCCCCCGGGATAGCATGGCGCTCGAACCCCTGGTGCAAGACCTCGAGGAAATCGATCGCATCATCGACCAGTTCCTCGACTTTGCCCGGGATACGCCGCATGACTGGCTCGGACGCAGCAGCATCAATGAAATCGTCAGATCGTTATACGAACGCTTCACGGCACGCCGATACCCTGTCGTTCTCGATTTGCGCGAAACTCCCGATGATACGTTGCTCAATGAGCGTGCCATCGAGCGCGTGGTCACCAACCTGGTGGAAAATTCATTGCGTTATGGCGACCCTCCCATCACCATTCGTACGCAAACCTTCGCGGACTGGGTGCGGCTGTCTGTGCTCGACCGCGGTTCCGGGATCCCCCCCCAGGAGACCCTGCGGCTGATGCAACCGTTCACGCGCCTCGAATCCTCCCGGAGCGGGCATCCGGGCGCTGGGCTAGGACTGGCCATTGTCGAGCGGATCGCGCGCATGCACCAGGGTACCTTCAAATTGCTCCCCCGCGCCGGAGGAGGCCTGGAGGCGCGTCTTGAGTTTCCCCGCGTTCATACCCCGCCTGCCTGATCCCGTTTCCTGAAGAAACCCTGGACATCCTCGAGCTCCCGGGTTCGGCGCATGGCAGGCAGACTCATCCAGATCCTGCGGCCATAGGGCTTGTCGAGCAACCTGGGGTCGCAGAGCATCAGGACGCCGCGATCCCGTTCATCCCGAATCAGCCTTCCCGCCCCCTGCTTCAGGGCAATCACTGCCTGCGGCAACTGATAGGACATGAAAGCATTGTTGCCCTGCCGGTTGATCGCTTCGATTCGGGCTGCCATGACGGGATCATCGGGGGGGGAAAAGGGCAATTTATCGATGATCACCGTGGAAAGCGCCTCTCCCTTCACGTCCACCCCTTCCCAAAATGCCTGGGTCCCCAGCAAAACGGCATGGGGGGTATCACGAAAGCGTTGCAGCAGCGCGGTGCGGCTGGTCTCACCCTGCACCAGGAGGGATAACACGTGTCCACTTCCCTCATTGCACTCCTGCAGAAGGAGATAGGCTTCGTTCATGGCACGGTAACTGGTAAACAGCATGAATGCGCGTCCTTGGCTCGCCTGCAGCACGGGCCATGCGGCCTTCACCACAGTCGCGGTATAGTCGGAATGGGACGGCACAGGCAGGCCGCGGGGCACATACAGCAAAGACTGTTGTTCATAATCGAAGGGGCTGTCCCAAGTCAGTGCAGGGACTTCCTCCAGCCCCATTTCCTGGCGATAGTGGCTGAAATCCCCTTTGACCGACAGCGTGGCTGAAAT
>JAKBAT010000035.1 GCA_021808815.1 Pseudomonadota bacterium
GGCAGGCATGATCTACACCATCGGCAGCTCCTTCTGGGAATTTGGAGGCCCCGACCTGGATCACGCACGCCTGTTTTTCATGATCGGCACTGCCGAGGATCATCACTCCAACCCGCTCAAAAGCGCCATTGCCAGTTTCAAACGCAGTGGCGGCCGCTTCGTGGCCATCAATCCGGTGCGTACCGGTTACGCTGCCATCGCCGACGAATGGGTACCGATCCGCCCGGGAACCGATGGCGCATTGCTGCTGGCATTGCTGCGGGAGGTGATTGCCCTTGGGTTGTATGACCGCGATTTCCTGACCCGCTTCACCAATGCGGGACAACTCGTCAATCAAGATCCGGACAGCCCCGACTTCGGGATGATGATGCGCAACCCCCAGGGAGACGTCATCAATCCCCTGCGCCCGCACAATTTTTACTGGTGGGACCGCCATGCCGGAATGCCCGTGGCCACCCATACGCCGGACACAGACCCTGCGTTGTTCGGCGAATTCCACATGGGGGACACACCGGTCAAGCCGTCGTTTCAGCTGCTCAAGGAGCGCGTTTACGAATGTACGCCAGAATGGGCTGAAAACATCACGGGCATTCCCGCGGATACCATTCGCCGTCTCGCGCACGAAATGGGCGTCACAGCCCGTGACCAGAAGATCGAATTGCCGATCGCGTGGACAGACTGCTGGGGCAAGGAACATGAAACCGTGACCGGCAGCCCGGTGGCTTTCCATGCCATGCGGGGCGTTGCCGCCCATTCCAACGGGTTCCATGCCACCCGCTCGCTCGCGATCCTCATGTCTCTCCTGGGCACCATCGACCGCCCTGGCGGTTTCCGCCACAAGTCACCCTATCCCCGTGCCATTCCGCCCAATGCCAGGCCACCGCGGGGCCCCGAAGCCGTCCAGCCCGAAACTCCGCTCAACGGCGCCCCCCTGGGCTGGCCGGAAAGTCCCGATGACCTGTTCGTGGATGCTGCTGGGGAACCTGTCCGCATCGACAAGGGTTTCTCCTGGGAATATCCCCTGTCCGCCCATGGCCTGATGCACAACGTCATCACCAATGCCTGGCGCGGTGACCCGTATCCCATCGACACCCTCTTGCTGTTCATGGCCAACATGGCCTGGAACTCCAGCATGAACACGACCCAGGTCCGCCAGATGCTGGTGGACAAGCGCCCGGATGGGCAATACAAGATCCCTTTCATCGTGGTGTGCGACGCGTTCCAGTCTGAAACCACGGCCTTTGCCGACCTCATCCTGCCCGATACCACCTACCTGGAACGGCACGACTGCATGTCCCTGCTCGACCGCCCCATCTCCGAGTACGACGGCCCCACGGATTCCGTGCGCATCCCGGTGCTGCCCCCCTCAGGGGAGTGCCGGCCATTTCAGGAAGTGCTGATCGAATTGGCAAGCCGCCTGAAACTTCCTGCCTTCACCCAACCGGACGGCACGCGCAAGTTCAGGAACTACCCCGACTTCATCGTGAATTATGAAACGGCCCCAGGTTCCGGCATCGGATTCCTCAGTGGATGGCGCGGCAGTGACGGGAAGAAATCCATGCGCGGCGAACCCAATCCCCGTCAGTGGGAAATGTACCAGCAGAACAACTGTTTCCATCACCATCCCCTCCCCCTTTCCTTCCGCTATATGCGCAACTGGAACCGGGGTTACATGCGATGGGCCCAGCAGACGGGTTTGCGACGCGACAACGATCCCATCGTGATTCAGATCTATTCCGAAATCCTGCAAAGTTTTCGCCTGGCCGCGCAAGGCAAACGCCCCGGCAAGCAACCTCCAGACCGTTTGCGACAACGCGTGGAATGCTACTTCGACCCGCTGCCCTTCTGGCACGAGACGCTGGAAAAATCCCAGAGCGACAATGCCCGTTATCCCTTGAACGCCATTACCCAGCGTCCCATGGCCATGTACCATTCCTGGGATTCCCAGAATGCCTGGCTGCGACAGATTCATGCGCACAATTACCTGTACGTGAACACGGCCACAGCCCGGACAGCCGGCATCGACGATGGCGACTGGATGTGGGTGGAATCCCAGTGGGGAAAGGTCCGCTGCCTCTGCCGCCATTCGGAGGCTGTGGAACCCGGGACCGTATGGACCTGGAATGCCATCGGCAAATCGTCAGGGGCCTGGGGACTGTCCCCCGATGCGAACGAAGCCCGAAAAGGGTTCCTGCTCAATCACCTCATTACGGAAGAACTATCCCCCGACGAGCAGGGCAAACGGTTTTCCAATTCCGATCCGGTGACCGGCCAGGCTGCCTGGTACGACGTGAAAGTACGCATCTATCCCGCCGAAACGCATGAGGCACAACACAGCGTGCCCCAATTCGAGCCGATGCGGCCCGTTCCAGGCATGTTCCGGGTGCCGTCCTGGCTCACCTTCTTCGCTGGCCGGAAGCGCTGACATGACCCAGCTTGCCCTGGTGATCGACCTCAACGTCTGCGTGGGCTGCCACGCCTGCGTGACCAGCTGCAAACAGTGGAACACTTCCGGATCGGCCGGCCCGCTGCTGGATGACCGTCCTTACGCTACCGATCCCAGCGGGACTTTCTTCAACCGGGTGCAAACATTTGAAGTGGGCGATTTCCCCAAGACGCAAACAGTGCATTTCCCCAAATCCTGCCTGCATTGCGAAGACCCCCCCTGCGTGCCGGTATGCCCCACCGGTGCGAGCTACAAACGCAAGGAAGATGGCATCGTGCTGGTGGACTACGACAAGTGCATCGGCTGCAAGTACTGCGCCTGGGCCTGCCCCTACGGCGTACGCGAATTCGACGAACACCGCAAGGTCATGACCAAATGCACCCTGTGTGTGGACCGCATTTACGATGCGTCACTCCCGGAAACGGAACGCAAACCTTCCTGCGTGTTGGCCTGCCCCGCCGGAGCCCGGATTTTCGGCGATGTTCACGATCCTGAGTCAGAGGCTTCCCAGGCCATCAGCCTCAACGCCGGTTACACGCTCATGCCCGAATGTGGCACGAAACCGGCCAACCACTATCTTCCCCGGCGCAATACCAAACTCACGATACGTGCCGATCAGCTGCTGCGCAGTGACAACCCCCTGAAAACGGACCTGCCGGAAAACCCGCCTGCCAGCACCGAAGATTTCACCACCTGACGATCCGACCGCATGCGCCCTGCCTTTTCCATCATTTTTCTCACTACCCTGATCGGCGCCGGCCAGGGGCTGTTCCTTGTCCTGTATGCCACCGAAATGCTGCACCTTGAAGCCGCCCCGAGCTTTTATCTCACGGGAGGCATACTGGTGCTGTTGTCCTGCCTCCTGGGGCTGCTGGCCTCGTTCTTCCACCTGGGACACCCCAGCCGCAGCTGGCGTGCCATCCACATGTGGCGCACGTCATGGCTGTCACGGGAAGTCCTGGCGCTCATGGCCTTCATCGGCAGCGCGGCGTTGTACCTGGTTGCCCACTGGATGGAAATGGACGCTGCGTGGGTGGTGGGGAGCGTGGCGGCAGCATTTTCCGTGGCACTGTTTGTTTGTACCGGCATGGTATACGCGGCCATCAAGGTCATGAAGGAATGGGCCACCCCACTGACGGTGGTCAATTTCCTGTTGATGGGGTGTGCTTCCGGTGCAACGCTGGCAAGCGCCCTGGCTGCAGTTTCCACGCCATCCCTGGCCTCACCGCTGGCCCGGGTTGCAGCCCTGCTCACCCTGCTCGCCCTGCTGGGTCGCCTGACTTCGCTCAGGCGCAATGCCCGCCTCAAGCCGGACACCACCCTGCAAAGCGCTTTGGGCATCCGCCATCCCCGCATCGCGCAGAAAGCACAAGGTGCCATGGGCGGCACTTTCAACACACGGGAATTTTTTCATGGGAAAAGCCCGGACTTCCTGCGCCTGATCAAGCCTGCATTCCTGTTGCTGGCGTTCCTGGTGCCCCTGTTGCTGCTGGCACCGGGCCCTTCCCTGCCCGCGTTATCCGGTCTGGCATTCGTTTTGCAATACTGCGGCCTGCTGGCGGAACGGTGGTTTTTCTTCGCAGAAGCCCGCCACCCGCAAAACCTGTACTACCAGACCATTTCCTGAATACGCAGGCAACAGGTCAGTACCCCCGTATCAGCAGGATGGGAACCGTACTCTCGCGGATCACGCCTTCTGCAACACTGCCCACCAGGAAATGCCGGAAGCCCTTCCGTCCATGGGTGCCCACGACAATGAGGTCTGCAGGCCAGTTCCGGGCATCCTCGATGATGGCACGGGAGACGCTTTCCCCCAGGCGGTCGGTTTCGAGCATGCGGGTTTCGACAGTCACCCCGGCTGCCTGCGCACTGGCTTGTGCCCTGGCAAGCAGAGCCCGCCCCGCCTGCACCAAGGCTGCCTCGATGGCAGTGGGATCCACGAGGTCGGCATTGCCGAACAGGCTCGCCTCGTCCACCACGCACACCACCCGCAAGGCAGCGCCCTGATCGGCAGCCAGACTTACGGCTTCCTGCAAGGCCCGTTGCGAAGTATCACTGTCGTCAATGGCAACCAGAACCCGGGAATACATAGCCAGTCCTCCTGTTCCTCACGACATGCCGTCGCCCTTCACCACCAGCACGGGAACCTCGGCATTGCCAATGACTTTTCTCGTGGTGGCCCCGAAAGGCAATTTGAGCAGTTTTCCTCCACGATGCCGCCCCACCACGACCAGGTCGGCCTGTTTCATTTTTGCGACCTCCAGGATCATGTCGGCAGGTTTTCCTGCCACCACCACGTGGTCGACGAGTGCCCCCACACGTGCGACCCTCACGGCAACCTGTGCCAGAGCCACCCCGGCAGCGGGAGCCTCCTGGCCGGTCACGTGCAGCAGCGTCAGGGGCAAACCGCAGGCAGTGGCCACACGCGCCGCCAGGCTGGCGACGCCCTGCGCATCGCCGGGCATATCCAGGGCAGCCAGGATTGCCTGAGACCACAGGTGCGCATGGCGGGGAACGAAGAGCATGCTGCACGGCGCTTCGGCGGCCACCTTGCTGACCATTTCCCCGATCAGGAAATTCGACAGGAAGCTGCGACGACCCCGGCGTCGGGCGACGATCAGGTCCGCCCCGTAGTTGCGGGCTTCCCCGACAATGGCCACATGGGCTTCATCGCATGGGGCAACGACCAGGTCCAGTGATACGCCATTTGTCCGGGCCACCTCTTTCAGGGACTCCACTTTCTGGGAAAGCTCCCGCGCCGTGCGTTCGGCCAGGGCAGGCGATACCACTTCATATTCCATGTTGCGGACCACGGGGAATACGGCTTTGAGGCCAATGCCGCACGCCCGGACGATGTCGAAGGCGAGGCGTTCTGCACCCGCATCGAATTCCGTGTGTTCCGTCACCAGTAAAACCCGTTCGAAAGGATGTTGTGCCATGGCTTACCTGTGATGCAACAATTCGATTCCCGAGGCTGAATATAGCAGTACCCCAACGGTCACGAAGCAGATGGCCGCGTACAGGAAATTCCGCTCCCGCAGATACACCGGGATGACGGCTGCAATGCTGACCATGGGACAGGCCGAGAGGATCGCGATACCGGTCAGGCTCAGGAAATCACCCTTGTCCAGTGCTTCCACCCAATGCCACCCCTGGGGAGTACCCGTAGCCCGGATATAGTCGGTCGCGGACAGGGTCCACAAGTGGGGCAACTGGTCACTGGGCACCCGCCCGGCCACCATACCGGTGACATAGACGAGGAACGTCCCCACCAGGATCAGGAAGCCCACCAGCGTTCCCCAGTGCAGCACGTTGGCGTAACGCTCCTGTTCAGTTGCCTGGGGGGAAGAGTTTTTCATGGTCATGGCACCGCTAAACACCCAGACCGCGCAACAGGGTCCGGACACCCGCAAACAATAACATGCCGACGACCACCTTGCGGATCACTGCCGGATGCAGGATGGTCAGCAAATGGGCACCGATGCGTGCCCCGATCATCATGCCCACCACGGAAGGCACGGCAATCATGGGCAGGATGGCGCCGCTGTTGAGGTAGTACCAGGTGGCCGAAGCGCTGGCGATGGACAGGATCAGGCTGGAAGATGCCGCCGCAAGCTTGAGCGGCACCCCCATGAGCAGGTTGAGGCCTGGCACATTGGCCCATCCGGCGCCAACCCCAAACAACCCTCCCAGAAACCCGATGAGCAGGAACAGGACAATCCCGGCAGGGGTACGATGCACCTGCCACCGGATTTCACGACCGGTGATCATGTCCGAAAACACTCCCCCGATTCCCAGGCGTTGTGACAGGGCATCGGCTTGGGGAACCTGCGGGTAGTCAGATTTTCTGGCGAGCAGCATCAGGGCAGTAATGCCCAGGATGATGATGCCCAGCAATACCTGGACCACGCTGGCAGGCAAAGCCAACCCCAGCATGGCCCCTCCCATGGAACTGAGGGAGGCCGACAACGCCAGCGGCATGACCAGACGCAGATTGGCCAAGCCGCTCCGCAACAGGGAAGGCCCTGCCGCCAGCGCACTGGCCATGGCCACGAGCAGACCGGCCCCGCGTACGAAATCCAGGTGAAAAGGGAAAAAACCGCCCACGATGGGGACAAACAGCACTCCTCCGCCCACGCCTGCCGGCACCGCCAGGATACCCATGAAAAAGCACACCACGAAAAGCCCCAATGGCCATAACCACCACAGCTCCGGGTCCGCCAGGGAAGCAGATTCCGCCGCAGCCGCAATGGTCGGGATCAGAAATGGGAGGATCAACAAACCCAGACGAAGATACTGGTACAGTCTCATGATGCAGTCAGAAATGCTTAAGGGGCCAGTATAGCCCCAATGCGAGCGGCCACGGTTGCGCTTCCGGTCAGTGTTGGTCCGGCAAGGACCCCGCCGATGGATGGCTCTGCCCTTTCTGGCGCAGGTGGGCAAACTGGGCATCGTAGGTTTTCCCCACGATGCTCACCAGCACACCAGTGGTCCAGCCGAACGTCAGCAACCCGGACATGGCCACAAACAGGGCCAGCTGCCGCCAGCCCATCGGCAGCAACACATCACCATATCCCAGGGTGGTATATGTTTCGCCGGCAAAATAGAAGGCCGTGCGGAAATCCCCGATGGCATGCACGGCATAGACCACGGCAGCAATCATCAGGATTTCGCACAGATGCGTGGCCACGATCAGCATGACCAGAAAGAAGAAATACGCCTGGCGCCTCCACTCGTTAGGGGCATTGAGGTAGTTGGGCCAGTTGAGTTCAAACCGATGCATGACCACGTACATGCCCATACTGTGAATGAGCATGACGACCAGTATCATGGCAATGCCCAGCAGGGCTTCGATCAATGGGTACATGACTCCCGCCTCTTAGGAACATGGGGATTCTACTACGTTCGCCATCGCCGGAATGGGGTCGGGATTGCGCATCCGTCGTGCATGCGCGCAGAGGGTACATACAATATTGCCGACTTATTGTTAGTATGTACCCTTGGATTGCGTTTGGGGCATGCTCCACGAGTCTCATGATTGACACGCCTTGGCCTTCAGAGTTCATCACTTTCAACGAAATCACCCGCCTTGCCCTCGCATTGATGTGGGCCGTCCTGCTGGGAGAGTTGCTCCATCGACACGCACGTTGCCCCCGGATCACGGGATATGCCCTGACCGGGCTGTTGCTGGGGCCCACCGGGCTTACGTGGTTTTCCGCACCCGAATTCCACCATTTCAAGTTGTGGGTGGATTTTGCCCTCACGTTGCTGCTGTTCGAGCTGGGCATCCACGTGAACCTGCGCTGGCTGTTCGCCAACCCCTGGGTGATCACTGCCAGCCTGCTGGAGTCGGCACTCACATTCGGTGCCGTGTTCGGGGCCTTGTCCCTGATACATGCAGAACCCCATCTGGCCGCCTTCATCGCGGCAATTTCCATGGGTACCTCTCCCGTCATCGTCATGCGCGTGGCGTCCGAATCGCGCGCCCAGGGGCAAATCACGCAACGCCTGTTTGTCCTCACGGCGCTCAACACGGTTTACGCAACCGTGATGGTCAATATCCTCCTCGGTAATCTGCATGCGGCCTTCAAGGGCAACTGGATGCTTGCGTTGATGCATCCTGCCTACCTTCTGCTTGGGTCGATCGGCATGGGAATCGCCTTGGCGATTGCCTTTAAATGGCTGCGCCGGTATTTCGATTTTTCCAACGAACAGGGAGGCGCCTTGTTGTTTGGCTTGCTGTTGCTCCTGCTGTCCTTTCTGGAAGCATTCGATTTGCCCATCCTCCTGGCCCCATTGCTGGGCGGCATGGCCATCAAGTTCATTGACCCACGCCCGCAGCTTTGGCCCAGATACTTTGGCACGGCCGGCGCCATCCTGGTCATCATGATGTTTATCCTGGCAGGCTCGGTCCTGACCTGGGATGGGTGGATACACGGTGCTGTCACCGCCGTGGTGGTACTGGCTGTGCGCAGCGTGGCCAAAATGGCGGGGGCGCTGTCTCTCGCCCCCCCTGCGCTGTTGAGCATGAAACAAGCCCTGTCTCTGGGGATTGCCCTGTCCCCCATGTCGGTCTCGGCACTCATTCTGGTGGAAAATGTTCGCCTGTTTTACCCAACTCTGGGTAACGACATTGCCAACGTTGTGCTCACGCTCATGATCTTGCTGGAGCTGATCAGCCCCAGCCTCGTGCAGGCCATGCTGCATCGTGCCGGAGAAACCCTGGAGAGAGATCCCTGATGGGATTGCCCCCCTTCGCCACTTCACGTCCCCTCACTCTGGGAATCGAGCTGGAACTGCAGCTTGTCAATACTCATGACTACGACCTGGTGGGGTCAGCGGCAGACCTGCTGCGCCGCTTGTCGAGACAGAAATGCCCCCTGGACATCAAGCCGGAAATCACCCAAAGCATGATCGAAATGGCGAGCGGCGTCAGTCACTCCTATGCCGAAGTGCTCGCGCAGCTCACGGAAATCCGCGATGTTCTGCTGGAAAATGCGGACGCCCTCAATATCGGCATCTGTGGCGGCGGAACCCATGGTTTCCAGCATTGGGGGGAAAGAAAAATTTATTCCACCTCCCGTTTCCGCTTCCTGTCGGACCTCTATGGGTATCTCGCCAAGCAATTCACCATTTTTGGCCAGCATGTCCACATTGGTTGCCCCGACCCGGACACCGCCCTTTACACGCTGCACGCCCTGTCGCGCTTTGTGCCGCACTTCATTGCGCTCAGCGCTTCATCCCCCTTCGTGCAGGGCCACGATACGGGATTCTTCTCTGCCCGACTCAATTCGGTGTTTGCCTTTCCCTTGAGCGGCCGGGCACCTTTCGTCGAGAATTGGCAAGCCTTTGAAACCTATTTCGACGCCATGAAGAAAACCGGCGTTGTCAGCAGCATGAAAGACTTTTACTGGGACATTCGTCCCAAACCGGAATTCGGAACCATCGAAGTGCGCGTCATGGATACGCCGCTCACGGTGACCAAGGCGGCACAACTCGCGGCCTTCATCCAGACTGTCGCGCGCTATGTCATGGTGGAACATCCTTTCCACCCGCAGGAGCAGGATTACCTCGTCTACTCCTTCAACCGCTTCCAGGCCTGCCGCTTCGGCTATGAAGGCACTTACGTGGATCCAGGGACCAATGAACACAGGCCCCTGCAGGAAGAATTGCTGTCCACGTTCAATCTCCTGGAATCCCATGCCATGGCGCTTGGCACTGCAGATGCCTGCGCGGCATTACGACAAGGGGTTCTCAGCGGGGACAGCGATGCCCTGCAATTGCGGCGGGAATATGAAGACACCAAGTCCTTGCCGGAAGTGGTGCAACGCCAATGTGCCCGCTGGCGCTCGGCATGACCACCCCGTGGCGACATCACGCCTGCAGCTGCGCCTCGAATTGATCAATCGGCACCGGTTTTCCCAGCAAATACCCTTGGAAATTCCGACAACCGCTGTCCAGCAACAGTTGTCGTTGCGCTTCCGTTTCCACGCCCTCCGCAATCACTTCCAGCTTGAGGCTCTCCGCCATGGCAATGATGGTTCGCACGATGGCCAGATCGTTGGGGTCCGTGGCAATGTCACGCACGAACGACTGGTCGATCTTGAGACAACTGAGGGGTAACCGCTTGAGATATTGCAGGGACGAGTAACCCGACCCGAAATCGTCCAGGGAGAGCTGGATTCCCAGTGCATTGAGGGCATTCAGGGTGGACAGGGTGTCTCCAATGTCTTCCAGCAACAGGCTTTCGGTCAGCTCGAATTCCAGCAGGGCAGGATTTGCCTTGTGGCGCTGAAGCGCTTCGGTGATCTGGGATACGAAATCCGGCTGGTGAAACTGCTGGGCACTGACGTTCACAGCCAGGATCAGATGCCGGGTCAGCGGGTTGTCCGCCCAGACGGCCAGCTGTGCGCAAGCCTGGTCGATCACCCATTTCCCGATGGGGATGATCAGCAGCAGGTCTTCGGCCATGGGGATGAAATAGGAAGGTGAGACAGTCCCTCGCTCCGGGTGATGCCACCGGATCAGGGCTTCCGCACCAAAGGTTTGTCCCGTGCTGGTTTTTTGCACCTGGTAGTAGAGCTCGAACTGGTTGAGCGCCAGCGCCTTCCGCAATTCCGTTTCCAAAACCGCCCGTGCGTTCAACGATGCCTGTGCCGTTTTGTCGAAAACGCGAATGGTGTTGCGGCCTGCATTCTTGGCCTGGTACATGGCGATGTCCGCCTGCTTGAGCAGGTTTTCCACATCGTGATCCCCGGCACCGAAAAACGTGATGCCGATCGAGGGCGTACACACATATTCGCTGAAACCCAGAGGGTAGGGGCGGGCCATGACCGCAAGAATCTTGTCGGCAATGCTTTTCACCTGGTCGTTCGCCACATCGGGCTGCGAATCCAGTCCTTCGAGCATCACCACAAACTCGTCGCCGCCCATGCGTGCCACCGTATCGGTTTCGCGCACGCAGGAGGACAGCCGGTGGGCCACCTGTTGCAGCAGGAGGTCCCCCATGAAATGCCCCAGGGTGTCGTTGATCATCTTGAAGTTATCCAGGTCCACAAACAGCAGTGCGCCAGAGGTATGATTCCGAACCCTTGAAGCCAGGGCCTGTTTCAACCGATCCGTAAGCAGGCGTCGGTTGGGCAGATTGGTGAGGTGATCATAAAACGCCAGGCGCTGGATTTCTTCCTCTGACTTCTTGCGCGCCGTGATGTCTTCCACAATGGACCAAACGGCATATTGCCCGTTGCCCCGCGGCACGAGTACCCCATTCAGACGCAAGGACACCCGCGATCCATCCTTGTGAATATATTCCTTTTCGTAAGGGCCATAGCGCCCCGTCTTTTCGAGGGATTCGCGCTGTTTCTGCTCCTCCTCCTCATACTTGCTGGGTGTCAGTGCCCGGTTGTCCAGGGTCTTCAGCTCCTTGTCACTGTAACTGCCGCAAATGCGCAGGAATGATGCGTTGAATTCCAGGAATCGCCCGTTCATGTCAGTGAGCACAATCCCCAGCGGGGAAAGTTCAAACAACCGGCGCAGGTTTTCCTCGCTTTCCCGCAACGCGATTTCCGCCTCCTTGCGGTGCGTGATTTCCTGTGTGGTCCCGCCCATGCGCAGGACCTTTCCTCCTGCCTCCCGCGTGATCATGCTGCGTACCATGACCCACCGCCGCCGCCCGGTGGGGTTGGCCAGTTCGAGATCCAGTTCGTAGGGAACCTTGTCCTCGAGCGCGCTATGGACAGCAGCCTCGAGGCGCTGCACACTTGCCGGCGTAAAGAAGCTCAGGTACTGCTGGTACGCGGGGAAAGTGGCCCCAGGGGACAAGCCAAAGATGCGGGAGTTTTCTTCGGAAGAAATGAACTGGTCTGACACCACATCCCATTCCCAGCTCCCGATATGGGCAATATGTTGCGCCTCTTTCAGACGCTCTTCGCTTTTACGCAGGCTATCCGTTTTTTCCCGCACCTGCTCCCGGATGCGATTGGCATACCCCGTGCTCAGCAGGAACAACGCACCCAGCAAACTGGAACCCAATGCCCCCATGGCCAGCACCCACCAGCTTTGCCAGTTGTAGTGCCTGGCAAAGTACAGGGAAGTGGGCGTCGTTTCCAGACGGTAATGCCGAGTGCCGGCCTCAACATCCTGTGTGTAAAGCGCAGGCTTCTCCGACGAGGGAAAATCGTCATAGAGCGTCTTCCTTGCATCCAGATCCTGCAGGCGGCTGTACAGGACCGGGTGCTCGGCAAGCAGCAATTTGCCCAGGAAATCATCGACGTTCAAAATGCTCAACACGAAACCCGATTCTGGCCGGGTGTTATCCACGGCCATGAGCAATAGCAACCCAGTGGTGGGCTTGTCCTTTTGCACCAGATACACAGGAGGCGAGAAAACCGGGAGCCCGCTCGATAATGCCTTGTCCAGTGCTGCCCTGCGATCCGGCGTGGAGGCAATGTCAAAACCCAGTGCCAACTCGTTGCCGGCCATGGGATTGATGTAGGTGACCGGGCAATATCTTTCCCGCGTGTTCGCCGACCGCAAGCGGCCAGTTGCATCGCGTTCCCTGATTTCAAAATCAGGGAAGCGGTCCTGCAGGGAAATTTCGAAATCCTTTCGGCGACCGTCCGTCAGGCATGTGGCCCATTCCAGGGCCTGGATCATGGGATAACGCGCGAGAATGCGTTCCGTAAGCCGATTAAACTCCTCTATCGTGACAGGATGGTCCTCATGCAGCGCAAAGAAAGAGGAAATCTGCGTCAGCGTGGCTTCCTGTTCATCCAGGTGACTCTGGATATCGTCGCTGGCACGTTGTGACAGCTGATGGAATTCAGCCAGCGAATTGGAATACTCCCACTGGCTGGTTTTGACGAAAACCAGCACAAACAGGAAAAAAAGCACCAGCATCGGGACAGCCACGGTCTTGCCCCGGCTGCGCCAGAGCGCACGGGGTTCCCCACCAAGAATCATGACCATGGGAAACAGGATCAGCACCCCCAGGGTGTCCCCTGCCCACCAGGAAGCCCAGCTGGTGATGACGTCAGCCGGCAGGACAAGCCCCAACCCCCACAAGCCGGACAGCGCCAGGGTGGCGCTGGACAGGCACAGGAGCGGGGACAGGAGCAAAAAGCGAATGACATCCCTTCCGTTATCCAGGGGCAGTGGATAACGCAACACCTTCTTCATCAGTACCGCACCCAAGGCTGCCTGAAGCGACGACGCCAGGGCTATGACCAGGGATGCCAGCAGTCCGGCAAGGTGGAATCCATGCGCGTTACCGTAACTCACCCACAGATTGAGCAGGAGGGCTGCCAGGAAAATCCAGGGATAGACCTTCCGGCCGGCAATCAGTGCCGCCGCCAGCGCGATTCCGGCTGGCGGAAAAATGGGAGATGCATATCCCGGCGGCAATGCCAGCATCAGGCCCAGCTTGCCGGTCACCACGTAGGCAAAGATCAACAGCAGGCCGCTGCCCAAGCCAGCAGGAAACTGCAAAGGCGAGGGGGAACGGGCTGGGGATACAGTCAAATGAATCGCCTCGAAAGTCTGGCTAAGCCTGGAACAGATACGCGGTCAATACCAGTCCCAAGAGCGCCACCACGGCATTGAGCCATACGCCCACATCCACGGCATACCCGGCGGGGATTTCCACAGGCTTCAGGGTGGCCAGGACTTTCCGGTATTGGACAATGGCCGTGAAGGCCGCCAGCGAACCCAGCAGGATGAAAGCCATGCCCACCCAGGAGGAAAGCCCTGGGCTGGTGGAAGCCACATGTTGCAGGGAGAGCAGGCGGATGAACAACCCGAAGCGCTCGATCACGAAACCGAATGCCATCAGCGTCAGGCTGGTACGATTCCAGGCAAGCAACGTGCGTTCGGCCGCAAAAAACACCCTTGGATCATTCAAGTCAGACATCACCCATCATCTCAATGAACCCTCTCTCAAGCGGACATTATAGGGAAGTAATGGTACTTTTTTGTCGCAGTTGTGATTCGCTTTTAGAAATAAGCATTACTGCCGTCGGGCATGAAGTTGTAATTTCAGGCTTTTGGCGGTGAGAAATACCGGAAATCAGTGGGTAGTTCATCTGCTCCGGGGTGAACTGAACCAGACGAACCACCTGCCGAAAATGCTGCCTCTCCTCCCTGAATCAGGAAAGGTCAAAGCGATCTAGATTCATCACCTTGTCCCAGGCAGCAACAAAATCGTGGATGAACTTCGGTTGTGCATCAAAGCTGCCATAGACTTCGGCAAGTGCCCGTAGTTCTGCATTTGATCCGAACACCAGGTCAACACGCGTGGCAGACCACCGGAACGCGCCAGTCTTCCGGTCATATCCTTCAAACATATCCTTGTCACCCGAAACCGCCTTCCACTGTGTCCCCATGTCAAGCAAATGGATAAAGAAATCATTGGTCAGGGTTCCCGGCTGCTTTGTGAATACGCCATGCTGCGTCTGGCCGACATTCGTCCCCAGCATGCGTAGCCCGCCAATCAATACTGTCATTTCAGGTGCTGTCAGGGTAAGCAGTTGTGCCCTGTCTATCAGCAGCATTTCCACAGGAATGCGAACTCCAGGTTTGACGTAATTGCGAAAGCCATCAGCGATGGGTTCAAGCACCGCGAATGAATCCATGTCGGTCTGCTCGGCAGCAGCATCCATGCGGCCCGGGGTAAAGGGTACAACGACCTTGACACCAGCCATGCGGGCCGCCTCTTCAACACCTGCACAACCGGCCAGGACGATCAGATCTGCCAAGGACACCTGCAGCCCACCGGTCTGGGCAGTATTGAAGTCTTTCCGAATGGTCTCGAGTATGGTCAAAGTCTTGGCCAATTCAGTGGGCTGATTGACAGCCCAGCGATTTTGCGGAGCGAATCGGATACGCGCCCCGTTGGCTCCGCCACGCTTGTCCGTCCCACGAAAGGTGGAAGCAGAAGCCCAAGCAGTGGAGACGAGTTGGGAAATTGACAGTTCTGATGCAAGGATTCTGTCTTTAAGTGTGGCAATGCCTTTTTCTTCAATCAAAGGGCGACGCACTGGAGGAATCGGGTCTTGCCAGATCAACTCTTCAGCAGGCACTTCCTGGCCCAGGTAACGCGCACGTGGCCCCATGTCACGGTGCGTGAGCTTGAACCAAGCACGGGCAAAGGCATCTGCGAATTCGTCAGGGCGTTCGTGAAAACGTCGGGAAACCTTTTCGTAGATTGGGTCGAAACGTAAGGACAGGTCTGTTGTCAGCATGGTCGGTGCATGGCGCTTGTTCGGGTCGTGCGCATCAGGTACCGTGCCGGCACCAGCGCCATTCTTTGCTGTCCACTGCTTAGCGCCCGCAGGGCTCTGTGTCAGTTCCCATTCATAACCGAACAAGGTCTCAAAGAAATTATTGCTCCACTGAGTCGGCGTTCGAGTCCAGGTCACTTCCGGCCCTCCACCGATAGTGTCTCCACCTTTCCCACTTCCATAGGTGTTACGCCAACCCAGGCCTTGTTCCTCGATCGCCGCCGCCTCTGGCTCTGGGCCTACGTGAGTAGCCGGGGCAGCGCCATGACTTTTTCCGAAGGTGTGCCCCCCAGCGATCAACGCTACGGTCTCTTCGTCGTTCATGGCCATGCGAGCAAAAGTTTCACGAATGTCCCTAGCCGCGGCTAGCGGGTCCGGATTTCCCCCCGGGCCTTCAGGGTTCACATAAATTAGCCCCATCTGCACAGCGGCAAGCGGGCTTTCCAAGTC
>JAKBAT010000143.1 GCA_021808815.1 Pseudomonadota bacterium
AACCGTCCACATAAGTCACGAGGGAGTGCACGATGCTTTCGGGGTGAATCACGATGTCCACCTGCTCAGGCCTGGCGTCAAAAAGCCAGCAGGCCTCGATGAGCTCGAGGCCCTTGTTCATCATGGTGGCCGAATCCACGGAAATCTTTCGCCCCATCGCCCAGTTGGGATGGCGGCAGGCTTCTTCCGGAGTCACGCCGGGAAATTCCGCCAGCGGCCGGCGCAGGAATGGGCCCCCGGAAGCCGTCAAGGTGATCCGGCTCACACCCGCCGGGAGCCCCCCTGCGCCGGGCTGCTTCGGCAGGGACTGGAAGACCGCGTTGTGTTCGCTGTCCACAGGCAGCAGCACCGCGCCGCTGGCCCGAACGGCGTCCATCAGCAGGGCGCCGGACATGACCAAGGCTTCCTTGTTGGCGAGCAGTACCCGCTTGCCCGCCCGTGCCGCCGCAAGGGTCGGCTCCAGGCCGGCCGCACCCACGATGGCCGCCATGACGATATCGGTTTCCGCGCCGGACGCCACCTTGCAGAGGGCTTCAGGGCCCACCAGGATTTCGGTCTCTCCGTGCTTTCCGGCCTCCCTGAGCAGGCCGGAAAGCAGCTGGGCGTCTTCCGGAAAACTGACCACCGCATATTGGGGCGCAAAGCGCAAGCATTGCCGGGAAAGCTTTTCCACGTTGCGGTGGGCCGAGAGGGCATGGACGCGGTAACGCTGCGGATGCAGCGCCACCACCTCAAGGGTGCTGCAACCGATGCTGCCGGTCGCCCCCAGAATGGTCAGTGCACGACGTTCCATCCGCCTTTCCCCAGAGCGAGCCATGCCGCCAACGGCAAAGCCGCCGTCAGGGCATCGATCCTGTCGAGAATTCCGCCGTGTCCCGGCAGCAGCGAGCCGCTATCCTTGACCCCGGCACAGCGCTTGATCCAGGATTCGAACAGGTCGCCGATGACGCCCAGCACTGCGAGAAAAAGGGCGAAAGGGATCCATGACAGCCCCATGTGCCGCAACAGGAGGCTGGCCGCTCCTTCGGGAACGCCGCCAGGCCCGAATGCCGCCGCAAGGGCGTAAACCAGCACGGCCGTAAGCCCTCCCCACACCCCTTCCCAGGTTTTTCCGGGGCTGATGGACGGGGCAAGCTTGCGTTTTCCCCAGGCGCGCCCTGCGAAATAGGCAGCCGAGTCTGAAATCCAGAGCACCGCCATGAACATCAGCAGCACCCAGGGGCCGGCAAGGCGCAACGTCACCAGCGCGAAGCCGGTGGGAAGGATCAGCAGCCATCCGGTCGCGGCGAGCAGCGCAGGGCTGCGGACGTGCCAGCGCCGTATCATCCAGGTGGGAACGATGGCCATCCAGAACAGAAGGGACAGCGCATCGAGAAGGCCCAGCAGGCCAACCGCGTCGCCGCGCGTCACCGCCCATTCGCAGCCCCAGGCCAGGAGCGCCGTGATCCCCACATAAGCCACCCTGGACAGCCCGGGATAGCCTGCCAACCCCCCCCATTCCCAGCTGGCCAGCAGCCCCGCAAACAGGACCGCGGCCTTCCAGTACGCTGCCGGGGCCGCGAAAAGGAGCGTTCCGGTCAACGCCAGGAGGAAGGCAGCCGTCAGGATTCTGGCGCGCAGCATTGTTCGCTTGTCCGCCCGAAGCGCCGTTCCCGCTGTTGGTAGGAACGGATGGCCGCTTCCAGGCTTGAGCGGTTGAAATCCGGCCAGAGGGCGTCGGTGAAATAAAGTTCGGTGTAGGCGAGCTGCCACAACAGAAAATTGCTGATGCGCTGCTCGCCCCCCGTGCGTATGAACAGATCGGGTTCACAGGCATCGCCCATGGACAGGTAGGGCGACAATTCGGCTTCCGTAACGGGCTCGCGCATCTTTTCCGGATGGTCGCGCAGGAGTGCGTTCACCGCCTGCAGGATGTCCCACCGCCCCCCGTAATTCACGGCGACGGTCAGTGTCAGGCGCTTGTTGTTCCGGGTCAGCTGGTGGGCGTCGGCAATCAGGGCTTCCAGACGCTGCCCCAGGCGGGAGAGGTCTCCGATGATGCGGACCCGGATGCCCGCCTGATGGAGGCGGGAAATTTCGTTCTCAAGATTGCTGATGAACAGCTGCATCAGCATCGACACCTCTTCGGGTGGGCGGCGCCAGTTTTCGCTGCTGAAAGCAAACAGCGTCACGTATTCAATGCCCAGGCGGGCGGCATTTTCCACCAGTTCCCGCACCGCTTCGCTGCCCCTGCGGTGGCCTGCGATGCGGGGCAGCATGCGCTGCCTTGCCCAGCGCCCGTTGCCGTCCATGATGATGGCAATGTGCCGCGGGATTTTTCCCGATGACGGGATGGTTAACGTGGAACTTTCGGATTGGGCCATGCCGTCTTCCCTGCTCGTTCGCTCGGGAAGCTCAAACAGCCATCAGTTCCGATTCTTTGACGGCCAGCTGTTTGTCGATCTCTCCCACGAAACGATCAGTCAGCTTTTGAATGTCCTCTTGTGCGCGGCGTTCCTCATCTTCGGAAATGGACTTGGATTTCTGCAATTCCTTCAGGTGGGCGAGGGCGTCGCGCCGCACGTTGCGTACGGCGACGCGCGCATTTTCCGCTTCCGCCTTGACGACCTTGGTCAGATCGCGGCGACGTTCCTCGGTCAGGGCCGGCATGGGCACCCGGATAAGGTCGCCTTGTGAAGAAGGATTCAATCCCAGATCCGACTCTCGGATGGCCTTCTCGATGGCCCCACCCATTTTTTTCTCATACGGGGAAACGCCGATGGTGCGAGCATCCAGCAAATTGACGCCGGCCACCTGATTGATCGGCGTG
>JAKBAT010000144.1 GCA_021808815.1 Pseudomonadota bacterium
AGTCGGGTCTTCCGTGACCGTGGATTTCGCCGACACATCCTATGTGCGCGAAGTGGCCCGGGCCCGCACGTTCGGCTTCACCCAGGATGTCGAAATGCTCCGGTCGCAAGGTCTGGCGCTGGGCGGAAGCCTTGAAAACGCCATCGTGATGGACGAATTCAGAGTGCTCAATACGGACGGCCTGCGTTACGCGGACGAATTTCTTCGCCACAAGATTCTGGATGCGGTGGGAGACCTCTACCTGCTCGGACACCCCCTGATCGGCTCCTTCCTCGGACATAAGTCCGGGCATGCGCTCAATAATGTGGCAGCCAGGGCGCTGCTGGCCGATGCCTCTGCCTGGGTATGGGTGACCTTCGGACCGGGGGACCCTCTGCCTTCCGCCTTCATCGAACCCCTTCCCCAGGCTCAAACTGCTTTCTGACCCTGTCCGGCGTTAAACGGACCGTCCTCGTACCTGAAGCAGGCGTATCAGGGCCGCCTTCAGCGGCGAAGGAGGCAGCCTTCCGGCCAGTGTTTCGAATTGCGCAAGCGCCTCCGGCGGGATGGCGACGGCGGGACGGCGCGAGGGACTGGAGGCAGGGTGTGGCGCCACATGGAATTGCAAAGAGGCAATGCCGGGCGCCCGTTCCCGCAGATGGCGGATCAGGCTGGGAGCCTGCAGCCGCAGCCGGGCGGCCACGGCCTGGCTGCTCACCTGAAGGTGCAGGCGGGTGTCCTCGAGCATCGTGACCCGCACATGGGCATGAAGCGGGGCGGGAAGCACCTGCAGGAGCGCGTCCTGCACAGGCGCCAAGCGTTCCAGCCGGGCTTTCAGGGTTTCGAAAGCCGGGTTTCCCTTGAGGATTTCCTCTAAACGCTGTGCGTCCATGCGCCATATTTTACAGGACCGGGGCGGCTGCGCCGCACTCTGGTAAAATTACAGTTTTTGCCCGCAGCCTCAACTTTTGCCATGATCACGGATGTCCTCAAAAAGCTGTTCGGGAGCCGCAATGAGCGGTTGCTCAAGCAGTACCGAAAAGTCGTCGCCCAGATCAACAGCCTGGAACCATCGCTCGCCTCGTTGAACGATGCCGCATTGCAGGCCAAGACGACGGAATTCCGAAACCGGCTGGAACAAGGGGAAGACCTCGACAGCCTGCTGCCCGAAGCGTTTGCCGTGATGCGGGAAGCGAGCAGGCGCGTTTTGGGCATGCGTCATTTCGACGTTCAGTTGATCGGCGGGATGGCCCTGCACGACGGGAGGATTTCGGAGATGCGCACCGGGGAAGGGAAAACCCTGGTCGCCACGTTGCCCTCCTACCTCAATGCCCTGACGGGAAAAGGGGTCCACGTGGTGACCGTGAACGATTACCTGGCCCGTCGCGATGCGGAATGGATGGGGCGGGTTCACCGATTTCTGGGGTTGTCCGTGGGAGTCAACCTTTCCCAGATGGCGCATGAAGACAAGGCGGCCGCCTATGCGGCAGACATCACTTACGGGACCAACAACGAATTCGGATTCGATTACCTGCGTGACAACATGGTGACGCGGGTCGACGAGCGCGTACAGCGGAGCCTCAATTACGCCATCGTGGACGAAGTGGATTCCATCCTGATCGACGAGGCACGCACACCGCTCATCATATCCGGACAGGCCGAAGACAGCACGGAACTGTACCGCCAGATCAATACGCTGATTCCGCGCCTGCATCCCCAGGCATCGGAGGAAGGGGAAGGCGACTATCACGTGGACCTCAAGGCGCACCAGGTCATCCTGTCCGAAGCGGGACATGAACACGCCGAAGCGCTGCTGGCGGAGGCCGGACTTCTGACTCCGGGGGCGAGCCTTTACGAACCGGCCAACATTCTCCTGATGCACCATGTGTACGCGGCCCTGCGAGCCCATGCCCTGTACCACCGCGACCAACATTATGTGGTGCAGAGCGGGGAAATCGTGATCGTGGACGAATTCACCGGGCGCATGATGCCGGGCCGTCGGTGGTCCGAAGGCATACACCAGGCGGTGGAAGCCAAGGAAGGCGTGCGGATTCAGAACGAATCGCAGACGCTGGCATCCATCACCTTCCAGAACTATTTCCGGCTTTATGCCAAGCTATCGGGGATGACCGGCACGGCCGATACGGAAGCGTTCGAATTCCAGCATATTTACAGCCTCGAAACCGTCATCATCCCGACGCACCGGCCCATGGTGCGCGAGGACCGGATGGACCAGGTTTTCCGCAGCGCGCGCGAAAAATTCAACGCGGTGCTTGAGGACGTGCGCGACTGCCACCAGCGCGGCCAGCCGGTGCTGGTCGGAACGGCTTCCATCGAGGCATCGGAACTGCTCTCTGTCATGTTTCAGCGCGAGAAGCTGCCTCACCAGGTACTCAATGCCAAGCAGCACGCACGCGAAGCGGAAATCGTCGCCCAGGCCGGGCGCCCCGGCGTGATCACGATCGCCACGAACATGGCTGGCCGCGGCACCGACATCGTGCTGGGCGGCAACCCTGATGCCGAGATTCGCGCCCTGGAGGAGAACGGAGACCTTTCGGACGCGGAACGAACGCAGCGCATCCAGGAGGCCAGGGAACGCTGGCAGCAATTGCACGAGCAGGTCCTGGCGGCCGGCGGCCTGCACATCATCGGTTCCGAACGGCATGAATCCCGCCGCATCGACAACCAGCTGCGAGGACGTTCCGGGCGACAGGGCGACCCGGGGTCCAGCCGCTTCTACCTGTCCCTGGAAGATCCGCTACTGAAAATTTTTGCGTCCGTCCGCGTGGCGGCGATCATGGATCGTCTCAA
>JAKBAT010000036.1 GCA_021808815.1 Pseudomonadota bacterium
AAGGGCAGACAGTGATGAAATCCGCGTCAATGCCATGATGGCAAGCCAGACGGCCAGCGTTGCCAGCCCCAGTAATGGCTGAAGCGCCAGCATGACCCCCAGGGCAGTTGCAACGCCTTTCCCCCCCTTGAACCCGAAAAACACAGGGTAACCGTGCCCGACAAAGACGGCCAACGCGGCCATCGGCACGGCTTCGGGCATTACGCCCATCGGTACGGCCACATGCGCCGTCAACCACACTGCCAACCATCCTTTGAAAGCATCTCCGGCCAGGACCCAGGCAGCTCCGGCACGACTGCCCCCGCGCAGCATATTGGTAGCGCCCGGGTTTTTGGAGCCGAACGTGCGCGGATCCGGCAATTGCATCATGCGGCTAACGATCACGGCAAAAGAAAAGGAGCCTGTCAGATAGGCTGCCAAGGTAATCAGAATCAGGGATATCATGGAGACACAGTATAGAGGGCTTCAGCCCCGGGGATGGTGCTTTTCATGCAACTGGCGTAGCCGTTCCCGTGCCACGTGGGTGTAAATCTGGGTGGTTGAAATGTCGGCATGCCCCAACAACAACTGCACAACACGCAAATCAGCGCCATGGTTCACCAGATGGGTCGCAAAGGCATGTCGCAGGGTATGGGGCGAGAGGGTAGACCGAACGCCGGCCCTCAAGGCATAGCGCTTGATCAGATACCAGAATGCCTGACGTGTCATCGGTTGTTTGCGTTGGGTGACAAACAGGGCTTCATGTGGCGCCCCGGACAAAAGAACCGGTCGCGCCTCATCGAGGTAGCGCTGCACCCACAACAAGGCATTTTCCCCGAGGGGCACAAGCCTTTCACGGCCGCCCTTTCCTTTGACGCGCACCACGCCACTGTCCAGGGAAATGGCCGCCAATGGCAACTCAACCAGCTCCGAAACCCGCAGCCCACTTGCATAGAGCACTTCCAGCATGGTGCGATCCCTCATGCCCAGACGGGTACCGCTGTCCGGCGCTTTGAGCAGGCATTCCACTTCGGCCTCGGAAAGGGTATTGGGCAGCGCACGGGGTAGCCGTGGTGACGCCAGATGGAGGGTAGGGTCCTGAGTCATCCAGCCTTCGCGCAAAGCATGGCGACAAAAACGCCGGAGCGCTGACAAAGCCCTGCTTGCCGTACGGCTTTTGACGTGACGAACGCCGTACAGGTCAGCAAGCCAGGCCTGGAGATGGGATACCTCCATCTGGTACAGGCCACAACCGGGGGCATTCTGTTCCAGCCAGGAAGCAAACTGGGTGAGATCGCGCCGGTAGTTTTTCAGGGTGTTTTGCGACAGTCCGTCTTCCAGCCACAGACTGTCGCAAAACCGATCGAGAATATCCTGCAGCGATGTGTTAATCGTTTAACCGGCAGAGGGTTCCGAACTTGGCGCTGCAGTACGGGTTGCCAGCTTTTCGCGAATGCGGGCCGATTTTCCGGACCGGTCACGCAAATAGTACAGTTTGGCACGACGCACATCCCCGCGACGCTTGACTTCAATGCTGGCAATCAGGGGAGACCAGGTCTGGAAGGTTCTCTCGACACCTTCTCCTGAAGACACCTTGCGCACAATGAAGGAAGAATTGAGGCCGCGGTTGCGGCGCGCGATCACAACACCTTCGAAGGCCTGGACACGCTTGCGTTCCCCTTCGACCACTTTCACATTCACCACGACGGTGTCGCCAGGTGCGAAATCCGGAATCGTTTTACCGAGTCGCACCATTTCTTCCTGTTCCAGTTGCTTGATGATATCCACGTGACTACTCCTTCGTATCGAGTTCGGCTTTGAACTCTTCCAACAGTTTTTCATCTTCCCCGGAAAGCGGTTGGCGTACCAACATATCCGGGCGTTTTTGCCAGGTCCTACCGATGGACTGCTTGCGTCGCCAGCGTTCGATTTCCGCATGATTTCCGGACATCAATATCGCAGGCACCGCCCTGCCGTCGTAAATTTCAGGCCGCGTATAGTGCGGCGTATCCAGCAAACCTTGTACAAACGACTCCTGCTGTACAGACAGTGCATCCCCCAGCACACCCGGCAATTGCCTCAGGATGGCATCCATCACGACCATGGCAGGCAATTCTCCACCCGACAGGACATAATCACCAATGGAGACCTCCTCATCAACTGCCTGCGCCAGCAGCCGTTCGTCAATCCCTTCATAGCGCCCTGCCAGGAGAATCAGGCCAGGTTCTTGCGCATACTGCAGGATCCGTTCGTGCGTCAGCGGGAAACCCTGTGGGCTCAGACACACCACTTTCGGCACTGCAATCCCCAAAGCACGCTGGCGAGCTTTGGCTGCGGCGATGGCATCTGCCAGGGGTCTGGCCATCATGACCATGCCCGGGCCTCCACCATAAGGGCGATCATCGATCGTCCGATAATTATCCGTTGTGAAATCCCGTGGATTCCATGCCTGAAAACTCCACAGCCCCTGCTCCAGTGCACGTCGTGTCACACCGTGGGCCGTCAAGGCTTCGAACATGGATGGAAACAGCGAGACCACATCGAAGGCATAGGCCATTCAATAATCCGCCTCCCAGTCCACAACCATCCGCCCTTCTGGAAGACATACTTCCCGTAACACTGCTGCCACGAAAGGGATCAGGCGTTCCCGGTTTTCATCGCGCACCACCAGCACGTCATTTGCGCCGGTTTCCAGTATTGCCTCCACCTTTCCCAGCTTCTCACCCGTAACGCTGGTCACCTGCAAGCCAATCAGGTCAGTCCAGTAGTATTCGTTGTCACCTGCCGCAGGCAGTTGTTCGCGTGGAATCGCAACCTCCATGCCACGCAAGCTTTCGGCGGTGGTACGGTCCGTCACGCCATCAAGCCGTGCAACCAGTGCGTTGCCGTGCACCTGCCATTCTGCCACCAGCCACTTCCGGTATTCGTCCGCCTTGCCTAACCACCAGTGGGAACAAGCCGACAGTCCGTCCAGCGACTTGCCATAACTTTGTACACGGAACCAGCCTCGCACACCATGCGGAGCCGCGACCCGCCCCATGACCACCCACTTAGACTGCAACAGCCCCTGCCTTGGGCACCCGCTTGATCAGTTTTTCAACGGCATCGGAAGCCTGGGCGCCACGACTTTTCCAGAATTCCACCCGCGCAAGATCCAGGCGCAATGCATCAGGACCCTCGGTACGCAAAGGGTTGTAAAACCCCAGCCGCTCGATGAAACGACCATCACGCCGGTTGCGTGAATCGGCAACCACCACATTGTAAAAAGGACGGTTACGCGCACCGCCACGAGACAATCGGATCACGACCATGATGACTAGACCTTATCTGTTTGAGGCTTCGGGGAAATCCCGAATCCGAAAAGCCGGCTATTGTACAAAATATAAACCGGGAAATCAAGGACTTCCTACGGCTACTGGGCGTGCAGGGTCTGCACACCAGGCGCTCCAGGAACCCGGATACAGCTTCCCCCCCGGCAACCCTGCGTATTCCATGGCCAGCAGGTTATGGCACGCCGTGACTCCAGATCCGCATTGATGCACCAGATGCTCGGGGCTTCTCCCTTCGAGAATGCCTTCAAATTCGGATCTGAGCACGTCAGGATGCTTGAAACATCCATTCGATTCCAGATTGTCACGAAAAGGGCGGTTACAGGCCCCGGGAATATGGCCGCCGACGGGATCCAGCGTTTCGTTTTCCCCGCGAAACCGGTCTGCCGCTCGTGCGTCCACCAGGCGAATGGCGGGATCGTTCAAGTGGGATTGCACAAAACGGGTATCCACAATCCAGTCGACACGCTCCTGGAGGGAAAACACCGCCGATTGCGGCTGGGGTACCTCCGTACTCACGGGGTTTCCTGCCTCGATCCACCCGGTCCAGCCTCTCTCCAGAACAGCCACATGATCATGGCCCAGCCAACGCAACATCCACCACAGCCGCGCTGCAAACATGCACTCGCCGTGATCGTAGACAACGACACTCCTGCCTGAGCCCACGCCAGAACGCTCCAGAACGTTTTTCAGTTCCGATGGGGATGGCAGCGGGTGTCGCCCCCGCTGCCCGCCTGCCAGGCCTGACAAATCCCGGTCCAGATGCAAAAAACACGCGCCGGGAATATGGCCTGCCAGATAGGCACGCTGGCCCGCGTCCACGTCCTGCAAGTTGTGCCTGCAATCCAGAACAACCCAATCCTGCAAATGACTCACCAGTGCGCTGGCAGTGACCAGTGGCGTATTCATATCGATAATTTTGCCGCATTCATGATAGTGGTACGACGCACCTGGTGGCCGGCAGTCGCACCCGCCAGTATCACGATCAACACGCCAAGCCAGCCCGTCCAGGTCAACCGTTCCCTGAAAACAATGATCCCCAGAACACTGGAAAACACGATCGCACTGTACGCAAAATTGGCAACAAGCCAGGTTGAACCGGTGCGATATGCACGCGTCATGGCCAATTGTCCAATGGTCGCTGCCATCCCCAATGCCACCAGGACCCCCGCATTTGCAAGGGTTACGGAATGGTGGGGAACAAATAGAAGGTAAATGCCCAGCACTATGGTAGACAGAGCCGAAAAATACAGGACGATGCGCCATTCGGGCTCTCCCAGTTCGCCCATGGCACGAACATTCAGGTAAGCCACTCCGGCGCCAAATCCCGACAGCAAACCCAACAATCCCGCAAACCACTGATCCGGGCCCAAATGAGGTTTGAGCACCAATACGATCCCCATGAAGCCGAAAACCAGTGTCAATAACAAAGGGCGCTGGAGCTTATCACGGGCAAGCAAAGTGATCAGCAGGGCAAGAAACAGGGGGGAGGTATAGTTCAGGGTGACCGCCGTCGCCAGCGGCAATTGCGCCAGCGCCATGAAATAAAGCCAGAGGGAAATCACCCCGGTTACGCTGCGAAACAGATGCAGCCTCCAGTACACCGTCCTGATCGTCTGGCGTTGCCGCATCCCCAGCAAAAACACGGGGATCAAACCAAAAAACGAGCGATAAAACACCAGTTCCGCCGGTGAAAACTCCTTGGCCCCCAGTTTGACCAATACCCCCATGACTGCAAAACTAAACCCGGCCACAAGCATCCAGCCGGATTTAAGCGGAGGCAGCCGCATCACAACACGCACTGCCTCGAGGGAATCAGCGGATCAAGTTGCCGGCGGATGAATTCGTGAAAATGCAGCATGCCATCCTCCATGGGAGACTGGTAGGGTCCGCCATCCTCAAGCCCACGGGCGATCAAAGCGCGGCGACCACGGGCCATGCGCTCACATATTTCGTCGTCTTCCAAGGCTGTTTCGGCATAGGCTTTCTGCTGTGCCTCCACGTAGTCACGCTCAAACAGCACAATCTCTTCGGGATAATAAAATTCCATGACATTGGTACAACGCTCCGGCCCATCCGGCCAAACCGTGCTCACCACCAGAACATGGGGATACCATTCCACCATGATGTTGGGGTAAAGGACCATCCAGATTGCACCAAAAGGAGGATCCCTGTCTCTGTTGTAACGCCGCACGACATCATGCCATTGCTGGTACACCGGCGACCCTGCCCGGTGCAAATGCTCCTTCACGCCAACGGTCTGTACGCTGTACCACTCGCCAAACTCCCAACGCAAGTCATCACAGTCCACAAACCCGGACAAACCTGGATGGAAAGGCACGACATGGTAGTCCTCCAGGTATACCTCAATGAAGGTTTTCCAGTTGAACTGATGGTGGGCCGTTTTCACGGTATCCAGCAGATAGCCGCTGAAATCCAGATCTCCAGCGACCTTGCAGGCGCCAAGTTCGGCGGCAACATTGCGCCGCCCTTCGAACAGCAATCCATTCCAGCGCATCAGGGGGGATTGATCCAGATTCAGGCAAGGGTTGCCAGGAAAATGCGGTGCTCCCGCCAATTTACCTTGCAGATCGTAAGTCCAGCGATGCAACGGGCAAACGATGTGATGCGCGTTTCCTCTTCCTTGCAACATGATGGCCTGACGATGGCGGCAAACATTGGAGAGCAACTCGACACGCTGTCCGTTGTTGACCAGGACCTGCCCATGATCGCGCCAAGGCAACGTAAAATAATCGCCTGCATTGGGTACCATGAGCTCATGTCCCACATAGCGCGGCCCTTGTGCAAACAAGGTTTGTTGCTCAAACGCAGCAATCGACGGATCGAAATACCAGCGGACGGGAAGCTGCCCAGTAATCGTCGCCAGCTGTTCGAACGATCCCAGTGTTGACATATCCACTCCCCCCAGGGAACTCAAAAATGCAGGAGATTGATGATTGCAGGGTCAAGCACGTAAACCCAACGGCCAAGAGGGCGATTCTACCTTGGAGGTATAATTGGAAGCAAGTGATTTATAAGACTTTTTCATTCGAAGTTTGACCTTTTGTGACAGCTTGCGATAATGTGGGGTTATTATGGTGAAACCTCCTCAAAAACCTGCTGAAAGTTACGAGTTGGCATTGCAGGAACTCGAAACTCTTCTAGCCAGCCTGGAAAACGGACAGTTGCCTTTGGAGCAATCCATCGAAGCCTACCGGCGAGGGACCCAGCTTCTGGAGTACTGCCAGTCCCAACTGGCCGATGCGGAGCAACGCATCAAAGTGTTGGAAAACGGAGCGTTGCGGAATTTTCAGGATAATGAACCTCCCCAGTGATTTCAAACACTGGTCTTCCGAAATTTGCCACATCCTGGAAGATTTTCTGCAGCATCACCTGCCCGGTCCCCACATCGTCCCCCAAAAACTGCATGAAGCCATGCGCTTTGCCGTTCTGGACGGAGGAAAGCGTATCAGGCCGTTGCTGGTGTTCGCAGCCGGCGAACTGGTCAATGCTCCCAGGGAGGCATTGGTCGTCATCGCAGGCAGCATCGAGCTCCTTCACGCCTATTCCCTGGTCCACGACGACCTGCCCATCATGGACAACGACACGCTGCGCCGTGGGAAGCCCACTTGCCATGTGCAATACGGCGAAGCACATGCCCTGCTTGCTGGAGATACATTGCAATCGCTGGCTTTTCAATGGATGTCCGAGTTTTCATTACATCCCGACCCACTGGTACAACTCAGCCTGATCCGGCAACTGGCGGTGGCGGGAGGTTCCCGAGGCATGGGGGGCGGCCAGGCCATCGATCTGGAAAGCACCAATGGCCTGATGTCTCTTCCGGAACTGGAGGCAATGCACCTCAAGAAAACCGGGGCCCTGATCCGGGCCGCAGTACTGATGGGAGCCAGTTGCGGCGAAACGCTGCCTTCCTTCGAATACCGGCAGTTGTCCCATTATGCCAATGCACTGGGACTGGCCTTTCAGGTGGTCGACGATGTGCTGGATGCGGAAATGGACACGGCCACGTTGGGAAAGACCGCTGGAAAAGACGCTGCAGCCAATAAAAGCACCTATGTGAGTATAATGGGACGGGTACAGGCCAGGAATTTCTCGGAGGAATTGCTCAAAACTGCACGAGAGTCCCTGGAAGCGTTCGGGCCACGTCGTAACCGACTGGAAAGCCTGGCGAATTTCATCGTTAATCGCCGCAGCTGAAAAACTTCATCATGTCATCCACGCCGCTGCTTGATCAGATTCAATGGCCACATCAGCTCCGCACACTCGAGCGGCGAGAGCTTGGGCAGCTGGCCGACGAATTACGGCAGTTCATCATCTCTTCCGTTGCCCGTACCGGCGGCCATCTTTCCAGCAACCTCGGCACTGTCGAACTTGCCATCGCGTTGCATTACACCTTCAACACGCCGGACGATCGCCTGGTTTGGGATGTGGGGCATCAAACTTATGCCCATAAAATTCTGACCGGGCGTCGCGCCGGCATGAGTCATCTTCGCATGAAAGGCGGCCTGTCCGGTTTTCCACGTCGCAGCGAAAGCTTGTACGACACATTTGGCACTGCACATTCCAGCACCTCCATCAGCGCGGCACTCGGAATGGCGACCGCCTTCAAGCGAACCGACAGCGATCATCGTGCCATCGCCGTCATCGGAGATGGTGCCCTCACCGGAGGCATGGCATTTGAAGCCATGAACAATGCCAGGAATACCGGAGCCAATCTTGTCGTGATCCTCAACGACAATGAAATGTCGATATCCCACCCGGTGGGCGCGCTCAGCAACCATCTGGCCCGCATCATGTCCGGAAGGCTCTATAACTCCGTGCGCAAAGGTGGGGAGAAAGTGCTGGGAGTTGCTCCTCCCATCCTGCAATTCGCAAAACGGTGGGAAGAACACATGAAAGGGATGGTCAACCCCCCGGCAACCCTGTTCGAAGAGTTTGGCTTCAATTACATTGGCCCCATTGACGGCCACGATCTGGATACGTTGATTTCAACATTCCACAACGTACGACGACTTGATGGTCCCCAATTCCTTCATGTCGTGACCAGAAAAGGAAAGGGCTACGCGCCCGCTGAAGCCGATCCCATCCTTTATCACGGCGTAACCCCTTTCGATACAGCCATTGGTATCCAGCCCAAACCTGGGGGGAAACTCACCTACGCCCAGGTGTTTGGAGACTGGCTATGCGACATGGCTGCGGCCGATGCGCGATTGTTTGCCATTACACCCGCCATGTGCGAAGGCTCCGGCCTGGTGCGATTTTCAAAAAGCTATCCGGATCGCTATTTTGATGTGGGGATTGCCGAGCAGCACGCGCTGACTTTTGCTGCAGGCTTGGCCTGCGAGGGGCTCAAACCTGTCGTGGCGATCTATTCCACTTTCCTGCAGCGCGCTTACGACCAGCTCATTCACGACATAGCACTCCAGAACCTGCCCGTTGTCCTGGCAATTGACAGAGCCGGCCTGGTGGGTGCCGACGGCGCTACCCATGCCGGGAGTTTTGATCTGACCTATCTGCGCTGTGTCCCCAACATGACCGTGATGGCCCCGGCGGACGAAAATGAATGCCGTCAAATGCTCTATACCGCATTCCAGCTTGAAGGGCCGTCTGCCGTTCGCTACCCACGGGGGGGTGGTTCGGGAGCTGTGCCCGTCGGCAAAATGACGGCCCTCCCTGTTGGTCAGGCGGAACTGAAACGGCAGGGCCGCACCGTTGCCCTGCTGGCGTTTGGCTCACTGCTGCAGCCCGCACTGGCAGTCGGGGAACAATTAAACGCAACTGTGGTCAATATGAGGTTTGTCAAACCACTGGACGAGGCACTCATCATCAAAATGGCGCTCAGCCACGAACTGCTGGTCACCCTGGAAGAAAACACCATTTCCGGCGGGGCTGGTGCAGGTGTTGGCGAAGTGCTTGCGCGCGAAAACCTGGCAACTCCCCTGCTGCATCTGGGATTGCCTGACCATTTCATCGACCAGGGTGACCCAGCAGCTTTGTTGGCCGACTGTGGGTTGGATGCCGCAGGAATCCGGGCATCCGTAGAGACACGACAACGCGAGATGCCTTCCTTGCGAAGCGGTGCAGCGGGCGCATGAATTACCAACTTTCCGACGCCGAACACGTTACGACCTTTTTTCCGGAGCAAATCCATGAACGCACGTGACCCCCACACGATCCCCGATATTCAGTCCACACCCGATACCCGTCGCATCGCCATAGACCGGGTGGGCATCAAAGGCATTCGCCATCCCGTTCGCGTTTCTGACCGCGATTTGGGTGGAGCGCAAAGCACGATCGCCACATTCAACATGTACGTTCATTTGCCACAGCATTTCAAGGGAACGCACATGTCCCGTTTCGTGGAAATCCTCAACCGTGAGGAACGCGAGATTTCCGTGCAATCGTTTGGCGCCATATTGCGCGAGATGGTAGACCGTCTCGAAGCACCTGCCGGGCACATCGAAATGAGCTTCCCCTACTTCATCAACAAGGCAGCACCCGTTTCCGGGGTGAAATCCCTGATTGACTACGATGTGACTTTCATTGGTGAAATTGCCAATGGGAAACAGTCTTTCACCATCAAGGTCATCATCCCAGTCACCAGCCTCTGCCCCTGCTCGAAGGAGATTTCCGACTATGGTGCCCATAATCAGAGATCCCATGTCACCATCACTGCCCGCATCAATGCTTTCGTGTGGGTGGAGGAGGTGATCAGAATTGCCGAGGAGTCAGCCTCCTGTGAACTGTTCGGCCTGCTCAAGCGACCGGATGAAAAATGGGTCACCGAACGGGCCTACGACAATCCGAAATTTGTGGAAGACATCGTACGGGATGTGGCACATCGCCTGGACCAGGACCCTCGGATCGAGGCCTACGTGGTGGAATCAGAAAACTTCGAATCCATCCACAATCATTCTGCTTATGCCCTGGTCGAACGCGACAAGGGCCGGCGTACTTCCTGATCAGCGATTTTTGGTCCAGGTATCCCGCAAGGTAACGGCCCGGTTAAATACCGGGCATCCGGTTCCAGGCGAGTCCTCGTCCACCACGAAATAACCGTTTCTCTCGAACTGGAACTTGTCTCCCGGTGAGGCAGTGAGCAACGCGGGTTCGACCCTGCTTGCGGGGCAGACGCTGATGGAATCCGGATTCAACGCTGTACGATAGTCTTCCATACCGGCCGGATCGGGTTCAAGGAACAGGCGATCATACAACCGGATTTCCGCTTCGCTCGAGTGCGCCACCGACAACCAGTGAATGTTTCCCTTGATTTTGCGTGTATCGGCCCCAGCAGTCCCGCTACGCGTATCCGGGTCATACTGGCAATGTATTTCACTGACTTCTCCGGTGTCCGGGTGCAAGACAAACCCGGTACATTTCACCACGTAGGCGTACCGTAACCGCACTTCTGCTCCCGGCGCGAGGCGAAAAAAGCCTTTGGCAGGCTCCACCATGAAATCGTCCCGTTCGATGACGAGTTCACGTGAAAATGGAACTGAACGCGTACCCCATTCCGGCTTCTGGGGATGGTGGGGCACCGTACAACTTTCCACCCGATCTTCCGGATAGTTGTCGATAATCAGGCGAACCGGGTTCAATACCGCAATCCGGCGCGGTGCTCGCTCGTTCAAGTCAGTGCGCAGACAGTCTTCCAGCACGCTGACATCGATCAGGCTGTCCGCCTTGGATACCCCGATGCGGTCGCAAAACAGGCGAATGGATTCCGGTGTGTAGCCGCGCCGTCGCAGCCCCACCAAGGTTGGCATGCGCGGATCATCCCAGCCTGACACATGCTGCTCCTGGACCAATTCCAGCAGTTTTCGCTTGCTCATCACGGTATAGGTCAGGTTAAGACGGGCAAACTCATACTGATGGGGCCGTGAAGGAACCGGCGTATTCTCGACAACCCAGTCATACAAGGGTCGATGATCTTCAAATTCCAGGGTGCAGATCGAATGGGTGATCCTTTCCTCCGCGTCCGAAATGGCATGGGCATAGTCGTACATGGGGTAAATGCACCAGGAAGATCCCGTACGCCAGTGGGGGGCGCGGCGGATCCGGTAAATGGCGGGGTCACGCAAATTCAGGTTGGGCGAAGCCATGTCAATTTTGAGGCGGAGAACATGCGCACCATCGGGAAACTCTCCCGCCCTCATTTTCCTGAACAACATCAGGTTTTCTTCGATGGGTCGGTCACGCCAGGGGCTGTTCTTCCCCGACCCGGTCAATGTGCCCCGGTAAGCACGAATTTCTTCGGCAGACAGGCTATCCACATACGCTTTTCCTGCCAGTATCAGATTTTCTGCATACTGGTAGCATCGTTCAAAATAGTCCGACGCGTAATAAAGATGGGGGCCCCAGTCAAACCCAAGCCAGTGCACCGTATCCAGAATGGAGTCTGCATATTCAGTGTCCTCTTTGGCGGGATTGGTATCGTCAAAGCGCATGTGGCACACGCCACCATAATCTCGTGCAATGCCAAAATTCAGGCAGATCGATTTGGCATGCCCGATATGCAGGTAACCGTTTGGTTCCGGCGGAAAGCGGGTGGCAATGCGCCCAGCCGTTTTACCACTGGCAAGGTCTTCGGTAACGACGTTGCGAATGAAATTGGTTGCAGGAACCGATGGCGAGTTAGACATAAGACAGCATCTTCGAGATTGGGCGACATAATCTGACACTCTACCTCAAGCAGAGATTGCCGCCAATCCGTTAAAATGACCCCACCCACTACGGGAACGCAAGCATGTCCAAGACATCTTTCTTTCAGAACACCATCGCCATCGTCTACGATTTCGATGGCACGTTGTCGCCGCAGCCTATGCAGGAATACACGGTTCTGCCAAAACTTGGCATCAAGCCAGACCATTTCTGGAGCCAGGTTGAGCAGGAATCAAAAGAAACCGTGTCAGAAAAAATGCTGGTCTACATGCGCCTGCTCCTCGAAGAGGCGCATGCCCGCAAAATCAATATCAGTCGTAGCGATTTCCAGGCCATGGGCAAGCATATTCCCTATTTCCCGGGCGTGGAGGACTGGTTCCCCCGCCTCAATGCCTACGTCAGCAAACAAGGGCTTGGGAAAATCAATCTTCGTCATTACATCGTTTCAGCAGGCATGAAAGAAATCCTGGAAGGCATTTCCATCCGCTCATATTTCCGGCAAATTTATGCCTCGGAATATCATTTCAATTTCCAAGGCATTGCCACTTTCCCAAAAGTGCTCATTACCGATACCACAAAGACCCAGTATCTGTTTCGAGTCAACAAGGGCAAGGAAGCGCTTGATGAATCCATCAACGAGCACATGCCCGAACATGACCGCCCCATTCCGTTCCAAAACATCATCTACATCGGAGATGGAATGACGGACGTACCCAGTATGGCGCTCACCAAAAAAAACGGGGGGCATACAATCGCCGTATATCCAAAACGCAGCCGGCATGACCGCGAAACCTGCGTCAAACTGTTATCCGCCAAGCGGGTGGATTTCATTGCCCCTGCAGATTATGGCCCGGACAGCAAGTTATCGGCCAGGGTGGAATTATTGCTGGATGCGATTATTGCGGATATTGCCTACCGTCATGAAGTGGCTACCTGTTGGGCGGAACATCATCTGGACCTGTAAGCATGTCAGACCTTGATGCCGATATCGTTCAAAGCCTGCTGGACCAGGAAAATGGGGGGATACGGCTCGTTCTGGTTGATGAGGTCGATTCCACCAACAGCCGCCTCATGATGCTGGCGCGGGAAGGCGTCCCGAGCGGGTATTGCCTGGTCGCACGCCACCAGACGGCAGGAAGAGGTCGTCAGGGTCGGCGTTGGCGATCCGACCGGACTGGCTCGCTGACATTTTCCCTGCTTTGGCGTTTCAATCATAGAACCGCCCGGGAGCTTGCCGGAATTCCCTTGGCAGTTTCCTTGTCCCTGCTTCAGGCGCTGGAAGAACACCTTGGCATCACGGACCTTGCATTGAAATGGCCCAATGACTTGCTGCGACAGGGTCGGAAGATTGCAGGGACCTTGGTTGAAATTGCGGACACCCTGCCCCAGCCCGCAGCCGTCATAGGTATCGGGCTGAACGTATCCCTCCGGGAGGATGTTTCTGACAGCATTTCCAACCCGGCATTTGATCTGCGTGACAGTTCGGGGGGTTTCCCCTCGCGCAATCTGGTGCTTGCCGCCATCCTGAAAAAACTTCCCCTCATGTTGAATCAATTCGACAGGCAGGGGTTTGCCCCCTTTCGGGATGCCTGGTTGGCAAGAAGCATCCACCTCAACCGGAGCATTCGCCTGTCCCTACCAAACCACCGCATCGAGATCGGTGAGTGTGCCGGCCTAACTGATGAAGGTGCCTTGTTGCTACGGCAGGGAGAGCACCTGACCCCGTACCACACGGGGGATGTTTCATTGCGCCTGACCTGATGCAACTCGCGCTCGACATCGGGAACAGTCGAATCAAATGGGGCTTGCGTCACCAGGGTCGCTGGCATGCTGTCGGCGCAATGCAGACTTCCGACTGGCCCCTCCTGGAAAATATTCTTCAGGAACATTCTCCCCTCTCCGGGGCACTGGCAACCCAAGTGGCAGGTTTCTCCGTCGCGACAGGAATTGCCGGATGCTGTGCCCGTTACGGGGTTTCTCTGCGTTGGATCGACGGAACGGTTTCAACACCAGGCATGAGAAACGGCTATGACAATCCTCAACAACTGGGAGCAGATCGTTGGGCTGCCCTCATTGGTGCCCGTACCCTGGCCCAAACGCCAGTCGTTGTCATCAATGCAGGCACTGCCACCACGATTGATGCATTGGACAGCTCCGGCAACTTCCTCGGCGGCATGATCCTGCCGGGCTTGTCACTGATGCAGCAAGCGCTGCACGGGGGAACTGCCACCTTGTCGGCATTTTCCGGCGGCATCTTTGCCCCATTTCCCAGGAATACACAGGACGCCATCGCAAGCGGCATCATTGCAGCGACAGTTGGCGCAGCAGAGCAATTGGCAAACGTCCTGCAACTTCGGGAAAACCGGGATATACGCTACGTTTTGAGCGGTGGGCATTACAAAGAAATCCAGGCACACCTGCCAAGACCCGTCACCGCAGTGGAATTTCTTGTGCTGGAGGGGTTGGCCTGCCTGATGGGAGATTAACGTCGAATCTGCTGCAGCAATGCCGTCGTGGAACGCTCATGCTCAAAGGGAATGGAAACGACCTTACCGCCACGTTGCAACACTTCACGGGCGCCAACAATTTTATCCGCTGACCAGTCACCGCCCTTGACCAGGACATCGGGCAGACATTCAAGAATGCGTTGTAACGGGGTATCTTCCTCAAACCACGTTACCGTCTGGACACTCTCCAGGGCTGCCACGACCGCCATACGATCCGCCAACGCATTGATAGGTCGCTCTGTTCCCTTTCCCAGACGGCGTACTGAGGCATCGGAATTGAGCGCCACCACCAATGTGGCCCCCAGCGCCTTCGCTTGTGCCAGGTACGTGACATGCCCGCGATGCAAAATATCAAATACCCCGTTGGTGAACACAAGAGGGCGGGGCAAGCTGTTCAGCCGCTCGAGATAGGCACCGGGTGAGGCAATCTTGTTCTCGAAATCGGGAGCTGCATGGCCTCGTGGATTCATGGCACTACATGGTGACAGGTTGCGCAGGCGGCAAGGTGTCTTCCATTTGAGGAGC
>JAKBAT010000037.1 GCA_021808815.1 Pseudomonadota bacterium
GAAGGGGTCGACATCCTGCGCCATTCCACGGCCCATTTGCTGGCCCATGCGGTCAAGGAACTCTACCCTGACGCCCAGGTGACCATCGGGCCTGTGATCGAAAACGGCTTCTACTACGATTTTTCCTATAAGCGTCCTTTTACGCCCGAAGATCTCGAAGCCATCGAAAAACGCATGATGGAAATCGTGCGCCGCGACTTGCCGGTGCGCCGGGAACTCATGCCCCGTGATGAGGCCGTGGCGTATTTCAAAGGCATCGGGGAGGCTTACAAGGCCGAAATCATTGCCAGCATTCCGGCCAACGAAGCGATTTCCCTTTACCGGCAGGATAATTTCGTGGATTTGTGTCGCGGACCGCACGTGCCTTCCACGGGCAAGCTCAAGGTATTCAAGCTGATGCGGGTGGCTGGCGCCTACTGGCGAGGGGATTCCCGCAACGAAATGCTGACCCGCATTTACGGGACGGCCTGGAGCAAAAAGGAAGACCAGGAAGCCTACCTGACGCGCCTGGAAGAAGCGGAAAAGCGCGATCACCGCCGCCTGGGTCGCCAGCTCGACTTGTTCCACCTGCAGGACGAAGCGCCCGGCATGGTGTTCTGGCACCCCAAGGGCTGGGCGCTGTGGCAGGAGATCGAGCAATACATGCGCCATGTCTACCGGGACAATGGCTACCAGGAAGTGCGTTGTCCCCAGATCCTGGACCGTACCCTTTGGGAAAAATCTGGCCATTGGGCCAATTTCCACAAAAACATGTTCACCACGGAATCCGAGTCGCGGGATTTTGCCATCAAGCCCATGAATTGCCCGGGGCACGTGCAGATTTTCAACCAGGGGATCAAAAGCTACCGGGATCTTCCGGTGCGCTACGGGGAGTTCGGGTCCTGCCACCGCAACGAGCCTTCCGGAGCCCTCCACGGCGTGATGCGGGTGCGCGGGTTCACGCAGGATGATGGCCATATCTTTTGCACGGAAGACCAGATTCAGTCGGAAGTGTCCGATTTCATCCGGCTGCTGAACCGGGTTTACCGGGATTTTGGCTTTGAGGAGGTGCAGTACAAGTTCGCGACCCGTCCGGACCAGCGCGTTGGCTCCGACGAGATCTGGGACAAGTCGGAAGCGGCCTTGCGGCTGGCGCTCGAGAAAACCGGCATGACGTTCGAGACGTTGCCCGGTGAAGGCGCTTTCTATGGCCCCAAGATCGAGTTTCATTTGCGCGACAGCATCGGCCGCACCTGGCAATGCGGTACCATCCAGGCGGACTTTTCCATGCCTGGGCGTCTCGATGCGAGCTACGTGGCGGAAGACAACACCCGCCAGGTTCCGGTCATGTTGCACAGGGCCATTTTGGGTTCCCTTGAAAGGTTCATCGGCATTCTGATCGAACATTACGCCGGGGCGCTGCCCTTCTGGTTGGCGCCGGTTCAAGCCGTGGCTATGAACATTTCCGAAGGGCAGGGGAACTATGTGGCCTCTGTGGTAAAAACCTTGAAAGATCATGGGTTCAGGGTGGAAGCCGACTTACGGAATGAAAAGATCACCTATAAAATACGGGAGCATAGTCTTCAGAAGCTTCCCTATCAGCTGATTATTGGCGACAAGGAGGTACAGTCGAAGCTGGTAGCGGTCAGAAGTCGTGGCGGTGAGGACCTCGGGCAAATGTCTCTGGAGGCCCTGGTCGCTCGTTTCGGTGCTGAGTCGGTAGCCCGGTCAGGCATTGCCGATTAGCCGTAGGCAGGTGATTTCCGTTTTCCCCGGCAGGGGCCGCGGCAAACGTCTTTTGGTATTAACTGGTAAGGTGCAGTAGTCGCGACTTGATCTGACAGTTACCCGATTTGACGAAGTGACTGTCAGTTCAGATTCAGCTGTTCAATGTGGTGATGTTATCGTGCCACGCCTGCTTTCCATCAATTAAAGTTTGCATCGGTGTTCGCCCGCAACAGATCTTCCCTTGGTTGGTGTGGTCGTTGTTGTAGTACGCCAGCCATTCATCGAGAGGTGCCGCGTTTGCGCAGTTCGTTGGAGACGCGCACCTGTCCGAAAGCAGGCTGTTCCAAGGCAAAGGCTGCGACGGCAGATTCTGCTGCCTCCTCATATTTTTCGTGCCAGGACGCCAGAAAACGCATTGCGTTCAGTGGTTGCGGAATCTCAATGTTGCGATTGCGAGTTATCAATGTAATTACCCCTGATTTTGCCTAGCATGCCAAGGGAACATCGCAAATCAGGTGATCAGCATGCCAAAGCACATCATGCGACTCATGGTTCTGGTAGCCGCCGCAGCAATAGTGGGCTTCAGTGCCAAAATATATTTCACGGACAAGTCTTATTATCGCTACGGCCATTACCGTGGCGATTCGGTTGCGGAAATCGCGGGCGATACACCGCGATTCCGTGGCAGCACGTACTGCAAGTCTTGCCACGAAAAGCAGTACGCGGTCTGGGCGGACAGTCCGCACAACAAGCCGGCGGAAGGGCGGCATGTCCAGTGCGAAGTCTGCCATGGCCCGGTTGGCCTGCATCCCAACCGTGAGGGCGTTCCATCCAGCTTCGACGAGAGACTGGCTTTGGGCGCGAAACACGTGCTCTCGAGCGAGCAGAACGGCGCCCCGACGAAATTGCCCGCCAGGAAGGACAAGACTGAGTGCATTCAGTGCCACGAAGCGATGCCCGGGCGTCCTACCGCTCAGCGCCAGGTCGAACTGGCCGCCCATGCGGGTACGGCACCATGCGTGTCGTGCCACGACCCGCATGCTCCAAAGATCAGTTATTCCGGTATGCCGGACAAGCCGAAAGGCAACGCTGCCGCGGGCAAGGTCCTGTCAGCCAACTGCACGGCATGCCACGGTCCCGGCGGGGAGAGTACCAATCCGGTATGGCCCAATCTGGCAGGGCAACATGCCACGTATCTCATCAATGCCTTGCAGGCGTTCAAATCCGGAGCGCGTCCCAACGAAATGATGGGCGGAATGGCCGCTGGTTTGAACGATGCGGACATGGAAAACCTGGCCGCGTATTTCTCCGGGAGAAGTTGCAAAGGGATCGGCGCGGACAAGGCCAAGGCGGCCCTCGGGAAGAAGCGATCGGCATCCTGTGCCCTCTGCCACGGGCCGACGGGCGTCAGCCCCAATCCTTCCTGGCCGGACCTGGCAGGACAGAACGAGGCGTATCTCGGGGCGACACTGAAATCCTTCAAGGACGGCGGCCGTGTGCACCCGGTCATGTCCAGCGTGGCCAAAACGCTGAGCGATACCGCCATCGACAATCTGGCTGCGTTTTATGCCAGCGCAAATTGCAAATGATCCTGAGGCGGAGCATAACTATGGAAAGCGATACTTCAGAAGCAAAGAAAGCCGAGCCCGGCAGCGCATTACGCCGCAATTTCCTGCGCGCGATCGGGGCCGGTGTGGCCTGTGCCGGAGTATGGATGAATGATCCACTGCAGGCGGCGCCTCCAGCCGCGGAAGCCGCGCCGCCGGACATTCCAGGATACGATTGGCGCAAGCACAAATGGGCGTTCGGCGTTGACGCCACCCGCTGCATCGGATGCTTGCGCTGCGTCGAAGCCTGCAAAGCCGAGAACGGGGTGACGCAGGACGCGCACCACTTCCGCACCTGGGTCGAACGCTATGTCTACCTTGAAGGGGATGAACACGCGCGGGTAGACAGCCAAAGTGATCCTGGAAACATTGCTGCATCCGATTCGCAACAGGCATTCCGCTTCGACAACCGGTACGCCTCGGCGCCTGTCGAAAAGGCATTTTTCGTCCCGAAACTGTGCAATCACTGCACCCACCCGGCCTGCGTCCAGGTGTGCCCCACGGGCGCCACCTACCAGACACCCGACGGCGTGGTGTTGATCGACCACTCCTATTGCATCGGTTGCCAGTATTGCGTCCAGGCCTGTCCCTACGGCGCGCGGGAGTTCAATCACGCGATGGGGGTCACGGACAAGTGTACTTGGTGCTATCACCGCATCACAAAAGGGCTGCAGCCCGCATGCGTGGAAGTGTGTCCGGTGGAAGCGCGCGTGTTCGGCGACAGGAATGACCCCGATAGCCCCATCAGCCGGTTCATCAGAAACAACCGGGTCTCCGTTCTGAAACCTCAGACCGGCAACGCCCCCAATGTGTTCTATGCCGGCATCGACAAGGAGGTATCCTGAATGATTGGCACCATGGCACAAGCGGCGCCCTATGTCGGTTATGTCTATCCCAACGAGACAGACATCCCGTGGAGCGTCCTGATCGTGATTTATCCCTACATTACCGGTCTGGTGGCCGGCGCGTTCATCGTTTCCAGCTTGTATCACGTATTCGGCATGGAGCGGTTCAAGACGGTGGCCAGATTTGCCCTGCTCACGGCGGTTAGCTTCATGTTTTTCGTCCCCGTGCCGCTCCTGTTCCATTTGGGCAATCCCCAGCGCGCGTTCAATGCGGTACTCACCCCCCACTGGACCTCGGCCATGTCCGCATTCAGCTATGTGGCCGGCTTTTACATCTGCCTGCTGCTGCTGGAGATATGGTTTGCCTTTCGCGCGGATATCGTGTCCCTGGCGAAAACCAAAGGCGGTTTGCTTGGTCGGGCGTACCGGATCCTAACGCTGGGCTCGGATGACGTGTCCGGGAAGGCTCTCGCGATCGACCACAAGTTTGCCTTTGCACTCGCGGTCATCGGCATTCCGGCGGCCGGCGGCCTGCACGGTTATGTGGGTTTTCTGTTCGGCTCGCTCAAGTCGCGCGAGTGGTGGTCATCTGACTTGATGCCAATCATTTTTCTCCTATCCGCCGTCGTGTCCGGCATCGGCTTGTTGGTGGTTCTCTACGTGGCCTATTCGAAATTCCGCAAGGCTGCGCTGGACGATGCGTGCCTGCAAGGCCTGGCCAAGACCATGTGGGCGTTCCTGACCGTGGTCCTTCTCATCGAAGGCCTGGAATTGCTTGAAATGTTCTACAAGAGTCTGGAAGGCATCGAAATGGTCCAGCGCCTGATCGAGGGGCCCATCCGTTACGGCATGTTCCTGCAATGGGGGCTCTCGCTGATGGTTTTTGCAACGCTGAGCTACCTCATTCTGACCCATGCGAGCGGGCGCGCCTTGGTGACAGGCATGTTCGCTTCCGGGATTGGCATGATGCTGGGCGTGCTGGCCATGCGCTGGAATGTGGTCATCGGAGGCCAGGAGCTTTCCAAAACCATGAAAGGGCTACTGATCTATTACCCGGAAATTCTGGGGCATGAAGGATTGCTGGCCGTTCTGTTCATTTTCCTCTGCCCATTTATCGTCCTGTGGCTGGTGACCCGCTTCCTGCCGCCATGGGAATCCAAAGCGAGAAAGGAGGTCTCATCATGAAACGATTTAGTGGTCTTGCCGCAATCGGTGTCGTCCTTGCAGGGGGTCTGTTGACGGCATGCGGACAGCATGAAGTGAGTTATAAGCAGGAAGTGGTTCCCATTCTCAAGGCCAACTGCTTCGAATGCCACACACCTGGTGGCATCGGGTATGAAAAGAGCAAGTTGGACATGAGCAGCTACGACACGTTGATGAAAGGGACGCAATACGGTCCGGTGGTCAAGCCGGGCGATACGCTGACCAGCGTGTTGGTGATGCTGATCGAGAATCGTGCGGACGAGTCCATTCACATGCCGTACCAGCGTAATTTGCTCGCCCAGAAAAACGTAGAAACGATTAAAACCTGGGTGGCTCAGGGTGCAAAAAATAATTGAACTTGCAACACGTGAAGTCGCCCTGACAGTACAAAAATGGCCTATAATAAAAAGGTTTGAAAGCTGTCAGCTTGTGAAAGGCTAAGAAAACAGGTCGCTGTGCGTTACGGCGCCAACAAAAACATGCTGAACTGTCACTGCCAAAATGATCAATGCGTGCTTTGCGGCGCACTGCTCTCTTCCGGTGACCACGGACAGGGGCAGGTGTGTGAAATCCGTGGGGTGCTGCACCGACGCCGTTACGCGGCCGGGGAAGTTGTTTTTCGCGAAGGCACACCCTGTACCGAGCTCATGGTACTCCGCACCGGCCAAATGAAACTCACCATCATGCCGCTGACCGGGCGCGAGCAGATTCTGGGCTTGTTGGTGGCGGGCCATCTGGTCGGGTTTGAGACTTCCGAAGCCCTATACCCTTACACGGCCACGGCGATGACGCCGGTGGAAACCTGCTGCATCACGCACAAGGAAATGCTGCGGGTTCTGGAAGAAAATCCGGCAGTGGCCCTCAGCGTCATCCAGCGCTTCAGGGACGAGCTGATGCAGGCCCAGATCATGATTCGCAACCTTGGCATCAAGCCCGCCCACGCGCGCGTGGCTTCCTTTATTCTGTCCCTGGTTCCCACCGGATCTGACCTTGCCGAATCCTTTCCGCTCGTGCTGTCCCGCCTCGAAATCGCAGAACTGCTCGGGTTGAGTGAGGAAACCGTCAGCCGCGTGTTTGCTGAAATGCGGCGCAACAGCCTGATCGATGCGCCCCATGGCGAAATACGACTGCTTGATCTGGCGCGCATCCGCCGGATTGCGGGAATCGGAAACGGCGAACCCTGGTGCGTGGATGTTCATTGATCGCACGAGGGAGCGCGATTGCTTGTAGCGCACTGGCGAGTGGGGGGTAGAAAGCGTTGCTGCGCAGGCACGTAGCTCTGCTGTGGTCGTCGCGACTTGCTGGCGCCGACCCGGATCGTGGTCATGAACATTTCACAAGGGCAGGCCGCGTATGCGGCCACTGTGGCAAAAACCCTGAAAGATCAAGGTGTCAGAGTGGAAGCCGACTTGCGGAATGGAAAAATAACCTATAAAATACGCGAACATAGTCTTCAGAAGCTGCCTTATCCGCTGATTGTAGGTGATACGGTAGCGCAGTCGATGCGGGTTGCCGTGCGCAGTCGTGGCGGGGAATATCTCGGGAGCATGCCTCTTGAGACTTTCTGGCCAAATTGCAGCAGGAAGCTGGTGCCCGGTCCGGTTAACTGATTAGACACAGGCAGATGCGGTCCGCCTCCATGCGAGGTACTGCGCATCTTTTGATTTTAATTGTCAGGGAGATAAGGGCTATCGCTCAGTTGAAAGAAGTCCGGATCAATGGGGAAATCAATGTCCCCGAGATTCGTTTGGTGGGTGTGGATGGAGAGCAGATGGGTATCCTCAAGTTATCCGACGCGCTCCGTCTGGCGGAAGAAGCAGAAGTTGACCTGGTGGAAATTGCACCCACGGCGGCACCTCCCGTGTGCCGGTTGATGGACTACGGTAAGTTCAAATACCGTGAAAGCAAACGCCAACACGAAGCAAAAATCAAGCAGAAGCAGATCCAGGTCAAGGAAATCAAGTTCCGTCCCGGCACCGATGATGGCGATTACGCGATCAAGGTGCGTAACCTGATCCGGTTTCTCAATGAAGGGGATAAAACCAAGGTTACCCTGCGCTTCAGGGGTCGTGAAATGACCCACCAGGAACTGGGCTATAACCTGTTGAAGCGCGTGGAAGCTGATCTCCAGCCCTATGGCGTGGTGGAGCAGTTTCCTAAAATGGAAGGGCGCCAGATGGTGATGGTGCTGGCCCCTCGCAAGAAAACCGAAGTCGGCAAGGAGGCCAAGCCCTCCAAGCCCAAAGCCGATACTGCACCGGCGGCGGCATAAGTTGCAGTAAACAAGGCGTGTTCGGGTTTGCAAGTGCTGCGGTCATCCCAGCCACCCGACGCGGTTTAAAACATCAGGAGTTGCTATGCCCAAAATGAAGACCAAAAGCGGCGCCGCCAAGCGTTTCCGCGTCCGCGGCAGTGGCAGCGTCAAACGCTCCCAAGCGTTCAAGCGCCACATTCTCACCAAGAAGACGACCAAGAACAAGCGTCAGCTTCGGGGTACCGCTGAAATCCATTCCACCAACATGGGCTCTGTGAAAGCCATGTTGCCCTACGCGTAAGGAGGCCGGACATGCCAAGAGTCAAACGAGGCGTCACGGCGCACGCGCGCCACAAGAAAATCCTGGAACAGGCCAAGGGCTATCGCGGCCGTCGCAAGAATGTGTATCGCATCGCCAAAGAGGCGGTGATGAAGGCAGGGCAGTATGCCTATCGCGATCGCCGTCGCCGCAAGCGTGATTTTCGAGTGCTTTGGATTGCCCGTATCAATGCTGCGGCCCGTGAATGCGGCATGACCTACAGCACTTTCATGAATGGCCTGAAGAAGGCCGATATTCAGGTGGATCGCAAGGTTCTGGCGGATATTGCCGTTTTTGACAAGCCTGCGTTTGTCAAAATGGTGGATACCGCCCGTGCCACTCTGACGGCCTGACATGGGTGCCGCCTCCATGCCTGGAGGTGGCACCGTTTCTGTTTCCACACCATGCAAGACCTGACATCCATCCTGGAAGAGGCGCTGGCCGCCTTCTCTGCCATCGAGCAGCCGGCTGTGCTGGAAGAGGCCAAGGCGCGCTATCTGGGCAAATCCGGCGTCCTGACCGAACACCTGAAGGCACTGGGAACCCTGTCGGCAGCCGAGCGCCCGGCAGCCGGGGCCCGCATCAACCGCGTCAAATCCGCCTTGGAAGAAGCCCTTCAGGCACAACGTAACCGCATTGCCGAACTCCAGATGCAGCGCCAGCTGGCTGCGCAGGCTCTGGACGTGACCTTGCCCGGTCGTGGCGTGTCCCCGGGTGGCCTGCATCCCGTGACCCGTACCCTCGAACGCATTCATACCCTGTTTCACTCCATCGGGTTTGATGTGGCCGATGGGCCGGAGATCGAAACGGATGCCTATAACTTTACGGCCCTCAACATTCCGGAAAACCACCCCGCCCGTGCCATGCACGACACGTTTTACCTGGATCCAACCCATGTGCTGCGCACGCACACTTCTCCCATGCAGGTGCGATACCTCGAAACCCACGCTCCACCCGTCAAGGTCATCGTGCCCGGCCGGGTTTACCGTTGTGATTCCGACATGACCCATACCCCCATGTTTCACCAGGTGGAAGGATTATGGATCGACGACTCGGTATCGTTCAGTGGATTGAAGGGCGTCCTGGTGGATTTCATGCGCCGCTTTTTCGAGCAGGAGGATTTGCAGGCACGGTTTCGCCCCTCCTTTTTCCCGTTTACCGAACCCTCGGCGGAAATGGACGTTGGTTGCGTGATGTGCCACGGAAAAGGTTGCCGGGTATGCAGCCATACCGGCTGGCTCGAAGTACTGGGTTGCGGCATGGTCCATCCCAATGTGCTGGCACCACTGGGTATCGACAGTGAACGGCATGTGGGATTTGCCTTTGGCCTTGGGGTTGAGCGCCTTGCAATGTTACGCTATGGTGTCAATGACTTACGACTGTTTTTTGATAATGACTTGAGATTTCTTCAGCAATTCCGTTAATTTAAATGAAATTTTCTGAATCCTGGCTGCGTTCATTGGTAAATCCGGCGCTGGACTCCGATGCCTTGGCCCACATGCTGACCATGGGAGGCCTCGAGGTGGAAGCCCTGGAGGCCGTGGCTCCCCCGTTTGAAGGGGTTGTGGTGGGGCATGTGCTGACGGTGCTGCCGCATCCTCAGGCGGATCGCCTCAAATTGCTGACGGTGGGCGTGGGGTTGTCCGAACCACTGCAGATCGTTTGCGGTGCCCCCAACGTGGAAGTGGGCATGAAGGCGCCCTGTGCCAAGGTGGGAGCCCGGTTACCGGGTGGCTTGCTGATTCAGGCGGCCAAAGTGCGCGGAGTCCTCTCCTACGGGATGATGTGCTCGGAAAAGGAGCTTGGATTGGCGGAGTCCAGTGAGGGTCTGTGGGTGCTTGCGCCTGCGGCGCCACCGGGCCAGGATTTGCGGCAGTGGCTGGACCTGGACGATCGCCTGATGACGCTCAAACTGACCCCCAACCGGTCGGACTGCCTGAGTGTGCGGGGGGTGGCCCGGGAAGTGTCAGCCCTGACCGGTGTCCCGTACCAGGCGATCCCTGCGGTGACGATCCCAACGGTTTCCTTGCTTCAGCGCCCCGTGACAGTAGAAGCGGAAGAAGCCTGTCCCCTTTATCTGGGACGTTCCGTGCACCTGGATCATCCTGAGCGCCCAACCCCTGACTGGCTGGTGCGTCGTCTTGCCCGTTCCGGCATGCGTTCCAAAGGGCTCGTGGTGGACGTGACCAACTACGTTTTGCTGGAGTTGGGACAACCCTTGCACGCATTCGATGAAGACCACCTGCTGGGGAGTATCACGGTACGCTGGGCCCGGGAAGGCGAAACCCTGACGCTGCTCAATGAGCAGGCAGTGGAACTGGCGCAGGACATGCTCGTGATTGCCGACGATTCCGGCCCCTTGGCCTTGGCTGGCGTGATGGGTGGATTGTCCAGCGCAGTGACCCCCCAAAGCCGGAAAATTTTTCTGGAAAGCGCTTTCTTTTCGCCGGCTGCAGTATCCGGCAGGGCGCGTCGACTCGCCTTGAGTTCGGATTCGGCCTATCGCTTTGAACGGGGTGTGGATTTCTCCGCGACCAGGGAAGCCCTGGAGCGGGCGACGGCCCTATTGGTGGAGTTATGTGGTGGAGTGGCCGGTGAGGTGGTGGCGCAGGTCTCGGTGCTGCCGCCCCGGCTCCCCGTCCGGGTTCGGCCGGAGCGGGTGAGAAGGGTGCTGGGGGTGGCGCTTTCCGACGACGCCATCCTTGCGTTGCTGAGGCGCCAGGATTTTTCCCCGCAAGTGGATTCCAGGGGTTTTCTGGTCACCCCACCCAGCTATCGTTTTGATTTGTCGATTGAAGAAGACTTCATCGAGGAGGTGGCCCGCCTGCATGGGTATGATGCCATCCCGGCCTTGCCCCCGGCAGGGGCCGCCACCCTGTTGCCAGCTCCTGAATCCCGGGTGGAGGAATATTCCCTGGCAAGGGCGTTGGCAGCCCGTGATTATCAGGAGGTGGTGACCTACAGTTTCGTGGACAGCGCGGATGAAGCACTGCTTTCCCCGCAACCCTCTACCGTCACGCTGCTAAATCCCATTGCCAGCCAGATGTCCGTGCTGCGTTCCTCACTCGCCATCGGACTGGTCAGGACATTGCAGGCCAACCTGAGCCGCAAGCAGGAGCGGGTTCGCATTTTCGAAATCGGGCGCTGCTTTTCCCGGACGGGTGACAGGTATGAACAGGAACGGCGCCTGGGGGGGCTGATTTACGGCGCCCGGAATCCCGAGCAATGGGGGATGGAAAGCACCGATGCGGACTTCTATGACCTCAAGGCGGACGTGTCGGCACTTTTGCCACAAGGCGAAACGCGATTTATTCCCTGGCGGGAACATCTGGCATTGCACCCGGGACGGGCTGCACACATCAGCATTTCCGGTCAGGTGGTTGGCTGGATGGGTGAGCTGCACCCCCGCGTGGCGGCTCATTTCGATTTTCAGAAACCTGTAATTTTGTTTGAAATACAATTAGATACGATACTTTATCAACCCTTGCCCCAGTACCGGGAAATCTCGCGGTTTCATCCCATCCGTCGTGACCTGGCGGTGCTGGTTCCTGAAAATGTGGCTGTCGGGGAAATGCTTGAGGCACTGCAAGCCGTACAGTTGCCGGTGGCACATGAGCTGGCACTGTTTGACTTGTATCAGGGTTCTGGTGTACCAAATGGAAAAAAAAGCCTTGCATTCCGTATAGTTATGCAAGATACTGAAAGAACGTCGACTGAATCGGACATTGAAGCCAGTGTGGCAGCGTTGTTAAAAGTGTTGCAGGACCGATTCAGCGCCGAGTTGAGATAGCGGAGTATTCATGACACTCACCAAAGCCGAACTTTCTGATCTGCTGTTCGAAAAAGTGGGCCTGAACAAACGGGAAGCCAAGGATCTCGTGGACACTTTCTTCGAGGAAATCCGTACGGCACTCGAAAAGGGTGACAGCGTCAAATTGTCCGGTTTCGGAAATTTCCAGTTGCGGACCAAACCCCAGCGGCCTGGTCGCAATCCCAAAACCGGTGAGGAAATTCCCATTTCCGCACGCCGTGTCGTGACGTTCCATGCCAGCCAGAAACTCAAGTCTCTGGTGGAGAAACATAGTGGCAGCACAGAACCTGCCTGAAGACGGCCTTCCCCCGATTCCCTCCAAACGCTATTTCACGATCGGTGAGGTCGGTGAACTCTGTGCCGTGAAGCCTCATGTGTTGCGCTACTGGGAACAGGAGTTCACGCAACTCAAGCCTGTGAAGCGTCGTGGCAACCGCCGGTATTACCAACCCCATGAAGTCATGCTGATTCGCCACATCCGCAGCCTGCTTTACGATCGGGGGTTCACCATCAACGGGGCCCGTCACGTGTTGTCCTCCCCTGAAGAGAAAACCGCCATCCGGCAGCTGACGGAACCGAACGTGAAACCGGTGCAGAGGATTCCAGACAAGTTTGCCCGCGAATTGCGCTCGATCATCGCCCTGCTTTCTCCCTGACTGTTGTTATGGCATAATCGAGCGCTCGGGGCGTAGCGCAGCCTGGTAGCGTACCTGCATGGGGTGCAGGTGGTCGGAGGTTCGAATCCTCTCGCCCCGACCAGTGACACAAAATTTCCTTTTTCCCTTCCCGCATGGCAGATCTGCAAGGCAAGATGGGCTTCTTTTAGTCCAGAGTGACCCATTACCGCATGAGAAGACCGATTGCCCAGATGTCCAATGGGGAATTGCTCCAACACCTGCTGGGGGAGGTGGCAGAACTCTCCTCCGCAGAACAACCCGGCTCCCTGAAATCGTTCTTTTCCTGTTCCAGCGGCATGTTGCAGTGGAAGGGCGCGGTAGCGCGCGAGCTGGTCAGGCGCTGGCTGCAGGAGGAAATGGAAGGCAGAAACCTGCTTTCTGACCCGGCTGCGGTCAAATCCTACCTCGGGTCAAGCCTGGCCAAACGCGAACACGAAACCTTCATGGTGTTGTTTCTGGATGCGCAAAACCGGTTGATTGCGGCCGAGGAACTGTTTCGCGGAACGCTCACCCAAACCGCCGTATATCCCCGGGAAGTGCTCAAGGCGGCCTTGCGCCATAATGCCGCCGGGGTGATCTTGGCGCACAACCATCCCTCGGGAGCGACGCGCCCCAGTGCTGCCGACAGACAATTGACGGAAACCCTGCGGAAGGCCCTGGCGCTGGTGGACATCAGCGTGCTGGACCATTTCATTGTGGCGGGGCAGGAGGTGCTCAGCTTTGCCGAACGCGGGTGGCTGTGAGAATGGCGTTGCGCAGTTCGGGCTCGGTGATACGCCCCAGCTTGTGCAACACGATGTCTCCAGTGGGGCTGAATACCAGCGTAAACGGGATTCCCGATTGGGCATTGCCATAGGCAGCGGTCACATCCAGCGTTTCCTGGTTTCCCACGAGCATCGGATAGCGCATGGGTTGAAATTTGAGGTATTGGACGATGGCTTCCCTTTCATCGACCCCGATCCCGACGAATTGCACCTGAGATGTGGGCCAGTTTGCCTGCATGTGGTCCAGCATGGGCATTTCATCCTTGCAGGGTTCACACCAGGTGGCCCAGAAATTGACCACCAGCACGCGTCCTTGCCACTGCTGCAGCGGCTGCAAGCGATGCCCGAGATCCGGCAGTGACATTTGCAGCAAGGTGGGGTGCGTGTTTTGCGACAGGCGCGGTGGCGTGGGGGATGGCTTCCAGTAGTTGAGGCTGCGATAAACAGCAATCCCTTCCCATACGGCAAAAATAACGACGATCAGCAGAATGAGCTTGAATATGGGCAGTTTCATCGCGCTGGAGTGATCATATAGAGTGGGGGCATCAAAAACAACGGTCAAACGGCAGTCCTGCCATGATAAACTTTCCCGCCGGACGCGCTGGGAACGGACAGATCCTGTTACAGGCGTTACTTTACCAGATTACGGGTGCGAGACACCTGCTCCTACAGGGGAAACCACAGTATGGCCACAGAAGTTGCAGTCCCCGACATCGGGGATTTCAAGAATATTCCCGTCATCGAGATCATGGTCAAGCCGGGAGATACCCTTCGGGCTGAAGACCCCCTGGTCACCCTGGAATCGGACAAAGCCACCATGGAGGTTCCAACCCCCCTGGCAGGCATTGTCAAGGAAGTCCTCGTCAAGCTGGGAGACCGGGTCTCGGAAGGGACCCCCCTGATTCGCCTGGAGTCGACCGGGGAAGGCGCGCACAAGGCGGAAGTTCCGGCGCCAGCCCCGGCAACTTCCATACCGCCTCCGCAGGTGTCCGAGGCGGCGCCCTCGCCGGCACCAGCGGCTCCGGTCTCCGTTGCTGCGACAAAAGAGCTTCCCGCCAGAACGGAAGTGGAGCAGGAGGCATTCCTCAAAGCCCATGCCAGCCCATCGGTACGCCAGTTTGCCCGCGAACTGGGCGTCGATCTTTCCCGGGTGAAAGGGAGCGGCCCCAAGGGGCGGGTGCTGCGTGACGATGTCCAATCTTTCGTGAAATCCATGTTGCAGACCGCGTCGGGTTCGGGGGAGGGGTCGACGGCCGGTGTCGGGCTGGGATTGCTGCCCTGGCCCCAGGTGGATTTTGCCAAATTCGGTCCGATCGAAGTGCAACCCCTCACGCGCATCAAGAAGCTGTCGGGAGCCAACCTTCACCGCAACTGGGTCATGATCCCCCATGTCACCAATCATGATGATGCGGACATTACCGAACTGGAAACCTTCCGTGTGCAACTGAACCAGGAAAATGCCACTTCCGGTGCCAAAGTGACGCTGCTCGCCTTCCTGATCAAGGCAGTTTGCAGTGCGTTGCGCAAATTTCCGGAATTCAATGCCTCCCTCGATGGGGACGCCCTGGTGCTCAAGCGCTACTACCACATCGGTTTTGCAGCAGATACCCCCCACGGGTTGGTCGTTCCCGTCATCCGCGATGCCGACAAGAAAGGGGTGCTGCAAATTGCCGTTGAGGCCAGCACCCTGGCGGCCAAGGCACGGGAAGGCAAACTCTCTCCAGCAGACATGCAGGGCGGCACGTTTTCGATTTCCAGCCTGGGGGGCATCGGGGGCACCTACTTCACCCCCATCATCAACGCACCTGAGG
>JAKBAT010000038.1 GCA_021808815.1 Pseudomonadota bacterium
TCTCGCAAGCGGGCAGGCACTCAACCGGTTTTGGGAAATCATGGAAAGTTTGTTACCCTCAGGAGATTGAGAGGGTTGCCCCCATGAAAAAAATCGATTACCTGGAACGGATCCTGAACGCCACCCGTGTCTATGAGGTGGCCGTGGAGAGTCCGTTGCAGCCGGCTTCCCGATTGTCACGCCGGCTTGGTAATACAGTCCTGCTCAAACGGGAAGACATGCAACCGGTGTTTTCGTTCAAATTGCGGGGGGCCTACAACAAGATGGCTGCCCTGTCTTCCCGGCAAAAGGCCCTGGGTGTCATCGCGGCCAGTGCCGGAAACCATGCGCAGGGCGTTGCCCTGGCAGCACAGCGCATGGGGGTGCATGCGCTCATCGTGATGCCGGTCACCACCCCTTCCATCAAGGTCGATGCCGTACAGGCGCGGGGTGCCAAGGTGGTGCTGGAGGGCGTGTCCTATTCGGAAGCGGAAGAACACGCCCAGCGGTTGGCCAGACAGCATGGATATACGTTCGTTCATCCCTATGACGATCCCGACGTGATAGCGGGGCAAGGGACCATTGCGATGGAGATGTTGCGCCAGCATCCCCAGCCCATCGATGCCATTTTTGTCGCCATTGGGGGCGGCGGCCTGATTGCCGGCGTGGCGGCGTACGTCAAACGGTTGCGTCCCGAAATCCGGATCATCGGGGTACAGCCCCAGGATTCCGATGCCATGAAACGTTCATTGGCGGCCGGACGTCGCATCAAACTGGATCAGGTCGGACTTTTTGCCGATGGCGTGGCCGTGCGGCAGGTGGGTGTCGAAACCTTTCGGTTATGCCGCACCCTGGTGGACGAGATCGTGACGGTGGATACGGATGCCATCTGCGCTGCCGTGAAGGATGTCTTTGATGATACCCGCGCCATACTCGAACCCGCCGGGGCATTGGCGATTGCAGGCTTGAAGCACGTGGTGCAAAGAGACCGGATGAAGGAACGGACCCTGGTGGCGATTGCCTGCGGCGCCAACATGAATTTCGACCGATTGCGCTTCATCGCCGAACGTGCGGAGCTGGGAGAGAAGCGGGAGGCCGTGTTTGCCGCCACCATTCCGGAAAAACCAGGCAGTTTTCGGCGGTTTTGCGAACTGCTGGGCAACCGGGCCATCACGGAATTCAACTACCGCTATGCAGACGCCCGGGAAGCCCATGTCTTCGTGGGGATTTCGGTCAGTCGCGCGGGTGAGGCGCAGACCCTGTTCAAGTCCCTCAAGGCGCACGGCATCAAGACCCTGGACCTGAGTGACAACGAAATGGCCAAGCTGCACATCCGCCATCTGGTGGGAGGCCGGTCTCCCCATGCGCAACATGAAATCCTTTACCGCTTCGAATTTCCGGAGCGGCCGGGAGCCCTCACCCAGTTTTTGAACAGCATGAGTGCTGACTGGAATATCAGTCTTTTCCACTACCGCAATCACGGGGCCGATTACGGCCGGGTGCTGGTGGGACTGCAGGTGCCTCCCCAGGACAAGAAGGCATTTAGACGTTTTCTGGACGGATTGGGCTATCCCTGGGAGGAAGAAACCTCAAATCCGGCCTATTCCCTGTTTCTGGCATGAATGCCGTTATTGGCGAATCCACAGGGTTTTGATGTTGGTGAATTCGCGAATGCCTTGCGAGGACAGCTCGCGCCCGAATCCTGAATTCTTGATTCCACCAAAGGGGAGGCGGGGGTCGGATTTCACGAGGCTGTTGACGAAAGTGCATCCGGCATCAATGCGAAGGGCAAGCTGCTCGGCGCGTCGTGCATCCTGACTCCAGAGGGAAGAACCCAGGCCAAACGACGTATCGTTGGCAAGGGTCAGGGCTTCGGCTTCGCTTCCTGCACGTACGATCAGGGCCACAGGGCCGAACAGTTCCTGATGCCATGCGGGAGATGCCGGAGTGATGCCATCCAGTACGGTGGGTGCGTAAAACCAGCCGGGACCTGCCTGGGGATGTCCTCCCAGCAACGTGCGCGCACCACTGGCCTGGGCAACTTGCACCTGCAAGGCCAGGTGATCGCGCAAGTCTTCGCGTGCCAGGGGGCCCAGGGTGGTGGCCGCATCTAGCGGGTCACCGGTTTTGAGGGCAGCCGCCTGGGCCACGAATTCCCGGATGAACCTGTCCGCGATCTCGGGCACGAGAATGAAGCGCTTGGCGGCGATACAGGCTTGTCCACAGTTCATGTACCGGGACTTGACGGCTTGGCGAACAGCCCACTCCAGATTGGCGTCGGCCAGCACAACGAAAGGGTCAGACCCTCCCAACTCCAGGATGCATTTTTTGAGGTGAGCGCCTGCCAGTGCTGCAACCGCACGTCCTGCCCTTTCCGAACCCGTGACCGTCACGGCATGGACATGGGGGCTGGCAATGGCATCTCCGACCCTGGCTTCTTCGAGGAAGAGATTGGTGAGCAAATGGTCGGGAAAACCTGCTTCCCGGGCAAGGGATTCCAGCGCCAGGGCACAGCGGGGCACATTGGGGGCATGCTTGAACACGGCGGCATTTCCCGCCATCAGGGCAGGGACAGCGAAACGCACCACCTGCCAGAAAGGGAAGTTCCAGGGCATGATCCCCAACACCACACCCAACGGAAGATAAGCGACGTAACTACGCCCTCCGGACACGGCAACCGGTTCCGGCTCGAGAAAAGCGGGGCCTTCGCTGGCGTAGTATTCGCACAGTTGGGCGCACTTGTCGATTTCTGCCAGTGCTTCGCGCCATACTTTGCCCATTTCTTCCGTGATCAGGCGCGCCAGCGCTTCTCGCCGAGAGCGTAGGCAATGACCGAACTGTTGTACGAGGGCAGAACGCTGTGCGAGGGTGGTGTCACGCCAGGCGTACTGGGCTTCATGCACCCTGGAGAGCGCATGTTGCAGGCTTGTGGCATCCAGGCAAGGAAACTCGCCATAAAGGGTTTCGTTCGCCGGGTTCCGGCTGATGAACGGCATGTGCTGCTCCGGCAAGATAAATGAGGGGTGGAAACAGAAAAGGCTATCGCACGCGGGACAGGTTTGACAACTTGAAGTGTCATGCAAATAACAGGAAAACGTCACGGAATTGAAATCCCTGCAACGAATAATGAGGCCGTTTCAACCGGACAAATCTCCATGAACATGACGCATCTGATTGATATCGCAAATGATTCCGGCGGCACCCTGTATTTGATGCTGGTGTTGCTGACGCTGGCGTTGACGGTGATCATCGAACGCAGCCGTTACTTGTCCAACATGCTGGAAGCCGGCGATCAGTTGATCCGGTTGCTCAAATCAAGCGATAAAGGCGCACATACGAAGCTGGCGGATTTCTTTCACCAGTACCCGAAGCTCCCGCATCGCCACCTCGTGGATGCGGCGACCCAGGCACTTCCGGTCATCCGTTCGGACCGCGAGTCCATGGATAACACCCTGGAAGAGGCCGTCATGCATGAAGTCCCCAAGCTGGACCGCTCCCTGTGGCTGCTGGATACGGTGATTACACTGGCACCCCTGTTGGGGCTGTTCGGAACGATATTGGGTATGTTCAACGCCTTCAGCGTACTCGGGTCAGGTCAGGATGTGGCTGCCGAAGTGACTGCGGGTATTGCCGAGGCCCTTCTGGCCACGGCCTCGGGCTTGGTGGTGGCCATGATCGGCCTGGTGTTCTTCAATAGCCTCAACGCCAGAATCCGCAGGGTGGTTCACCAGATGGAAACGCTGAAAATCATGATGTTGAACCGTGCGGACAGCACGATTCAAGGGCATTTGCAGTCTCTCTGATATTTTCCAAACCCCAGGATATCTCCATGCGCTATCTGCAAGAGCGGCGTGCTCGCATCGAAATCATTCCCATGATTGACATCATGTTGTTCCTGCTGGTGTTTTTCGTGATGCTGTTGTTGAAAATGATTCCTGCCACGGGGCATGTGACCAAACTTCCGAACAGCACCACGGCCGAAGCTGTCCCCGTTCCCAAATTGCTGGTGGAAATTGCGGATGACGGGACGCTGCATGTGGAACACGCCTTGGTGACGCCGGCACAGTTGACGGATCGCCTGCGTGCCCTGGGCCCCAAGACCGCGGTCACCATCGTGGGTGACCAGGGCGTGGCACTCCAGAAAGTGATGGGCGTGCTGGATGCGGTCAAGACTGCGGGAGTGACGCAAATCGCCATTGCAGCGCATCGTGCCCAGTAGTCGGACTGCCGGCGTATCTCCCGTGGCGGCGATGGCCGGCCGGGATGACCTCCAGGCCTTGGGGTGGGCCCTGATGCTGGAGTTGCTGCTACTGGCAGGCACAGTGGTTCTGATCCATGTGGTCTCTTATTTCCACACCGAGGTGATGGCAAAAGCGCCCACGACCATTCAGTTGAACGATCTGCCGGATGAGCCGAAACCCGCTCTGCCGCCACCCCCTGTGCCCAAACGGGTTGAAAAGGCAGTGCCCCAGCCGGTCCAGCCGCCGGTGATGCCAAAAGCCCCGGAGAGCCCGCCGCCGGTTCCCGTGCCGGAGGCAACACCGTCTCCTTTTGCCGAGAAACCGACCCCTCCCTTGCCGCCCCCTACGCCGCCCAGCCATTCCCAGGCAGACCCGATGGAGACCTATCGGGCCCTGGTCAAGGCAGCAGTGCAGGCAGCGCTCGTTTACCCGGAAGCGGCAGGCGACATGCGGTTTACGGGGAGATCCCGGGTCAGGTTTCACTTGCAGCAAGGCTTGCAGAGTGGTGCGCTGATCCTGGTTTCCTGCGGCGTCAATATGCTTGATCGTGCCGCCTTGCAAGCCGTTCGCAGCGCACGCTATCCTGCACCTCCGGAAGGCCTGGGAGACCAGGACCGATCATTCGAGGTGTGGGTGGAATTCAGGCAGTAAACTTCATGCGGCTTTTGTTCACTGGAACAGTCATCTGGTGGTTCCTTGCAGTCGTGCCGGGCTGGGCGGCCCCTTTGCCCGGCACGCTGCCCTACGTGGTTCTGGGACCTGGTGGCGTGGCGATTGTACGGGACGTGGTGGGTCCGGGACAGGACTGTCCGAGCCTGGACGTGGATGGGCACCGGCTTCCCATGCGCCTGCGGGCAGCCCCCCAGCCGCTTTTGCCGGAAAACGGGGAGCACAACCGATTTCCAGTGAAGGTCTGCGAAGCGCCGTTGCCGAAAGGGGCAGTCCGGGCGAGTTTGGGGGCAACACGGCTCCCAGTGCCTTCAAAACGCGTGAATCGGATTGTGGTCATGGGGGATAGCGGGTGCCGCATGAAATGGCCGTCGTCCTTTCAGGATTGCGATGATCCCCGGGCCTGGCCCCTCGCGCAGGTGGCGCGCAGTGCGGCGGCAGAACATCCTGACCTCGTGATCCATGTGGGCGATTACCACTACCGGGAACACCCTTGCGTGACGGACGGTTGCGCTGACAGTCCTTCCGGGTATGGGATCGACACCTGGAGGGCTGATTTTTTCGATCCCATGCGCCCCCTGCTGCAGGCGGCGCCCTGGGTGGCGGTGCGAGGTAATCACGAGACCTGTGCACGGGCGGGGCAGGGCTGGTTCCGATTTCTGGACGTTTATCCCTACGACCCGGAACATGCCTGCGCAAAGGAGGCACTCGCCGAGGAGGTGGATGCACCGCCCTTTGCCGTACCTCTGGGTCCTCGACAACAACTGATCGTATTCGACTCTTCCGGGGCGGGTGAAGGATTGCCAGAGCCCGGGTCGGCAGCTGTGACGGCGATGGCAACCCGATGGCGTGAAGTGGCGGCCCTGGCGGGGCATCGCGCACAGAACTGGCTGGTGCTGCATCATCCGGTCCTGGCTTACGGTTATTTTCCGCCCAAGGGCTACCATACGGGAAATGCCCTGATGACGGCCGCGTTGGCTGCCGACCGTTTTCCTGCCTGGTTGCCCGATGGCATTCAGCTGGTCCTGCAAGGGCACATCCATACGTTTGAAATCAACCGGTTCCAGGGAAACCAGGCGGTCAGCATTCTGGCCGGGTTTGCAGGATCCCAATTGGAAAGCCCCTTCCCAAAGACGTTGCCCCAGCCTTTTCAGGTGGCGCCCGAAGCATGGATTGCCGAATCATTCAGCGATCAGCAATTCGGGTACGTGCTGCTGGAGCGTCACGCGGGGCATTGGCTCCTGTTTGAAAAGAGCCCTGACGGGCAATCCCGTTTGCGTTGTACCCTGACCTTGGAAAACACACCCTACGGCGTTGGGTGCGCATCCTCTGCTGCTGTGAACTGATTCACGCAAGCGTCATATCCTCCTCATTTTTCTGTCATTTCTCCCCCGGATAATGCGCAGGTTTTCTTGCCGCGCTCGTTCTACAACAAGGTGTCTTCACCAACACAGATTAGACCTAGGGGGTCCAGAAATGCGCAACACGAAACGATTCAAGCAGCATGGCATGGCACAGGCCGTGGCCACTGTTCTGACATTGCTGGGAGCCCAGATGGCTTTGGCTGACACGGCAGTGGATTTGGGTGCGGTGGGGACGGCCGGAACGGGGACAGTCAAGTCTTCTCAGCCCCAGCAAGGTGATGCCAATTACGAAGCCCCAACCCAACCTTCGCTGACGGCCACCGAGCCCCAATCCATCATCAACCAGCACTACATCGAACAGAATGCGGCTCCCGGCGCCAATTACACGGACATCATCTCCATCGCTCCGAGTGTCATGAGCGTGGACCCCAATGGGCCGGGCGGTATGGAAACCCAGAACATCACCATTCGCGGCTTCCAGGATGGCCAGTACAATGTCACCTTCGACGGGATTCCGATCGGGGATACCAATGACTTTACCCACCACTCCACTTCCTATTTCATGAACCAGGACATTGGCAACATCGTCGTGGATCGTGGCCCTGGAGACGCCAGCAATATCGGGTATGCCACTTTTGGCGGAACAGTGGCGATTGCTTCCAAAAATCCCTCCAATACTGCCGGGATGACACCTTTCGGGGCGTTTGGCACCTGGAATACCAAGCTCTACGGCGCCCAGTTCGATACCGGCGTACAGCAAAATTATGGGGACGGGAAAGCCTATATCAGCTACAAGAACTTCACGACCGACGGGTTCCTGACCGATGCCGGCCAGCGGCGACAAAATATTCTGGTGAAGTTCGAGCGCCCGCTGGGAGACGAAACCACGGTCACTTTCCTGGCCATGGGGAACAAGCTCCACCAAAACGTTTCCTATGGAACGACCCTGGACCAGCTCCAGCAGAATGGCTACAACTATGGGTTGAGTTCCAATCCGGCACAGCAGAATTTCTATGCCGACAACCAGGACAACATCACGACGGACATCGAATATCTGGCCATCAAGTCCCGCCTCGGGACCTGGAAGATCGACGACAAGGTGTACACCTACGCCTATTACCATCAGGGCTTCAACGGTGGCGCACTGGGAGGCGCCTATGGCATCGGGCAGTACACCGCCAATGGCACCACTCTCCTGAACGGGAACACCCTGACCAGTTTTCCCAACGATGTGCCGGGTAACGTGCTGAACAACAACTACCGTTCATTTGGAAACATTCTGCGTCTTTCCAAGGAGTACGATCGGGACGTGCTGGATATGGGAATGTGGATTGACCGCCAAAGCAACGACAAGTCATTGTACGAAGTCGACTGGACCCAGAATGGCGCATTCAACTACCCTGCCGGAAACGGATACGCCAACCCGCTGCAGAATAACATCGATACCATTGGCTCCGAAGTCATTACCACCCTGGAGCCCTACGTGCAGTACGAATGGAAGCCCACGGCCTCATGGACGATTACCCCGGGTGTGAAGTACACCTCGTTCATTCGCGACGTGAATTTCCCGATTCTGAACGGTCATAACCCGGGATCGGAGTCCTCGCACGACTATGCGAAATTCCTGCCGGCATTGACCGCGCGCTATGGCGTGAATGACCACTGGTCCTTCTATTCCCAGTACGCCCAAGGCTTTCTGGCGCCAAAATTACAGCTCCTGCAAAAATCGCCGCCTGTCGATCCTTCCACCATCAAGCCCGAAAGTACGACCAACTACCAGGTTGGCACCAGCTGGTCCGACAATCGTCTGGTTCTTGGCGCGGATGCCTACAAGATCCTGACGTACAACACGACGGCCACCGTTCCCTGTGGCGCCGCGACCTGTTACCAGCCCGTCAGCAACATCGACTATAGCGGCGAGGAATTCGAAGGCACGTTTCGCCTGCTGAAAAGCCTGAGCCTCTACGCCAACTACGCGGTCAACAACTACACATTGCCTTCAGGGGTGTCGCCGCTGAATAACGTTCCCCACATTTCCGGAGCGGCTGGGGTGATTTACGACGATCGGATCATTTATGGATCACTGATCGCAAAATCGGTGGGGGGCAACTATAGCAATGTCAGCGCTTCAGGGGCGCCGTTGTATTTCGGCGGGTACACCATCACCAACCTCAATCTGGGGTACAAGCCTGAAGCCTATCTGGGAAAAAATACCCGCCTGGGATTCCAGGTGAACAACCTGTTCAACCGCTCCGGTCTTTATACTTCCATCAACTCTGACTTCAACGGCAACCCGTTGTATTACGTATTGCCCGAAAGAAGCTACATGATGTCCTTGACCTTCAGTCTGTAAATTCCCTGCAAGCCCTGGCACATGGCATGTGTGTCAGGGCGGTTTCAGAGCTGCTCCGGTGCCTCTGGTGCAAATTTAGAACTGGTCCAGATCCTGGGTTCTTGAAGTATGTAGTTTATAGTGATCATAATTAATAGATTAAAGATAGCCGGATGCAACAGCATCCGGTTTTTTTTCGTGGTATCGAAGTGTTGTAAATCTTGCAGACTGTTGACTTGTGTCAACAGAAGTTAGCGAAATGTGACATTGTTCCCTTGCCTTTTTCAGGGACAACTAGTACTTTTTACCCACGAATACCAAAGCGGCTCGATTTGCAATATCGTCAGCGTCGCACCAACCTGAGGAGAACACAGCATGACAAGACGCAACAAGCTTCGGCCACTCGCACTGGCCGTGGCAATCGGAGCATCCGTCTCTTTACCCATGACAGCCCACGCAGATTCAACCGGAGATGTGGATGCGTTGAAGGACCAGATCCGCGTTCTGATGAAGAAAGTGGAAGACCTTTCCAAAAAGCAGGACTCCCAGGAGAAAAAGCAGGATCAGATTGAAAAAACCGTCACCACCTCTGGAGCTGGGGGGCATGATGGCCGTATCGACAAGTTCCTGAAGGGATTTTATGGCGTCATCGACATGTCGGTGGACGATACCACCAAAGGCATGGGCGGGATGACGGCATCCGGTTACAACTGGACCCCGGGTGGCGGCTTTTCAGGACCGCAGGGGGTCAAGAGCGGCCCTTGCAATCAGAACACCTATAGCCAGGCCACAGCTTGCGGCCGCATGGGCTGGATGCCGCAGATTTCCACGAACAAGTCCGGTTTTGGTTACCGTGGTGACCACCAGATCGGCGATAGCGACACCAAGTTCATTTACCAGTTTGAAGCAACTGTAGCCCTTACGGACCAGCCGGGCCTTAACACCAGCTATACCGCGCAGAAAAATACGGCGTCAGGCACCTTGGGAACGGGCGACAACTTTATCGGTTTGCGCGAGAGCAGCTGGGGTGCCCTGAAGTTTGGTAAAACTTTCGCCCCCTACAAGAAAGCGCAGGACCGGTTGGATCCCTTCTCCGGTATGCTTGGTGGCATGCACACCGTCATGGGGAACAGTGGTGGTGACAACCGGGTGGAGTTCGGTACCCGCCTGGACCATTCCATCTGGTATGAATCGCCCAACATGAACGGCTTCAAGGCCAACGTGTTGTTTTCCCCTGGCCAGAACAGGGCTTACGACAATGTGATCCAGTCTGCCGGATCGCCTGATTGTAATGGCGGCAATGTGCCCGGTAGCGGTAACCTGCCCATGAACTGCGATGATGGCGGATTTGGTGATGCCCTCAGTACGGCCTTCACCTATGAAAGCCAGAAGTTCTATGCGGAAGCCAGCTATGAAATTCACAAAGGCGTCAACCGCAACAGTGATGGTATCGGGAGCAATAACCCGATATATACGAATTACTTCAACGCTGGCGGAACCAGCGGACCTACTGGCGCTCCTGCCGGCTGGCTTAATATGTCACCGTACATTACCTCGGGCCTCAATGGGGGGAGCAACACAGCCGGTCCTCTTGGCGCCTACACGCAGGATATCGCCAACGAGTGGGCCCTCAACTTCGGCATGCAGTACATCACCGATTTTGGCATGACCGTCAGTGGCTCCGTGGAACGTATGCGGCGTGACATTCCTGCCTACCTCGAGTTCCAGAACGAACGTAGCCGTGATGGCACATGGTTGGCCCTGAGCCAGCGGCTTGGCGAGAAAAGCGAAGTGGATTTAGGGTGGGGACATGCCGGCGCTACGCCTGGAGACCCTGGTGGCCAGCATAACTACAGCCCGTACATGACCAATGATACGGCTGACATGTACAGCGTGGCTTACAAACACCAGATCGACAAGCAGTTGTCCTGGTATCTCAACTATGCCGATACAGTCAACCACGGCAATGCCCACTATGACCAGGGCGCTGGCGGACATGGCATCACCACAGACTGCCACGATTCGACCAACTATCCGGCCACGGACTACAGCAGTGCCGGTCCCACCACCTGGGGTGGCTGTCACATCCAGGGTGTTTCAGCAGGCTTGCACTACCGCTTCTAAGAAACGCCTGTTCCGATCAAACGCCAGCTGCTTCAAACAGCTGGCGTTTTTTTTCCCGGAATCCGTCCCTACCGCTAGAATTCGACAGAGCGAAACAACCGGTTGAATGTGATGAAGCCGCTATTCCAAATTGGCCTGGCGACCCTGTTGTGTGGCCTGGCCTACTGTGCCCAGGTTCATGCCGTGGCGCCTGCAGGAAAGGATTTGCCGCCCGAAGTGCAGACAAGCGATTACGTGTTGCTGGGTGAAGTGCACGACAACCGGGAGGGTCATGCCCTGCGACTGGAGTGGCTACGGGAGCTGGCGGGAAAAAAACGTTGGGCGCTGGCCCTGGAGCAGCTGGATCGTGAGCATCAGGATGCGCTGGACCAGGCGATAAACCAAGGGCCAAGGTCCCCAGACAGTGCGCATGCGGTAGCGCTGGCGGGAGGATTCAATTTCAAGGGGTGGAAATGGCCCTTGTACGAGCCGGTATTGACGCTGGCACTGGAACAGCACTGGCCCCTCGTGGCGACCAATCTTTCACGCGCCCAGCTGGCCGAGGTAATCCGTGGTACGCGCTCACCCCCGGCACTGCCGGCACAATGGAGTGCGCTGCAACAGGAGGCACTGCTGCAGGAAGTGAAGGAGGGACACTGCAATCTACTTCCGGAAAGCCAATTGCCAAAATTTGTTGCGGCGCAGCAAACCCGTGATCATGAGATGGCAGAGGCGATGGTGGCAGCGCACCATGCCACTGGCCTGCCCGTGATCCTCCTGGCCGGCAATGGGCATTTGCGCAAGGATCTGGCCGTGCCCGTATGGCTGCATGCACTGGATCCGGGATCAAAAGTCACGACCGTGGCGATTCTGGAACGCAATGCCGAGGGCAGCCCAGACCAGAAAAACCATTTCGACCAGGTGATCTGGGTCAATCCTGAAGAGCGTCCAGACCCTTGCGTGCAGTTACGGAAGCAGATGGAAGAAAGGAAAAACCGGGAATCAGGGGCTGGGACATCAGGCCGCTAAGGACGGGGCTGCGCCCAGGACTTCCTTGATGTCGAGGATCAGGACGATTTCGCCATCGCTGGACATGGTCACCCCCGCGACTCCCTTGGGCCGGAAGGTGTCCATGGACTTGATGACCACGTCGTCGTGCCCATCGAAACCATCCACGGACAGAATGAAACTGTGGTTGTCCACATGCATGAGCACGCCTACCTGAGAGTTGGATTTGTCCCAGCCGATCATTTCAGCCAGGGAAATCACTGGAAGCACTTCGCCACGGACCACAATATTGGCTTTTCCACCCACGTGTTGCAGGAGATCGGGTTTGACGGAAATGATTTCACGTACCATGGAAAGCGGAACGGCAAAGGACTGGTCACCCAGGCGCACGAGAAGCACGGGCAGAATGGCCAGGGTCAAGGGCAGTGAAATGGTGAGTTCCGTCCCTTTGCCCACTTCGGAGCGAATGGAAACGGTGCCATTGAGTTTCTGAATATTGGTCTTGACCACATCCATGCCCACGCCACGACCTGAAACACTGGATATCTGGTCCTTGGTGGAAAAACCCGGCAGGAAAATCAGTTCCAGGCATTGGGCTTCATCCAGATTGTTGGCGACTTCCGGTGTGATGAGGCCTTTTTCGATGGCCTTGGTCCGGATGGTATCAGGATGCATGCCCTTGCCATCATCGTCGATAGTGATGATGATGTGATCTCCCACCTGGCGTGCCTGCAGGTGTATCAGGCTTCTTTCCGGCTTGCTGGCGGCAAGCCGATGGTGGGGTTCCTCCACACCGTGATCCACGGCATTGCGAATCAAATGAACGAGCGGGTCGTTAAGATCCTCGATCATGGTCTTGTCGATTTCCGTCTCTTCTCCCACCAGCACCAGTTCCACCTCCTTGCCCAGTTGGCGGGCCAGGTCCCGCGCAAGCCTTGGGAATTTCTTGAAGAGGCGGCCAATCGGCTGCATGCGGGTTTTCATGACCGAGTTCTGCAGGCTGACGACCAGCATGTCCAGTTGGTTGACGGCTTCATCCAATGCGCGCAGCGTGCCGGGATCGGTGGTGCCCAGGAGGATTTCGGTGCGGAGCTGGTTGAGACGGTTCTTGGTGAGTCCGATTTCGCCAGAAAGATTCAGCACCTGATCCAGGCGTTCGGTGTCCACCCGAATGGTATTTTCCTTGGCGCTTTCCGCATCGCGCCGGCCTGAAGGTGCGGCGTTACTGCCGGGGATATCCGTGGCGCGCCGACCGAATGCGCTGGTTTTGAGGCGTTCCACATCGACCTGGGGAGAGGGCTCCACTGGCTCTGGAGCAGCGGGTTTCTGCGATGCTGAGGCCGAGCTTCCCTTGCCGGCCGGGCCTACCCCAGTGATGGATTCGAACAGCTGATTCCAGTCCAGTGCCTGGGGTTGTGTGGTCATGGGTTTGCTTCGGATGCCCGGACTGGGTTTCCCTTCCAGCACGGCCTGCAACGATGCCGTGAGCTCAGCGGGCGCAGACGCGGGCTGGACGCCTTGGGAGAGCGCTCCGAACATGTGCCTGATTTCACTGGTGGCCCCCAGGATGGCATCCATGATTTCAGCGCTGAGCTGCATCTGGCCATTGCGCAAACGGTCGAACAGGTTTTCGGTCAAATGGCACAGAGTCACCAGTTCATGGGCGTTCAGAAACCCGGCACCGCCCTTGATGGTATGAAAACCGCGGAAAATGTCGTTGAGAAGGCCATTGTCACTGGGCGATTGTTCAAGGACCAGCAGTTTGCTGTCCACGTCGGAAAGCAGGTCTGACGATTCGTGCAAAAAATCCTGCAGCAGATCTTCCATGCCCGCAAAGTCGTTCATGATGTTCAGAATCCCAGGCTTTCCAGAAGATCATCCACCTGATCCTGGCTGGTGACGACTTCCGGGTTGTCATGCGGGTTGATGACGGGGCCACTGAGCAATCCGTGGTCGATTTTTGCGGTAGAAGGCGCATTCTCCACCAGTAAAGACACCAGATGGTTTTCCATCTGCTGGGTGACTTCAACAATCTTCTTGATGACCTGCCCCGTGAGATCCTGGAAATCCTGGGCCATCACGATTTCCATGACCTGGTGATGGGCGGCCCTGGTTTGTTTCGGGACTTCCATGAGGTAGGCATGTGTCCGGGTGGCCAGTGCCTTGAACTGCTCCACGGTCAGCTGGCAGTCGTATAGTTTCTGCCACTCGGTCGCCAATTGGTGGGCCTCCGTTTCAATTTTTGCAAGGATCGGCTGGGCTGCGTCGGTGGCATTCAGGACGCGTTCCGCGGCTTGCTGGGTCATGACGGCAACGTAGCTTAAACGGTCTCTTGCGTCAGGAATGGAAGAAGCCACCGATTCGATATTCTTGTCGAGGCCAAGCTCGCGCAGGCTGTCATGAAGCGCCCGGGTCATTTGCCCCAGTTGGTTGAATACCTTGTCCTGGGCGGCCGTGGCAGACTGAGGCGGGGGGGCCCCCCCGCTCGCGCCGCCCTGGTTGGAAGCAATGATGCTATCGAACAAGGCTTCCAGGCTTTCGCTATCCTGACTGTCTGCAGGGTTTGAAGTCATTATCCAGCTCACTTCTGCATGTTTTGAAAAATCTTCTTCAGTTTTTCGTCCAGGGTGGCAGCAGTAAAGGGTTTAACGATATATCCGCTGGCCCCGGCTTGTGCGGCTTCAATAATGTTTTCCTTTTTTGCCTCGGCAGTGATCATCAGAACCGGCAATTGCTTGAGTGTCGGATCCGATCGAATCTTGCGCAATAGTTCAATGCCGGTCATGTTGGGCATGTTCCAATCCGAAACCACAAAATCAAATTGCCCGCCATCAAGCTTTTGCAATGCGTCAGCCCCGTCCTCGGCTTCATGAACATTTGTAAATCCTAATTCTTTCAATAGGTTGCGAACTATTCTGCGCATGGTGGAGAAATCATCCACCACCAGAAACTTCATGTTTGCATCCACCACGCTGTCTGTCTCCACTTGAAAACGCTACAAAACCAGCAAAGGTCGCAGGGTTTCCGAAAGCATAACGGCATCAAATTTTGCCACGTAGTGATCCACACCCACCCGATTGCCCATGGCCCGGTTCGCCTGCGATGAAAGGGAAGAGTGCATGACCACAGGGATACCGTCAAATCGCGGGTCGGACTTGATATGTTGCGTCAGCACGTAACCGTCCATTTCAGGCATTTCAGCGTCTACCAGAATCGCCTGAATTTGATCATGCAGGGAGGCGTTG
>JAKBAT010000039.1 GCA_021808815.1 Pseudomonadota bacterium
AAGGTGCTGGTGGAGACTTATCGACGACACCCACCGTGCGGGTTTCACCATGGCGGAACACCAGGAAGCGATCCGGGGCCACCTGCTGTTCCTTCAGTGCCTGCGCGAGGTCGATGGGGGGCTGGTCCAGGGGCTCGTCGCTCAACTGGAACGTGCCCCAATGGATGGCCAGGGCCTGGCGCGCCCCCACCTCCTGCATGACGCGCACGGCTTCCGCGGGATCCAGGTGGTAGGGCGCCATGAACCAGCGCGGCGCATAGGCACCGATGGCAATGGCGGCCAGGTCAAAGCCGCCGTATTTCCTGCCGATGTCGGCCGTGTCCGGTGAATAGCCCAGATCCCCGGAAAACCAGAACCTGAAAGCCGGATGGATCAGGACCCAGCTTCCCCACAGGGTTTCATTGCGATCCCACAGGGTGCGCGCAGACCAGTGCTGCACGGCTTCGAAATGGAAAACGAGGTCGCCATGGGGGGCCGGCACGTGGACGTCATCTCCCCAGTCCATGGCGTGCACCCGGCGTTGTTCCCCCGCCTGCGCAAGCTCCGGCAGGTTGTCCCGGAACCACGCTGCGTTGCCCAGCGGCACCAGGAACAGGGGCGGGCCACCCTTCTGGCGAGCCAGTGCCCGGAGGCTGTCCAGGTCCATGTGGTCATAGTGGTTGTGGGAGATCAGCACCACGTCCACGTGGGGCAACTGCGCCAGGGAGACTCCCGGGGGTTGGTGGCGTTTGGGACCGAAGGGGGGCAGGGGGCTCGCGTAGTCGGAGAACATGGGGTCGGTGAGCACGTTGAGGCCATCCAGCTGCAGCAACACGGTGGCGTGTCCGATCCAGGTGACGGTGACCCGGTTCCCGGGATGCTGCAGGGTGGTGAGGTCCGGTGGGACGGTGGCCAGGGCTGCATGGGGAGGATGGGGCAACCCATCCCACAGGCGTTCCAGCTGCCATTGCAGGAAACTGCCGCGGCTGCTGGAGTGCAGATAACGGTTTTCAAAACCGTGGGGGCCCTGCACAGCATGTTCGTTGCCCTGGTGGGCCAGGGTGACCGCAGTGACCAGCACAATCAACAGCGTCAGGGTGAACAGCAGGAACGGTTTCATGGTGTAGGGCGTTTGAGTCCTGGGAAGGCATTGTGCGCAAATGGCCAGCGGAATGCCAGCAATATCGCCAACCCTGCCCCGTACAGCAGGGGTTCGGTCAGGTCCTTCTTCACGAGCCAGGCAAGGGGAAGGAGGGCCAGGACGAACAGGAAAGGTTTGCGCCAGGCCATCAGAAACAGGTTTTGAGGTCCATGCCGAGGTAGAGGGCGGGTTGGGGAGCGTCAGTCATTGTAGGGCTCTCCCAGTTGGGCTTCGATGGCCTGTGCTGCTTGCAGGAAGGTCCTGTCGCTGCCTTCGAGGCCCGCCACGGTGACGGCAGTGGGCAGGCCCTGGGGACCGCGACCGAATGGCAGCGTCAGCGCGGGGCCGTGCAAGGCTGTCCAGATGCGGTTGAGGAGGGGACTGCCGGTGGAAGCGAGCCCCTTGGGTGCCTCGCCCGTGACGCTGGGCACGAGGAGCACGTCCACCGTGCGCATCACGTCACGGAACAAGGCCTTGCAGTGGGCAATCCGGGCGATGGCTTGCCAGTGGGCTGCGTCTGTGATGGCTTCCCCCTGTGCCAGGATGTCCTGCAGGTTGGGGCTCAGGGCTTCCCAGTGGCCCAGGCGTTCCACGCTGAGGGACTGGTACTGCTGACGCAGCATGACCGTGTACTGGGCCGCGGCCAGGCTGGCAAAGGCTTCCGGCAGGTCCAGGGGCATGACGGGCCATCCGGCGCGGGCGAGGCGTTCCCCTGCACCGAGGAGTGCCTGCTGCTGTGCCGCCTCGCAATGGTCCCATTCCCAGGTGCGGCACAGCCCCACCCGGGGGACGAGGGGCTGCGGGTCCTCCAGCACCAGGTCGTGGAACCCGCTCGCGGCGGCAGCCAGCAGGGCGGCATCGCGCACGGTGCGTGCCAGCGACCCGATGGTGTCGAGGTGGTCCGACAGGGCTTTGACGCCCTGGCGCGGCAGCGTGTTGAAGCTCGGCTTGTATCCCACGATGCCGCAATAGGCGGCCGGGCGGATGATGGAGCCGCCGGTCTGGGTGGCAAAGGCCAGGGGAACCATGCGATCCGCCACAGCGGCGGCCGAACCGCTGGAAGAACCGCCCGGGGTGTGCGCCGGATTGTGGGGATTGGTGGTGGGGCCGGGATGGAACACGGCGAATTCCGTGGTCACGGTTTTTCCCGGGAAAACGGCCCCCTGGGCGCGGGCCAGGGCCACAGTGGCGGCATCCCGCTGCGGCCGGTATCCGGCATAGAGGGGTGAGCCGTAAGCCGTGGGCATGTCCTCTGTGTCCATGAGGTCCTTCACGCCCACCGGCAGGCCGTGCAGCAGGCCCAAGAGGGGGCCGCGGTCCAGGCGCCGGGCTTGTGCGAGCGCCGCATCGGGGTCGAGCCAGGCCCAGGCGTGCACCACCGGCTCGCGTTGCGCGATGCGCTCCAGGCAGTCGCGCAGGAGGGCTTCAGCCGTGAGGTCCCGACGCTGCAGGCGGTGGGCCAGCGCAGTAGCGTCCAGGGTCTGTGGCGATGGGGTGGTCATGGGTCTCCAGGATGAAGTGGCGGGAATTGAACCGACGGGTACGGAGCCAGAATTCGGCCGACAGACCAGGCCAGAGTGCCGTGTTCGCCCCTTGGGCGTCAAGATACCAGCTGCGGCAGCCCGATTGCCATACGGTGCTGCGGGACCGTCGGGACATTTCGGTTTCCATGTGGCGATATGACGCATCGGAGACGCATAAAGTTCTGGCTCCGGCGCGGTCCATGGCTTTCAGGGCCTGGAGGATCCAGTGCACCTGGGCTTCCATCATGAACAGCACGGAGTTATGCCCCAATCCCGTGTTGGGTCCCCCCAGCAGGAAGAAATTGGGCATGCGGGCCACGGCCGTGCCCAGATAGGCCGAGCGCCGCCCGGCCCAGAGCTCCTGCAGCGTCACCCCTCCCTGCCCATGAATGCGGGGAGATTCCGGGATCAGGGCGTGCTGGTATCCCGTGGCCAGCACCAGCACGTCGGCGGCATGGACTTGTCCTCCCTCGGTGACCAGGCCCTCCGGCGTGACCTGCCGGAGGGGATCCGTGACGAGGGTCACGTTCGGTCGTTGCAGGGTGTCATGGTAGTCGTCGGACAGCAGGATGCGCTTGCAGCCCATGACATGGGTGGGCGTGAGCTGGGTGCGCAGGGTAGGGTCAGGGATCGTGCGCGCGAGCCGGCGTTTCGCGAAGTGCGCGACCACGCGCATGAGGGCGGGGTACAGGAAGGCGAGCCCGCGCAATTCCTGGAAGGCGTACAGCTGGGCGCGGTAGAGGCGCTGCCAGCCGGGAATGCGGCGGAAGGCCTGCTGTGCCAGTGCCGTGTAGGGACGGTCGCCCTTGGGCACGACCCAGGGCGCCGAGCGTTGGAACACGGTGAGGTGGGATACCCGGGACGCGATGGCTGACACGATCTGAATGGCCGAGGCTCCGGTGCCGATGATGGCCACGCGCCGCCCTTCCAGCGACAGTTCCCGCGGCCAGTGCATGGTGTGGAAACAGGGCCCGGCAAAGCGGTCGAGCCCCGCAATGTCGGGCAGGGCGGGGCGGTTGAGCGGACCCAGCCCGGCCACCAGGATCCGTGCGCGCAGGGTCTCGCCTCCTGCCAGCAGGACATGCCAGCAGGCGTCGGATTCATTGAACCGGGCTTCCTGCACCTCTGCACCGAAGCGCAGGTGCGTCAGGAGTGCCTGTCCCAGGTGCTCGAGGTAATGCCATATTTGGTCGTGGGTGGCATAACGGCGCGGCCAGTCGGGCTTGGGGAAGCCCGAAAGGGAATACAGGTGGGAGGGCACGTCACAGGCACAACCGGGATAACGGTTGTCGCGCCAGGTGCCGCCCAGCTGGCCGTCCCGTTCCAGGATGAGGAAATCCCGCCGTCCTTCCTGCAACAGTCGGTGTCCCATGGCCAGTCCGGAAAAACCACTGCCGATGATCAGAATGTCATAAATGCCGGTCATGATCGGGTTGCGATACTTGGCGTTCGTCTGCAAATGATGCGATGATCCTGCCTGCATTATGGCACCGCAAGGAACCGGTTTTGGCGCAAAGTCGTTATATTGAATCCAGCATTCGTGTCCTGAAGGGTCTTGAGCCCGTCAAGGAACGCCCCGGGATGTATACCCGGACCCAGGATCCCACCCACATCATCCAGGAAGTGATCGACAACGCTGCGGATGAGGCGCTGGGCGGGTTTGCCACGCGCATCGCCGTGACTTTGCACGAGGACGGGTCGGTGAGCGTGGAGGATGACGGGCGCGGCATTCCGGTGGGGCTGCATCCGGAGGAAAAGGAGCCCACGGTCCAGCTGGTGTTCACCCGCCTGCATGCGGGCGGCAAGTTCGACAAGACCGGCGGAGCAGGTGCCTACGCGTTTTCCGGGGGGTTGCATGGTGTGGGGGTGTCGGTCACCAACGCCCTCTCCACGCGTCTGGAAGTGACCGTGAAGCGTGACGGCAAGATCCATCGCATCGTCTTCGGCCACGGCGACGTGGTGGAGAAGCTCAAGGTCGTGGGCAGTTGCCCGGCGCGCGACACCGGTACCCTGGTGCGGGCCATGCCCGACCCGCGTTATTTCGATGCGCCCCACGTGTCCCTGCAGGAACTCGAACGGGTGCTGCGCGCCAAGGCGGTGTTGCTGCCCGGGGTCAATGTGGTGCTGCACGTGGAGCGGGACAAGGTCCACCCCACCCGCACCTGGCACTATCCCGACGGCCTCAAGGGCTATCTGGACGAACTGACGGACCACCAGGAACCGGTGGTGCCGGTGTTTTCCGGTGAACGCTACGTGGATGGCCGTTCCGATTCGGACAGCTTTGCCGAAGGGGAAGGTGTGGCCTGGGCCTTTGCCTGGATCGAGGAGGGAACGGGGCAGGGCGAATCCTATGTCAACCTGATTCCCACGGCAGCGGGAGGCACCCACGAAGCCGGCTTGCGCAGTGGGGCCTTCGAGGCGATCAAATCGTTCATCGACCACCACAACCTGTTGCCCCGCGGCGTCCGGCTGCAAATGGAGGACGTGTCGGCCCGCCTGCACTACGTGCTCTCCGCCCGCATCCTGGATCCGCAGTTCCAGGGCCAGACCAAGGAAAAACTCACCAGCCGGGACGCGCTCAAGCTGGTTTCGGCCATGCTGCGCGACCCCTTCGAAGTGTGGCTCAATACCCATGCGGAATGGGGGCGGAAGATCGCCGACGTGGTGATCCGCCAGGCCATGTCGCGCATGAAATCCAGCCAGAAGGTGGAAAAGCGCAAGGGCAGCGGCGTCGCCGTGCTTCCGGGAAAACTCACGGATTGCGAATCGGACGACGTGGCCGAACGCGAACTTTTCCTGGTGGAGGGGGATTCCGCCGGCGGTTCGGCCAAGCTTGCGCGCAACAAGAACACCCAGGCGATCCTGCCCTTGCGCGGCAAGGTGCTGAACACCTTCGAGGTGGATCGGGACCGCCTGTTTGCCAACACCGAGATCCATGACATTGCGGTGGCCATCGGAGTCGATCCCCATGGGCCGGAGGACGCCCCCGACCTGGCCGGCCGGCGTTACGACCGCGTCATCATCATGTCGGACGCGGACGTGGACGGCAGCCACATCAAGGTGTTGTTGCTCACCCTGTTTTTCATGCACTTCCCGGCACTCATCGCTGCCGGCCATGTGTGCGTGGCGAGCCCCCCCCTGTTCCGCATTGATGTGCCTCCCCATGGCAAACGCCCGGCCCGCAAGCTGTATGCCCTGGACGAGGGCGAACTCTCCGCCCTGGAGGATCGGCTGCACAAGGAAGGGCTGCGCACGGGCAGCTGGAGCGTGGGGCGATTCAAGGGACTGGGGGAAATGAACCCGGAACAGTTGTGGGAGACCACCATGAACCCCGATACCCGGCGCGTGTTGCCGGTGCGCCTGCTGTCGCAGGACAGGAGCGAGGCCCTTACGGTGTTTTCACGACTCATGGGCAAGGGTGAAGCGGCGGCCCGGCGTGAATGGATGGAACAGCACGGCACCGACGTGGAGGTGGACGTGTGATGGCGAAATCCGGAACGCCTCCTGCCTCCGCCAGCGGCGACCTGTTTTCCCGCGAAGGCCTCCGGAATGGCGAGGACGCCCTCGAGCTGTCGGTCTTCGTGGAGCGCAGCTATCTCGAATATGCCATGAGCGTGGTCATGGGGCGCGCACTGCCGGACGTTTCCGACGGCCAGAAACCGGTGCAGCGGCGCATCCTCTATGCCATGCACGAACTTGGCCTGTATCGTCCCGCGCGCCACGTGAAATCGGCTCGGGTGGTGGGCGACGTGATCGGCAAGTATCATCCCCACGGCGATGCCGCAGCCTATGAAGCTCTGGTGCGCCAAGCCCAGGAGTTCACCCTGCGCTATCCCCTGATCGATGGCCAGGGCAATTTTGGCAGCCGCGATGGGGATGGGGCGGCCGCCATGCGTTACACCGAATGCCGCCTGACCCCGGTGGCCGAACTGCTCCTGTCCGAAATCGACCGGGATACGGTGGATTTCGGGCCCAACTATGACGGCTCGTTCCAGGAACCCCGGCTGTTGCCGGCACGCCTGCCCATGCTGCTCCTCAACGGCGCCACGGGCATCGGGGTGGGCATGGCCACGGAAATCCCTTCCCACCACCTGGGTGAAGTGGGCAAGGCGGTGGTGGCCCTCCTGCGCAATCCCGACCTGAGCCTCGCCCGCCTGCTCAAGATCATCAAGGGTCCCGACCTGCCCGGGGGCGGCCAGATCATCTCTTCCCCGGAAGACATTGCGGCCGCCTATGCCACCGGGCGGGGCAGCCTGAAAACCCGGGCACGCTGGAGCGTGGAAGAGCTGGCACGGGGCCAGTGGCGCATCGTGGTGACCGAATTGCCCTACGGGGTCTCGGCCCGTGAAGTCCTGGAGGACGTGGAGAAGGCTACCAATCCCCGCCCCCGCGAAGGAAAGAAATCCCTCTCGCCCGAACAGGCCAACCTCAAGGCGCTGATGCTGGGCGTGCTGGATCAGGTGCGCGACGAATCCGACAAGAGTTCTCCGGTACGTCTGGTCTTCGAACCCAAGTCGAACCGCCAGGATCCCCAGGAATTCGTGAACCTGCTCCTGACCCATACCCGCCTGGAATCGAACCTGCCCATCAACCTGGTGCTGCTGGGGCGCGACGGACGACCGCGCCAGAAGGACCTGCGCACCCTGCTGGTGGAATGGATCGATTTCCGTTACGAAACCGTGTTGCGTCGTACCCGGCATCGTTTGAACGAGGTGGAGCGGCGCATCCATATCCTGGAAGGGCGTCAGCTGGCGTTGCTGCAGATCGATGCGGTGATCCAGGTCATTCGCGAGTCGGACGAGCCCAAGGCTGCCCTCATGGCGCAGTTTGGCCTGAGCGCGGTACAGGCCGAGGACATCCTGGAGATCCGGTTGCGGCAACTGGCGCGACTGGAAGGCATCAAGATCGGGCAGGAACTGAAAGCCCTTGCGGCAGAACAGCGTTCCCTTCGGCACCTCCTGGAACATCGCGAGGCGCAGACCGAGCTGATCTGCACCGAAGTCGAAGCCGACGTCAAGCTCTATGGCGACGCGCGGCGCACCCTCATCGAGGAAAGCGAAGTGGCGGTGCCAGTCCCTTCTGTGCTGGATGAGCCGGTGACCATCACCCTGTCGCGCCATGGGTGGATCCGTGCGCGCCAGGGGCACCAGCTCGATGCCACCCAGTTTGGCTACAAGGCGGATGACGGGCCGCTGGCCGTGATGGAAACCCGCACCATCCACGCCATCGCCGTGCTCGATACCCTGGGCCGTGCCTATTCCATCAAAGCTTCGGAGGTTCCCGGAGGCCGCGGCGACGGCATCCCGGTCACGACCCTGATCGAGGTGCAAACCGGGGCGCGCGTCTGCCAGGCCGTGGCCGTGGGACCCGAGGACAGATTCCTGGTGGCGGGTTCCGGTGGGGCAGGATTCCTGGTGGGTGGAGAGGATCTGCTCTCCCGCATCAAGGGCGGCAAGGCCTTCATGACTCTGGAGACAGGCGAAATGCCCCTGCCACCCATGCGTGACCTGCCGCATTTCACCCATGTGGCCGCCTTGTCGGAAAAGGGGCGCCTGCTGGTGTTCGAACGCGCGGAATTGCGCGAAATGGCGCGGGGCCGCGGGATCCTCCTGATGGGACTCGACCGGGGCGAGAAGCTCCTGGCGGCCTGCCTGTTTGGTCGCGAGGGTCTGGTCGTCCACGGATCCAACCGTGCAGGAACCCCGGTAGTGGCCGAGCTTTCAGGCAGTGCCCTGCGGCGCCATGCGGGGGCGCGTGCCCGCAAGGGTGTCCTGATCGAATACCGCATGAAACCACTGGCACTGGAGGCAATGCTCCCCCAGACGCTATAATGCGTTGAAATTCATCAAGATCAGGACATCGAATGGAAAACGGCCATCTGCCGGGCACGCGTTTCGTGGTGGAGACCAGCCCAAAAATCCCCGCAAAGCTTTCAAGACTGGAAGAGCTGGCCAACAACCTCTGGTACAGCTGGGATCGTCCCACCCGCACCTTGTTTGCGCGCCTCCATCCCCGCCTCTGGGATCAGGTGGGCTCCAACCCGATCCGCTTCCTGCGCCGCATCGACGAGCGGCACCTGACCGAAGCGGCCGAAGACCAGGCTTTTCTGACGGCTTACCACCGGGTGCTGTCGGCCTTCGACACCTATCACAACGAAGCCATGCGCCGCTCCCCCAAACTGGGACCACAGCAGCTGGTGGCCTATTTCTGCGCCGAGTTTGGCTTCCATGAAAGCTTCCCCATCTATTCGGGCGGGCTGGGTATCCTGGCGGGCGACCATTGCAAGGCGGCAAGCGATATCGGTCTGCCGTTCGTGGGGGTGGGACTGCTGTATCGCCAGGGTTACTTCACCCAGAACATCGATCGCGAAGGCAACCAGGTCTCCATCAATGCCGATTCCGAATTCAATGAATTACCCGTGCGTCCTGCCCTGGACGACCAGGGCCGGGAAGTGCGCGTGACCGTGGAGCTGGCCCAGCGTCCGGTGCAGGTCAAGGTATGGTGGTCCCGGGTAGGCAACGTGAAAATCTACCTGCTGGACACGGACCTGCCGGAAAACCAGCCGGAAGACCGGGAGATCACCCACCGCCTGTATGGCGGGGATCGCAAGATCCGCATCGAGCAGGAAATCGTCCTGGGGGTGGGCGGCGTGCGGGCCCTGTCGCGCCTGGGGTTGCAGCCCACGGTGTGGCACATCAACGAGGGGCATGCAGCTTTCCTGGTGCTGGAACGCATCCGCAACCTCGTGGCCGAGACCAGCGCGGATTATTCCACGGCCCTGGAAGCCGTGGCGGCCAACACGGTCTTCACCACCCACACGCCGGTGCCGGCGGGCCATGACCATTTCGATCGGGACATGGTGGCGCGTTATTTTGCGGGGATGGACCAGGCGCTGGGGCTCGACATGGCAGGGCTGCTGGCCCTGGGCAACGACCCCGGCAACGGCGAATCCGAATTCAACATGACGGCGCTGGCAGTGCGCGGCTCGCGCCACCAGAATGGCGTGTCGCGCATCCATGGCGACGTGAGCGCGCGTATCTGCGCCGGTTTCTGGCCCCAGATTCCCGTGCAAGAAAACCCCATCCGTTATGTGACCAATGCGGTCCACGTGCCCACGTTCCTCGCGCGGGAATGGATGGACCTGTTCGACCGCTTCATCGGTGGCGAATGGCGCAACCGCCTTTCGGACCGCACCTTCTGGAACAGCGTGGGCGACATTCCCGACCACCTCTACTGGAGCGTGCGCCAGTCCCTCAAATCCCAGATGCTGTACGCGGTGCGCGAGCGCATAGCGGTGCAGCATTACCGCAACCTGGGTAACGATGCCCACCTGGAGCGCATGCTCAAGCAGGCCGACCTGCACGATCCCAATGTGCTCACCATCGGTTTTGCGCGGCGTTTCGCCACCTACAAGCGGGCCGACCTCCTGTTCACCCACCTCGACTGGTTGCGCCAGATCGTGCTGAACCCCAAATGCCCGGTGCTCTTCATTTTTGCCGGGAAAGCCCATCCGGCGGACCAACCGGGACAGGACATGATCCGGCGCATCCATGCCATCTCCAACATGCCGGAATTCCAGGACAAGATCCTCCTGCTGGAAAACTATGACATGGGACTGGCCAGGCGCCTCGTGGCAGGCGTGGATGTGTGGCTCAATACGCCGCTCTACCCCATGGAAGCGAGTGGGACCTCAGGCATGAAGGCAGGCATCAACGGCACCCTCAACCTGAGCGTTCTGGATGGCTGGTGGGGGGAGGGCTACGACGGCAAGAACGGCTGGGCCATCCGTCCTGCCCCCGACTACCTGGACGAGAGCCGACGCAACCAGGAGGACGCGCGTACCCTGTATGAAATCATCCAGGATCAGGTGGTGCCGCTGTACTACGATCGCGGCAAATTCGGGTTCTCCTCGGGTTGGGTGGCCAAATCGAAGGCGGCCATGGCCAGCACCCTCACCCAGTTCAATACCGGGCGCATGCTGGACGAATACCAGGAACGCTTTTACCTGCCGGCCATCCGTCAGGGTGAGCGCTACCGGGAAAACCAGCACGCGCTGGCACGTGCCGTGGCGAGCTGGAAAGCGCGCGTGCGGGAGGCTTGGCCCAACGTGAAGCTCCATCGCCTGGACAGCCCGGTGCGTCACCTGCAGTTCGGTTCGAGCATGCACGTGGCGGTGGCCGTGTCGCTAGGCGGGCTCCAGACCAGTGACGTGTGCGTGGAACTCCTGCTCAACCGTTCCCCGGACCGGCTGGGGCAGGCCGAGTATTCGGGTTTCAAGCTGGAAAGCCGCGGCTCCGAGGGGAGCGAGGGCGAGTACCTGTTCGCGCTGGATTTGCAACCCGAACTGTGCGGCCAGCTCGACTACCACATCCGTGTATATCCCTGCCACCCGGCCCTGACCCACCCCTTCGAAACAGGGCTCATGACCTGGCTTTGAGGCGGGGGCTCAGGCCCTCTACAACGTCTGGTAGACCTGCAAGTACTGGCGGGCGGCCCGGGACCAGCTGAAATCCCGGGTCATGCCGCTGCGCTGCAGGGGACGCCAGGATTTCTTTACCGCGTAGGTTTCCAGTGCGCGCCGTACCGCAGTGACGAGGGCTGCCGCGTCGGGATTCTCGAACAGGAACCCGGTGGCTGTTTTGTCGGAGAGGGTTTCGGGCGTGCAATCCGTGATGGTATCGGCGAGTCCGCCCGTGCTGCGGGCCACGGGCGGCGTGCCGTAGGCCATGGCATACATCTGGGCGAGCCCGCAGGGTTCGAAACGCGAAGGCATCAGGAACAGGTCGCTGCCAGCAATGATGCGGTGGGACAGGTTTTCATCGAAGGCCCGTGTGACCGAGAGGCGGGCCGGGTAGGTCGTGCCGGCGGTCAGCAGCCGCCGTTCCATTTCCGCTTCCCCGCTGCCCAGGATGGCGAGCTGCAGGGGCAGGCGCATCAGCTCCGGCAGGGCCTCAAGCAGGAGGTCGATCCCCTTCTGGTAGGTGAGCCGGGTCACCATGCCAAGCAGCGGCACCGCCGGATCCTGTTTCAACCCAAGTGCCCGTTGCAGCAGAGCCTTGTTTTGCGCTTTGCCAGGGATCAGGTGGCGGGCATCGAAGCGGGCGGGCAGAGCGGGGTCGCGCCCGGGGTTCCAGGCGCTGTCGATGCCGTTGAGGATGCCGGAGAGGTCGCCGCGGCGATGCTGCAACAGGCCTTCGAGGCCGCACCCGAAGGCCGGGGTCTGGATTTCCTGGGCGTAACGCGGGCTGACGGTGGTGATCTTGTCCGCATAGTTGATGCCCGCCTTGAGGAAGGAGAGGCGGCCATAGAACTCGACCCCGTGCATGTGAAAGCTGTAGGCGGGCAGTTCCAGGCGGGAAACCCAGGCCGGGTCGAAGTTGCCCTGGAATGCCAGGTTATGGATCGTGGTCACGGTGCGTGCCCCGCTCCCTTCCTGCAGCTTGAACAGAGCCGGGACGAGGCCGGCCTGCCAGTCGTTGCAGTGGACCACGTCAGGATGCCAGGGAAGGGTGCTCCGCGGCCCGCCGAGCCAGGCAGCCGCGTGGCACAGGACGCCGAAGCGCTGGGGGTTGTCTTCCCAGTCCTCGCCTGCGGGGCTTTGGTAGGGTGTGCCGGGGCGGTCGTACAACGCAGGGCAGTCGAGCACGAACAGGGGTAGGCGGGTTCCGGGCAACTGCGCCGACAGGAGGCGTGCCTGGGGTTGCAGGGCGGCGAGCGCGTCGAGAGTGCACACGGGTTCGACCTGCTTCAGCTGGGAAAGCACACTGCGATACCCTGGCAGCAGCACGCGTACGTCCAGGCCCTCATGGTGCAGGGCAAGGGGTAGGGCGTGGCTCACGTCACCCAATCCGCCGGTCTTGGCCAGAGGATGCATTTCCGAGGTGACGAACAGCAATTTCATGAGCTGCCCTCAGGGGACTGCAGGCGCTCCGTGACGTGGCGGATCAGCCCGGCGGTGGAGGCATCGTGCGGGTGCTGTGGGGGCTGACCGGACAGTTCCGGGAGCAGGTTGCGTGCCAGCGCCTTGCCCAGCTCCACTCCCCACTGATCGAAGGCGTTGATGTCCCAGATCACGCTTTGCACGAAGGTGCGGTGCTCGTAGAGGGCGATCAGGGCCCCCAGGGTATGGGGATCGAGCTGTTGGAACATCAGGGTGCTGCTGGGCCGGTTACCCGGGAAGCATTTGTGGGGCAGCAGCTGCTCCAGGGCGCTGCCCTGCAGGCCGGTCTGGAGCAGCTCAGCCCGGGCTTCCGCGGTGGTCTTGCCCTGCAGGAGCGCTTCGGGCTGGGCAAGGAAGTTGGAGAGGAGCACCCGGTGATGGTCCCCGAGGGGCATGCGGGAAGTGATGGGCGCCAGGAAATCGGCAGGCACGAAGGGCGTGCCTTGGTGCAGCAGCTGGAAATAGGCGTGTTGCCCGTTGGTGCCCGGACCACCCCAGATGACGGGGCAGGTGGCGTAATCCACGGGCTCCCCGCGGCGCGTGACCCCTTTACCATTGCTTTCCATGGCCACCTGCTGGATGTGGCTCACGAAATGCACCAGGCCCTGATCGTAGGGCAGCAGGGCGTGGGTTTGGGCCCCAAAGAAATTGACGTACCAGATGCCGATCAGGCCCAGCAGCACGGGCATATTGCGCTCCAGCGGGCTGTGGCGGAAGTGCAGGTCCAGGGCGTGTGCCCCGGCGAGGAGTGCCTCGAAGCGCTCCATGCCGACGGCAAGTGCAATGGGCAGCCCGATGGCGGACCAGAGGGAATAGCGTCCTCCCACCCAGTCCCAGAATTCGAACATGTTCTCCGGATCGATCCCGAAACGGGACACAGCATCGGCGTTCGTCGACACGGCCACGAAATGGCGGGCCACGTGGGCCGTATCCCGCGCCTGCGCGAGGAACCAGTCGCGGGCCGAGTGGGCATTGAGCAGGGTTTCCTGGGTGGTGAAGGTCTTGGAGGCAATGATGAACAGGGTCTGTTCCGGCCGGAGCCTTTGCAGGGTTCTCCCCAGGTCGGCACCGTCCACGTTCGAGACGAAATGCACGCGCACGCTGTCGCAATCGGCATCGAGGGCCCGCGTGACCATTGCCGGGCCCAGGTCCGAGCCGCCGATGCCGATGTGCACCACATCGGTCATGGGCAGCCCCGTGTAACCTTGCCAGGCGCCCCGGCGCACCGCTTCGGAGAAACGCCGCATGTGCGCGAGCACCCGGCGTACTTCCGGCATCACGTCACGGCCATCCGCTGCCATGGGGTCCGGGCCCGGGTTGCGCAGGGCCATGTGCAGGGCGGCACGGTGCTCGGTTACATTGACCTTTTCCCCAGCGAACAGGTGTTCGATGGCGCCGGGCAGGTCGGCTTGCCGCGCGAGCGCCAGCAGCAGCGTGAGGGTTTCTTCCGTGATGCGGTTTTTCGAGTAGTCGAGGAACAGCGGACCCGCTTGCAGGGAAAAGCGTTTGAAGCGATCCGGATCGTCCGCGAACAGGTCGCGCAGATGGCGGGAAGCCAGGGTGGGGTAGTGGTGGGCCAGGGCTTGCCAGGCAGGGGAGAGGGTCAGGGTGGACATGTCAGCAGTGCTCCAGGATCAGGGCCGCCAGCGGCGGAAGCGTCAGGGTGAGGCTACAGGGTTGGTTGTGCCAGGGGGTGTCGGAGGCAGTCAGGTGTCCAGGGTTGCCCAGGTTGCTGCCGGCGTAGAAAGAGGAATCCGTATTGACCGCTTCCCGGTAATTCCCGGACAGGGGCACGCCCAGGCGATAGCCGGAGCGCGGCACAGGGGTGAGATTGAGGACCACCACCAGGGGTTCGCCGGAGCGTCCCTGGCGCACGTAGCTCAGGATGGAATGGTCGGCATCGTTGCAGTCCAGCCAGTAAAACCCTTCCGCCGCGAAATCCAGTTCATGCAGTGCCGGACGTTCACGGTAGAGCCGGTTCAGGTCGCGGCAGAGCTGTTGCACGCCGCGATGCCAATGCAGTTCCAGCAGGCCCCAGTCCAGGCCTGACTTGACCTGCCACTCGCGGCCGTGGGCGAATTCGTTGCCCATGAAGTTGAGTTTCTTGCCCGGCGAGGTCATCTGGTAGCACAGCAGCAGGCGCAGGTTGGCAAAGCGTTGCCAGGTATCGCCCGGCATCTTGTCGAGGAGGGATTTCTTGCCGTGTACCACCTCGTCGTGGGAGAAGGGAAGGACGAAGTTTTCCGTG
>JAKBAT010000040.1 GCA_021808815.1 Pseudomonadota bacterium
GCAACGCCCCGGCCAGCCATTCATTCCAGGAGGAAGGTTTCATTTTTCCAGGTCCGAATTGACCAGAAAATGTGTTACGTAAAGTCCCACCGGATTGCTCAGCAACGCTTCCTCGGTTTTGGGGGGAATCGTTGCGAAATGAATGGTGAGAATGAATTTCTCCCGATTGGCCAGCGGATTGCCGTTACTGCGGCGTTCGGCCAGCACACGCACCAGCGCCACCTGGTCCTCGACGAGGGAAACACTGGAAATGGAAACAGTCCGGGTCAGTGTCGGATCACGCTTGAGTTCGGCCAGCGGAGCGGTACGTTGCACCCAGTCGGTGAATTCCACCGTTGCCTTGCCACGGGTGACGCGGTAGGCCTCAGAGAGGTCGCGTTCCGTCAGGTGGGGATCGATGGTCAGCAAGTGGCGTGCCCACTGGGCGATGAAATAGCGGGTTTCGGCCATGCCCGGCTGGTACTGCTGTGCGGTCTGCGGTGCAGGCAACACGGCCCCCTCGTCGGTTTTCTCCAGAACGAACGGCACCACCGTCTTGAGCGGCACCATCAGCGCCAGGGCAACGCAGGCGGCCGTCAATGCCAGCAGAAGCCCCAGGGAGATCAGGAAATAACGGTTGCGCTCCACCGTGGGGGCCCCATGGGCTTCAAACCACAACTGCTCCGGTTTGAGCGCGACAACCGGGGGGGTCCCCGATGGCGCCTCCCCGGCATGCTTCGCGTTCCGCGGCTTGCGGCGGCCCATCCCTGCAAGACTCCAGCCCATGCCATCCTCCCCGGGGTAAACAAGGCACATTCGAACATGGGACGATGCCGGCCGCTGTCGGAGAAAGGCAACGTGAACCGACTCCTCGGATTACTTTATTTATTTAAAATCAACAAATTGAAACCATTTTAGAAATATTCCAATATTACCCCGTTGGGGTTTATGGTATCTTTGGGCAAGACCCATCCCTGCTTTCACGGAGAACCCCGACATGGAACACCAACTGCCCCCTCTGCCCTATGCGACGGATGCCCTGGCCCCCCACATGAGCCGGGAAACGTTCGAATACCATTATGCGAAGCATCACAATGCCTACGTGGTCAACCTGAACAATCTCATCAAGGGCACACCCTTCGAATCTTCCTCCCTGGAAGACATCGTGAAGACGGCCCCGGCCGGCGGCATTTACAACAATGCGGCCCAGGTCTGGAACCACACCTTCTTCTGGCATTGCATGAAACCGGCAGGCGGCGGATCACCCGGGGGCGCCCTTGGCGCAGCGATCCAGAAAAAATGGGGAAGCCACGAAGAGTTCAGGAAAGCCTTCCAGACCTCCGCTGTCGGCAATTTCGGCTCGGGCTGGACCTGGCTCGTCAAAAAAGCGGACGGCACCGTGGACATCGTCAACATGGGCCCGGCAGGCACACCCCTGACCACCGGCGACAAGGCATTGCTTTGCATCGACGTGTGGGAGCATGCCTACTATATCGACTACCGCAATTTGCGCCCCAAATTCGTGGAAACTTTCCTGGCCCATCTGGTGAACTGGGACTTTGCCCAGAGCAATTTCACGGCCTGAGGGACCACCGGTCCGGCACCATCCCCCATGAACGCTTTTTTTCAGTCGCTGGGCCGGACCCTTCTGGCCGGCCTGGCACTGCTGGCGTTGGTTTTCCTGAGCGCCAGAAGCGACCTGCTGGATCTCCACACCCTCTCCTGGTGGACTTTCGTGATGCGTTGGCTGCATGTGGCCGCCGCCATCCTCTGGCTGGGGTTGCTGGGGTATTTTAATTTCGTGCAGATCCCGGCCATGCCCCGCATCCCCGACGCACAGAAACCCGCCATCATCCAGATCATCGCCCCGGCCGCCCTGTTCTGGTTTCGCTGGGCCGCCCTGGCAACGGTGTTCCTGGGACTGGGGCTGGCGTCCATGACCCATGCGCTCCTTCCGGCGCTCAGGCTGCAGGCCCCCTACACTGCCATCGGCATTGGCATGTGGCTGGGACTCCTCATGGCATTCAACGTCTGGTTCATCCTCTGGCCACTCCAGAAAAAAGTGCTGGGACTCGTTCCGGCGGAAAGCCTTGCCAGGGCACAGGCTGCCCGGACCTCCCAGCTCGTGTCGCGCATCAACCTGATGTTGTCGGTGCCGATGCTGTATTGCATGGTGGCCCAGTCACATGGAGGACTGTAGTGCCGGCAGCGGCTTGCGCGATGCGCTGAAACCAGGCACTGGCCTCGGCCCCCGCACGACCCGTCACCACCAGCCGCTGCTGGGCCCGGGTGAGCGCCACATACAACAGGTTGTCCCGCTCCCGCGCCAGGAGCCGCTCCTCTTCCTCCAGCAGCCCGGAACGGCCCGGACCCCGTGCGCCCCGGGAGGGCACCAGTGAAAAATGCCGCGGCCGCTCCTGCATCGGCGGCCACTCCACAAACCACTGGGCCCCTTCGCGGGCGCGGGACAGGTCACGGGGTTCCACCAGCCATACCACCGGGGCTTCCAGCCCTTTGGCCGCATGAATGGTCATCAGTCGCACGGCATTCCCCTCCGTTCCCAACCCCCCCTCATCCGGCGCTTCCTCGTCTTCCTGCTCCAGATCCTCCAGGACCTGGAGGAAACGCGGAAGGCTGGGATAACGGCCGCCCTCGAGATTGAGCGCCAGTTCAAGAAAGGCATGCAGATTGGCCTGGACAGCGCCCTGCAACGCCACCGGAACGGCTTGCCGGTACTTCTCCACCAGTCGGGCATCTCCCCAGATGCGGTCCAGGAGGTCATGCACCGGCAGGCGCAGTGCCCAGGAGCGCCAGCGTGCCAGCGGGCCGGCCACCTGGCCCAGCCGGGAAGACGCGGGCATTTCCTGCAGGGCCTGCCACCAGGAAGGCGCGCCCGCCAGCGGCAACAGATCGACGTCGGCAACGGCAAAGAGGGGGGAGCGCAATACCTGGGCCAGCGCCAGGTTATCCTGTGGACGCAGGAGAAACCGCAGCAGCTGGCGCATGTCGTGAATTTCCAGCGTCTCCAGCAGTTCCCCGCGACGGCGTGTGAGGTAGGGAATGTGCGCCGCGCGCAGCGCATGGGCATAGGGTTCCAGCTGCGCGCGGCGCTGGGCCAGTACGAGAATGTCCTGGAAGCGGATCTGCCCTTCGTTTTTCCAGGCGGATATCCGGTCCACGAAAACGCGGGCTTCCGCAGCCTCGCGGGAAGTTTCCGGACGCTGGCGCGGCGCACGCAAGGGGTCGCGCCAGGCTCCCTCGGTTGCCGGAGCAGTGTTGGCCGGCTCCTCCCACGCCAGCACCAGCACTTCCACGGCATCCGGGGCGGGGGACCTGCGCTGCGGCAACAGGGGGTGGAACCCGGCACTGGCTTCAAAGACCCGGTTGACCAGCCCGACCACGGCAGGACCATTGCGTTGCGAACGGTCCAGCCGCACCCGGATGGCCTTCCATTCGTCCTCGAGATGGCGTGCCACCTGTTCGAACAGGCGCGGATCCGCACGTCTGAAACGGTAAATGGACTGGTTCGGGTCTCCCACCAGAAACACGCTCGGCGCATGGTCGGCAGCACGGGCGGAACGCAGCCATACGCTCAGCGTACGCCACTGCAAGGGGCTGGTATCCTGGAATTCGTCCAGCAGCAAATGGCGATACCGTGCATCCAGCCGGTATTGCAGGTATTCCGACTGCTCCGAAGATTCCAGCATGCGGCACACGGCCCACTGCACGTCCTGGAAGGCAGATTCGCCCTGCCTCTGCTGCAACTGCACCAACAGGTCGAGATAACACTGGCCCACCTGGAAAAGATGGCGATTGGCACAGAGGGACTTCTGGTCCTGCCACTGGCCCCAGGCCTGCCGCGCCCGTTCCAGCAGCCACCCATGCGCCTCCTGGGCAGCCGGACCTGCAGCGCGTGCACTCTCCTGAATGCGTTTGCGCACCTCGCCCGCACTGGTGTGGAGTGCCGCCATGAGCGCCGTGACCGGATCCTGGCTGGTCATGACGGCACGCAGGATGGCGGAATGGGACCGAACGCCGGGGCTGCCCCGTTCCAGGGCATCCGCCAGGGTTTCCAGGGCCTGGCGGCAGGCACTGTCCTCCTGAAGGCTGCGTCCCGCATCGAAGCCGGCATGGATTCCCAGTGCGGATTCCAGGGCCTGGCCCGCATGGCGAACGGGGTCGGGCTGCCCTTCGGTGAAAGCCCACCACTCGGCGCGCCAGTTGGCAAAGGACTCCACCCAGGTTCGGGTATTGAACAGCCCCGCCTCCCGGAACAACCAGTCCAGCGAAACCGCCAGGGGTTGCTGGCGCGCCCCCTCTGCCTGGCGCAGCAGGGACTGCCAGACTTCCTGGCGCAGCTTCCGCGTATCCGTTCCCGGCACGCTGTCGCGCCGCAAGGGCCCCGCAAGCGGGGCATGGCGCAGCAGGCGCAGGAACCAGACGTCAAAAGTGCACAGGGTCACCGTGGGGCTGGCCTGCAGGTAGGCTTCGTACAGCCCTCGTGCACGCGGCAGCAGGGCCCGGGCTTCCACGGGGGAAAGGCCCCGGTCCATGAGGAAAGTCACCACCTGTTCATCGGAATCCAGCGCGAGCGCCTTGAGCCAGGTCATCAGGCGGGATTCCATTTCACGGGCAGCCAGACGGGTGAACGTAATGGCCAGAATATCCCCGGGGGGAACGCCGGCCAGCAGCAGGCGGAGAATGCGCGACACGAGCATCCAGGTCTTGCCGCTGCCGGCACAGGCTTCCACGATGGCCGAACGTTCGGGATCCAGGGCATCAAAATAATGCGCTGTCATGGACCGTCTTCCCAGTACCCACGCCGGCACAGCCCATCGAAGGAACACTGCGCACAGTCGTCGGAGACGCCCTGCGCCGGCAACGCCGCACCGTTGCGCAGATCGGCCATCAGGGATACCAGCCGGGCGCCTGCCCGCTCTGCCGATGCTGCGGGATCCGGCAACGAGACCTGCCGGAACGGGGTTTCCTCCAGGAGCAGGTAGGACGCCTGGGTGACCTCGCCCTGTGCCAGCAGCGCATAAACCGCGAGCTGGATGTCCTCTCCTTCGCGCAAGGCGCGCGGGATTCCGCTATGGTACTTTTTAAGCTTGTAGTCGAGGATCGCCAGCAGGGGTTCTGTCCCGTCGTCCCGTTGATCGCACCGATCCAGTTTCCCCTTCAGGAGGACCTGTCCGGGGGTATGGGCACCCAGAAGCCGCTCCCGCGAACTTTCCCCTTCCTGCCAGCGCCACCCTTCCCGTTCATGTGCCACCACCCATTCCACATACTCTCCCATCCGGCTTTCCCAGCGCAGGCGCCAGGCACGCAATTCACCGTCCGGCACGGCATGGTTTTCGAAAGCCGCGCGCGTTGCACTGCCCAGCCGGGCCACCGCCTCTTCCCGGGACAGTGCTGACACCCGCGGCACATCGCGATGGAAACGGTACAGGATGGCATGGACCAGTTCGCCATAATCGCGTTTGCCCACGGTCTCCTGCATGTCCGGCATTGGGCGCAGCGCCAGGATATCCGCAACGAAGTACTGGTAGGGGCAAGTGAGCAGCCGGTTATATCCGCTCGCGGTCATCGTGTGGGGCACCCGGGACGGCGGCACCACAGGCGCCGGGGGCATCGGCGGCGACAATGACGGCAGCGGCGGGTCCTGGGCAACGCCCGAACCGATCAGGGACTGTCCCCAGGTTTTCATGTGGAGCAGGTCAAGCCGCTGCAGCAGGGGGGCCAAGGGATTGCTTTCGCCCTCCCGGTCGCTGCGCCACACGATCCGGACCGTGTCGGAACGCGACACCAGTTCCGTCAGGTCTTCCCGGCAGGCATCCAGCAACTGCTGCCGGACCGGAAGTCCCAGGGCACGCCGTACGGCATCCCCGAAATACACGGGAGGAGGCAGGTAAGGAAGATGCTCGGCATCGGCACCCACCACCCAGACAGCCTCAAAGGAACGCAAGCGGGTCATGCTGAGCTGGGTCAGCACCACGGCATCCCCCGTCCCCTCTTCCTGGAAGCTTGCGGATTCGAACTGAAGTTCCAGGACACGCGTCCATTCCGACAAGCTCAGCCGTCCCGGCACGCGCCGGGTATCGCCGTCCAGCCGGGCCAGAAGGGCCAGCAGCTGAAGGCCCGCGGCATCCAGTTGCAGCCCCGGCGTGATGCCACACACCTCCAGGGCACGCACCAGATGCGCCAGCCACTCCGCAAATGTCCGGGCGGGCCCGAGGAAAGGGCGGGCGGATTGCAGCAAACGCCCCAGCAGCGTTCCGGCATCGTCCCACCCCGGTTGCGCGGCGTCCGCCCGTGCGGCGAACCGCTGTTCCAGGCCTTCCAGGCCGGACACCCAGTTGATCTGCAGCAGGAAGGCTTCGAGGACTGCCACCGCCTGGTCACGCCGGGATTCGGGCCAGTCGGCACACAAGTAGGGAGAGTGGAGCACATCCTCCAGGGCGCGATAGTGCCCCCCCGTGCGAATCCACTCCAGCCAGCGCATCACCACGGCGCTCGCGGCCGTGGTGGAAAAGGTCCAGCCGGATTCATCGCATACCGGGATCCCGTGCCGCAGCAACAGGGCGCTCAAACGGCGGGCACTGACCCGGTCCTGGGCCACCACCGCGATCCCCTGCCGCTTTTCGGCCCGCCAGGCCTGGATCTGGGCCAGCCCCAGGGCTGCTTCCTGCTCGATGCTGGAAACCCCGGTCATGGTCAGCCGTGCGGCCAGCGGGCTCTCCGGAAAATCCTTCCGCAGCCGCATGGCCCGGCTTTCCAGGGTCTCCTGCAAGGGTTCCTGCCAGGCGGCACGCAACACGGGGGTGACGGGTGCGCTGGCGCAACCCGGCGCTTCCTGGGCAATGCACACCAGCGGGCGCTGTTTTCCCAGCGCCTCCAGGCACGCCGCTTCGGCCGGCGTCCAGACTCCGGGGGCCACCAGGTAAACGTGCTGGTCCGCAGCCCCGCTGGCAAGCTGCGCCAGCTGCTGCTGATAGGCCATGGGGGGCGAGAGTTCGAGGGGATCCTGGTGCAGCACCCACCACAATTCGTGCACCAGGCGGGCTTCCAGCAACAGCAGGCTCTCCTGGCGCAGCGCATGGACCTGGGAGAGCGCCTGCGCAAAGGCCTGGGGATCCGGCGGCATCACGAAGCCCCAGCGCGTCAGTTCATCCACCAGTTGCAATGCTTCACGGGCCAGCGCCCAATGATCCTGGTGTTCGAACCAGCGTTGTTCACGCAAGGCATTGAACACCAGTGACAGGCGTTCGATTTCCGGCACGATGCGTCCGGCGACGGGCTGTTGGGCAGCCCAGCCGGACAACGTGGTCACGCGAGGCAGGCTGCGGGCAGGCAGATGCGCCCGGAGGGATTTCAGGAACTGATCGGCCAGTACTGCATGGGGGCACAACACGAGGGCCGGAACATCCGGCGCTTCCAGCACACCGCGGACAACCTGCCGCAATGCCCGTTCGAGAACATCATCCTCGCCGGCAGTGGTCAATCAGCGTTCCAGGAGATGGGCCTTGTCCTTGACGTCCTTCCACGCATCCGCATCGGCAGGGGCATCCTTGCGCTCGGCGAGCACCGGCCACTGCTTGCTGAGTTGCGCGTTCAGGGCAACGAAGGCACGCTGGTTTTCAGGAACGTCATCTTCGGCAAAGATGGCTTCGGCAGGACATTCAGCGACACAAAGGGTGCAATCGATGCATTCGTCGGGATCAATGACCAGAAAATTGGGCCCTTCGTGAAAGCAATCCACCGGGCAGACATCCACGCAATCCGTATACTTGCATTTGATGCACGATTCGGTGACAACATAGGTCATGCCGAAAACCTCCGTTCTGATCTTTTGTTCCCATACACAGCTGTTGATTTTAGCAGTAAAATGCCTACCACGTCGAAGGGCCCTTCCCTTCCTTGATGCTTTTGGTTAGGATAGGACCGGTTTATTTGTTGGGCGTCCGTTGCCCATTTTGTATGCATGCGACATCCCGGTCGCCCGACTGAATTTGAGGACCTCCCATGATCGAATCCATCCAACATGTGACAGATCGTTCGTTCGAAACTGACGTGTTGCAGTCTTCCACGCCCGTCCTGCTGGACTTCTGGGCAGAATGGTGCGGCCCGTGCAAGCTGATTGCCCCGATTCTGGAAGACGTGGCCCGTGATTACAACGGCCGCCTGAAAATCGCAAAACTCAATGTGGACGACAACCCGGAAATGGCCCGGAAATACGGCGTCCGTGGCATCCCCACCCTGTTGCTGTTCAAGAATGGCAACGTGGAAGCCACCAAAGTGGGGGCCCTGTCAAAATCCCAATTGAGCGCTTTTATTGACAGCCACATCTGAAAGCGTTACCCTGCGCCGCAGTTGTCAGTGCGGCGCTACTGCCCACCCGCGGCTCCCGAAACATCCCTGACGTTCATCACCCCCTTTCTTTCCGTACAACTTTAGACCCCATCCATCCATGCATTTATCTGATCTCAAAACCTACCACGTGACCGAACTGGTCGAAATGGCCGTCAAGAATGAAATCGAAGGCGCCAACCGCATGCGCAAGCAGGAGCTGATTTTTGCGCTCCTCAAGAACCAGGCCAAGCGCGGCGAAAGCATTTACGGCGAAGGCACCCTGGAAGTGCTGCAGGACGGCTTCGGTTTCCTGCGTTCGCCCGAAACTTCCTATCTGGCAAGCCCGGACGACATTTACATCAGCCCGTCACAAATTCGCCGTTTCAACCTCCATACCGGCGATAGCATCCAGGGGGAGATCCGTACCCCCAAGGAGGGGGAACGTTATTTCGCGCTGGTGAAGGTGGATTCCGTCAACGGCGAACCTCCTGAAAACTCCAAGAACAAGATCCTGTTCGAGAACCTGACACCGCTCTTTCCCAATGAGCCCATGGTACTGGAACGGGATATCCGTGCCGAAGAAAACATCACCGGACGCGTGATCGACATCATTGCCCCCATCGGGAAGGGACAGCGCGGACTGCTGGTGGCCAGCCCGAAAAGCGGCAAGACCGTGATGCTGCAGCACATTGCCCATTCCATTTCAGCCAATTCCCCCGATGCCCACCTCATTGTCCTGCTGATCGACGAGCGCCCGGAAGAAGTGACGGAAATGCAGCGTTCCGTCAAGGGTGAAGTGGTGTCGTCCACTTTCGACGAACCCGCCACACGGCATGTGCAAGTGGCCGAAATGGTCATCGAGAAAGCCAAACGGCTGGTGGAACACAAGCGTGACGTGGTCATCCTGCTCGATTCCATTACCCGCCTGGCACGCGCCTACAACACGGTGGTCCCGGCATCGGGCAAGGTGCTGACCGGGGGTGTGGATGCCAATGCCCTGCAGCGGCCCAAACGCTTCTTTGGCGCCGCACGCAACATCGAGGAGGGAGGGTCGCTCACCATCATCGCCACTGCCCTGGTGGATACGGGATCGCGCATGGATGACGTGATCTACGAGGAATTCAAGGGTACCGGCAACATGGAAATCCACCTGGACCGGCGCATGGCGGAAAAACGGATTTACCCGGCCATCAATGTCAACCGCTCCGGCACCCGTCGCGAGGAAATGCTGATCAAGCCCGAAGTGCTCCAGAAAATCTGGGTGCTGCGTAAGCTCCTCTATCCCATGGACGAACTGGAAGCCATCGAGTTCCTGCTGGACAAAATCAAGGCCACCAAGAACAACGCGGACTTTTTCGATTCCATGCGGCGCGGATAAACGGGTTCTTGCGAAAAAATCCCTTTTGAATCATAATAAAAGGCTATGTACGCCGTATACCCCGGCGATCTCATTCAGGAACTGTCATGAAAGTTGATATTCATCCGAAATATGAAGAGGTTACCGTGACCTGCAGTTGCGGCAACACATTCATCACCCGTTCGACCCTCGGCAAACCCGCCCTGTCGGTCGAAGTATGCTCGGCCTGCCATCCGTTTTATACGGGCAAGCAAAAAATCGTGGATACCGCCGGACGCGTGGAGAAATTCCGCCAGAAGTACGCACGCAAGTAATGGCGTCACGGGAATCACCAGGACAGGCAGCCTGGACGCTGCCTTTCTTTTTATGGGGGTAGCCCTGTTTGCGAACGCTTCTGTCAACTGAAAAAAACCTGAGTTTTGACGGCAAAGCGACTCCGCTGAAAACTGCCCTGTTTCTGCTGGTCTGCCTGGCCTGGTTGCTGCCGGGACTGACAGGACATACACCCTGGAAGTACGATGAAGCCGTCAGCCAGGGGATCGTGCATAGCCTGACCCATGGCGGCAACTGGCTGTCGCCCGACCTGGCAGGTGAACCCTACCTCGCCCATCCCCCGCTGTATTACTGGGTTGCCGCCTTCCTGGTGCAATGCCTGAACGGGCTACTGCCTGCCCACGATGCGGCACGCTTGGCCAGCGGACTGTTCATGGCCATCACCATGGCCGCCATGGCCACGGCCGCACGGGCACTGTTCGGTCCCCGCGCCATGCGCCTGTCGGTGCTGGTGCTGATCGGAAGCGTGGGTCTCGTCATCCGGGCCCATGAGATGAGTTCCCACCTGGCCTGGCTTGCCGGCATCGCCTGGACACTGGCGGCCATCCCCCTGGGGCGCACCCACCCGCGCCTGGGCGGACTGCTGGGGGGGTTGGGCTTCGGCATCGCCTTCCTGTCAGCAGGCACACTGGCCTTCGGCCTGTTGCTGCCGATCCTGCTGCTGGCGCCCCTGGTCGCGGCCGAGTATCGTCCGGCACGACCGCTGTCCTATCTCCTGCTGTGGCTGCTCACCGCATTGCCTGGCCTGCTGGTATGGCCCTGGCTGCTCCGGATCCATGCCCCCACACAGTTTGCCCTGTGGTGGCCGTCGCTGACCCACGACATCTTCCATCCCCAGCAATGGCTGGCGCATGACGCCGCCCCGCTCTATTACCTGGGAGTCATCCCGTGGTTTGCCTGGCCTGCAGCACCGCTCGCGCTCGGCACCCTCTGGACAGGACGGCTGCGCGGGCTGGCCCAGCCCCCGATTCGCCTGTTGCTGCTGATCCTGATCGTCATGCTGGTGGTATTGGGATTTTCCACCACGCCCCGCGAAAGCAACGCACTGCCCCTGTTGCTGCCCTTGTCCTTGCTGGCATCAGGAGGCATCGACCGCTTGCGTCGCGGTGCCAGCAGTGCCCTCGACTGGTTCGGGATGCTCACCTTCGGCATCGTCACGGCAGCCCTGTGGCTGGGATGGGTGGCCCTCCTCACCGGCCAGCCGGCACCCGTGGTGTCCTTCCTCGAGAGCCAGCTGCCCGGCTACCAGGCCACTTTTCACCCGGCGGCTTTCGGCATTTCGCTTGTACTGACGTTACTGTGGGTGGTCACCATCGTGCATTCCCGCCCTTCCCCGCGACGCGCACTGGTCAACTGGACGGTGGGCATGACCGTATCCTGGCTGCTGGTCATGACCCTGTGGCTTCCCTATGTGGAAGCGTCGCGCAGTTACCAGGCCATGCTCCATTCGCTGGCGCGGGCGCTGCCCGCCCATCCGGGCTGCATTGTCAGCAGCGGACTGGGAGAACCGCAACGTGGCCTGATCTATTACTACCTCGATATCCGGACCCAGCGCCTTGAACTGGGCAAGCACACAGACTGCCGGCTCTGGCTGGTGCAGTCCAATCCCCATGACCGTTTTGCAGTCCCTTCCGGCTGGCACCTGGTCTGGAGTGGTGCCCGCTCTGGAGACCGGACAGAACGGTTTCAGCTGTTCGAGTACTGAACCCGTTGGCACGCGTGTTTGACGCCCGTCAACGCGAAGCCCGGGCCAGCGCCCTGCCCCGGCCCGTCTTTGACGGTTCACTGCCGATTCACCAGGCCCAGGACACCCTCCTGGAAGCACTGCACCGCCATCAGGTGGTGATCGTCTGCGGCGAGACGGGGTCCGGCAAGACCACCCAGATCCCGAAATTCTGCCTGACCCTGGGGCGAGGCATCCATGGGCTCATCGGCTGCACCCAGCCCCGCCGTATCGCGGCGCGCAGTGTCGCCATGCGATTGGCGGAAGAGTTGCATACCAGCGTGGGAGCGGCCGTGGGGTATCAGGTGCGTTTTCACGACCGGGTGTCCGACCAGACCTACATCAAAGTGATGACCGATGGCATCCTGCTGTCCGAAATCCACCACGACCGCCTGCTGCGCCGTTACGACACGCTGGTGGTGGATGAAGCCCATGAACGCAGCCTCAATATCGATTTCCTGCTGGGCTATCTCAAATCACTGCTGCCGCGTCGACCGGACCTGAAACTGGTCATCACTTCGGCCACCCTGGAATCCGACCGCCTGTCGCGTCATTTCAACGGCGCTCCCGTCATCGAAGTGTCCGGTCGCACCTATCCCGTGGAAGTGCGCTGGCGTCCGGTGGCCGCCCCGGATGCCGGCACCGAGCCCCCGGAAGACCGGGAAATGCGCACGGCCCTGCTCGACGCCGTGGACGAGATCACGCGGGAACCCGGGGATGGCGATATCCTGGTGTTCCTGTCGGGGGAACGCGACATCCGGGATACGGCCGAGGCATTGCGCAAGCACCACCCTCCCCATACGGAAATCCTGCCCCTGTACGCCCGCCAGTCCTTCGCCGAGCAGGAACGGGTATTCCGGCCGACGGGAGGCCGGCGCATCGTGCTGTCCACCAATGTGGCGGAAACCTCCCTCACGGTTCCGGGCATTCGCTATGTGGTGGATACGGGGCTCGCCCGGGTCAGCCGCTACAGCCTGCGCAGCAAGGTCTCCCAGTTGCAGGTGGAAAAAATTTCACAGGCCTCGGCGCGCCAGCGCGCCGGCAGATGCGGGCGGGTCAGCGCCGGCATCTGCATCCGGCTCTATGACGAACAGGACTTCGCTGCCCGCCCGCCTTACACGACGCCTGAAATCCTGCGCACGTCACTGGCCGCCGTCATTCTGAAAATGACCGCCCTGGGGCTGGGCCAGGTGGAGGATTTTCCGTTCCTCGATCCCCCTTCCCCGCGCGCGATCGAGGACGGTTACCAGTTATTGAACGAACTGGGGGCTTTCGATGCCCAGCGCAAGCTCACTGCCATCGGGCAGCAGCTCGCCCGGCTTCCCGTCGACCCCCGCATCGGCCGCATGCTGCTGGCGGCACAACAACAGGATTGCCTGCGTGAAATGCTGGTCATCGCGGCCGCCCTGTCGGGCCAGGATCCCCGTGACCGTCCCCACGAACACCAGCAGGCCGCCGAGCAGAAACATGCCCGTTTCCGGCACGAGCATTCGGAGTTCCTGTCCTACCTGGCACTCTGGGCCTTCGTGGAGGAGTCCCTGCAACACCGCAAATCCGGGCGCAAACTGGCCGCATTCTTTCGGGAAGAGTTCCTGTCCCTCCGCCGCATCCGCGAATGGCGCGACATTCACAGCCAGCTCCATGCCCTCGTGGCCGAAATGGGACTGCGCCCCAACACGATCCCTGCGCCCTACGATCGCCTGCATCAGGCGCTGCTCGCGGGATTGCTGGGCCACATCGGCCAGCGCGACCCGGAAAGCGACCAGTACCTGGGCGCGCGCGGGCTGCGCTTCAGGATACTGCCTTCCGCGCTTCCGCCCAAAAGCAAACCCAAATGGGTGATGGCCGCCGAACTGACGGAAACCTCACAACTGTTCGCACGCTGCATCGCCCGCATCGAACCCGAATGGATCGAACCGATCGCCGGACCACTGGTGCGGCGCAGCCATTTCGATCCCTTCTGGGACCAGGCGTCGGCCCAGGCCAACATCCATGAAAAGGTCACCCTGTATGGCCTGCCCATCGTCCCGAAACGCCGGGTCCGGTATGGTCCGATCGATCCCGTCGAAGCCCGTCGCCTGTTTATCCATCATGCCCTCGTGCTGGGCGAATTCAAGACCACGGCGCCTTTTCTTGCGCATAACCAGGCCCTGGTGGCTGCGGTGGAGGACCTGGAGCACAAGAGCCGACGACAGGATGTGCTGGTGAACGAGGCTGCGCTGGCAGGGTTCTACGACGGGCTGTTGCCTGCTGCCGTGTGGAGCGGACAGCGTTTTGAAACCTGGCGGCGGGAAGCAGAGCGGCAGCACCCCCGCCTGCTGTTCCTGGAACGTGCGCAGCTGATGCGCCATGAGGCCCGGCACGTCACCGAAGCGTTGTTTCCGGATCACCTGATGTCCGGCGAAACGATACTGCCGCTGACCTACCGGTTTGATCCGGGGCATCCCCTGGATGGCGTCACCCTGTCCCTCCCCCTCGTGTTGCTGGAAACCCTCGATGCCAACCGGCTCAGCTGGCTGGTACCCGGACTGATCCGGGAGAAAATCACCGCCCTGGTGAAAAAACTGCCGCAACGCCTGCGCCGCGAACTGGTGCCGCTTCCCGCCTTCATCACCGCGTTCCTGGAACGGCATGACGCCGGTTCCGGTGCCCTGACGGGCTGCCTCGGGGACTTCATTCACGCCCGTACCGGCGTGCGGGTGGAGGAAGCCCAGTGGGATCCCTTGCCCGACCATCTGCATTTCAACATACGGCTGCTGGACGGAGACGGGCAGGAGGTTGCGAGCAGCCGCAACCTTGCACAGTTGCGTGAGGCCTGGGGGACACGCGCACGTTCGGCACTGCAGGCACCCCGGGGCAACGACCTGGCGCGCAGCGGGCTGACCCGCTGGGATTTCGGTGATTTTCCGGAAACCGTCACGTTGCAACGCGCCGGGGCACAGTTGACCGTCCATCCCGCCCTGGTGGACGAAGGGCAGAGCGTCGCCCTGCAGTTGATGGCACAACCGGAGCAGGCCCTGCGGGCCACGCGGGGCGGCGTCCGCAGGTTGATGCTGTTGCAATGGGCCCCCTCCCTCAAGGCCAGG
>JAKBAT010000041.1 GCA_021808815.1 Pseudomonadota bacterium
CCGTGCTGCGGGCCGAGGTATTGCCGGCCATGCCGCCAATGCCGTAGAGGGCATTAAAGGCAAATTCGCCAAAGCTCTTGGTATATTTCACCGAGTTGTCCACGCGGGCGCTGTCTGTGGCACCGCCGCCGCCGTAGAAGCCGGAGAAGTTGATGGGGGAGAACATCTGCGCGTTGACGGGATCATAACCACCCGAGATGCCGGTGATGATGTCCAGTTCCAGGCTGTTTTGACGTCCCAGGGTCAAGGTGCCCCAGTCGTTGTTGGACAGGCCGATCAGGGCCGCGCGACCAAACAGCTGCCCGTTCAAGCTCGTGTCCACCACCATGCTCGCGGACTTGTTGGGAAGCCCGGCGCCGGCGAGGCCCGAGGAGGAAATCATGCCGTTGCCAACGCTGATGGCGGATTCCAGCCGGAAAAACGCCTGGTTGCCATTGCCCAGGTCTTCCGTGCCCTTGATACCCCAGCGGGTCTGGTATTCACCACCGTTCATCATGCCGATGGTGGTGCCGAGTTTCTGGTAGGAGCCTGCACCCGTGGGGCCGGCGCCAGTCACAAACGTGGAACTGAAATTGCCTGCATGCGTAAGTTCTGCCACACCCGCATCCAGAATGCCATACAGGGTTACTTCCGCTTGCGCAGTGCTCGCCACTGCGCCCAGTGCCGCCAGTGCCATCAGGGTTTTTTTCATTGCATACGCTCCGTGAGTAAGTAAGTGTCGTCCGACTCCTGCTAGGCAGGCGACCCGACAGACTCACGGGAGTCTAAGGAGCGATTGTGACAGTTGCGTTAAAGCGGGGACTGGGGAGATCCTGACAAGGGTGTTACGACATTTTTACAACAAGTCTAAATATGCCTACCAGGCCCCGCCAATGGCGCGGATCAGGCTGACACTCGCTTCCATGCGGGCCGTGCGAATGTCGAGCTCGACGCGCTCGGTGCGCAGCTTGGCGTTTTCCGCGTCGATCACTTCGAGGTAGCTGACCGCCCCTTCCCGGTAGCGGTTGTTCGCCAGGTCGAAGGTGTGTTCCGCCGCTTTCACGGCTGCGGATTCATGGTTGTTCTGTTCCGCCAGGTAATGCAGCAGGGCCAGGCTGTCTTCCACCTCCTTGAAGGCATCGAGCACGGTCTGACGGTAAACCGCGGCGGCTTCCCGGGTTTGCGCCATGGTCTGATCCACAGCAGCCTGGCGCAAGCCGGCATCGAAAATGTTGTAGAAGGCCAGCGGGCCCAGGGACCAGAAACTGTTGGGAGCGGTCATCAATGCCCCGCCTCCCGTGTTCTGGAACCCGCCGAAGGCCCCCAGGGAGATTTCAGGGAAAAAGGCGGCCCGGGCCACACCCACTGTGGCATTGGCAGCAGCCACCCGGCGCTCGGCGGCGGAGATGTCGGGACGACGTTGCAGCACCTGGGAAGGAATGGTGGCCGGCACGTTGGGGTACACCACCACCAGCGGCTGCGAGGGGATGGAGAACGTGGAAGGCGACTGCCCCAGCAGGGCAGCGATGGCGTGCTCGTATTGGGCACGTTGCGCAATGGCCTTGAACTTGAGTGCCTGGGTTTCTTCCAGCAGGGTTTCGGAACGCGCCACGTCCAGGCCCGACACGATGCCTTCATCGTGGCGGCGCTGCATCAGGAGCAGTTCGCTCTCGTAGGCCTTGACCGAATCTTCCAGCAGCCGGATCTGGGAATCCGTCCCCCGCAGGAGGAAATAGTCGGTGGCGAGCTGCGCCTGGAGGCTCAGGCGCACCGATTCCACGTCCTGCCGGCTGGCCTCAGCCAGGGCTTCGGCCGACGTAATGGCACTGCGAATGTGCCCCCACAAGTCGATTTCATACAGGGTGCCGACGCCGATGGCCTTGTCACCATACATGTTGGGCAGGCCGGGGCCGCGCAGGGGGCGGTTGACGGACTCGCGGTTGGTGTCGCTATTGCCAATGGCGTTGATTTCAGGATACAGGCGCGCACTTTGTCCGGAAAAGAAGGCATTGGCGGCATCGTAACGGGCCAGGGCTGCGGCCAGTTCCAAGCTGCCGGTTTCCAGCTGGTTTTCCATCTGGTCCAGCAGAGGGTCGTGGAACACGACCCACCATTCGCCCCGCTTGGTTTGGTCCGCCGGGTGCGCGTGGTGCCAGTCCCCGTCTTCCTTGAAGGTGTCGGTCATGGGGCTATCCGGGCGGTGGTAGTCCGGGATCAGGGAACACCCGGCCATGCCGATCACGGCCAACAGGAGGATGTAAAAACGCCGGATCATGGTTTCCTGTCCGCCGTCGCGATCCGTACCAGATCGCCCGACTCCAGGGAATCGGGCGGGCTGTCCACGATCCGGTCACCGGGCGACACTCCGGCCAGCGCTTCCACTTCCGTCCCGAAATCACGTCCCACCGTGATGGTGACCAGCTTGACGTGGTTGTCCGGCTGCACCACCGCCACCTGCAATCCCCGGGTCCGCATGATCAGCGCACTGGCCGGAACCCGCAGGATGTTGGAGTTTTGGGGAAGATCGAACTTCACTTCGGCATAGCTGCCCGGAGTGAGGTGGCCTTCCTTGTTGTTGACGGAAAGTTCCACCAGCAGCGTTCCCGAATTGCCGTTGATGGATCCCGAAGTACGGGTCACCGTGGCCTTGAACGACTGTCCCGGATACTCGGGCACGGAAAGCTCGGCGAGCCTCCCCACCTTGATCATCTGCGTGTAATACTGCGGAACGGGGACATAAAGCCGCAGCGGATCGATGGTGGCCACGTTGAACAGCTCGATTCCGCTGCCCGCATTGATGAGGGCCCCCACGTCCGTCTTGCGGGCCGTGACCACCCCGTTGAAGGGGGCCACCACGCGTTTGAAGTTCTCGAACGCCTCGATGCGGTTCACGTTGGCGCGCGCCGCATCCACCTGGGCCTTGCGCGCCGCCAGGTCTGCCACTTTCTGGTCGGTTTCCTGTTTCGACACCGAATCGGTGACCAGCAGGTTGAGCCAGCGTTTGGCCGTCACTTCGGCCAGTTGCTGGTTGGCAATGGCACTCACCAGATCCGCCTTGGCCTGCTCCAGTTGCTGGTCCAGCTCGGGCGTATCGATGTCGGCCAGCGGTTCCCCGACCTTCACGCGGGCGCCGATGTCATGGTACCAGCGGAGCAAATAGCCGTTGACCCGGGCCAGGATGGGGGCATCCAGGAAAGGCTGCAGGCTGCCCGGCAACGTCAGCGTCTGTAATTCCTTGCTCTGGTGCGGCGCCAGGACGGTCACGGTCGGGATGGCCTCGGCCTGGGTCCAGGTATTCACCTCCCTGGCCTCGCGGTACCTTGAGAACAGGCCCCACGCCACGATCAGTGCGGCCAGCACCAGGGCGATGATGCCCAATCGCCTCATGCGCTGCTTCAGGGCGGGGGTCAAGGGTCCCAGCTGGGGATCAGACTCATTCTGCATGCGGCTCTCCTGCTTCATTCACCACGTCATGTTCACTGGATGCGGACTTCCCGTTGAACCTGTCCCGGGCGTGCACCAAGCTAAAAATCACCGGCACGAAAATCAGCGTGCTCAGCGTCGCCACGGTCAGCCCGCCAATCACGGCGCGGCCCAGCGGGGCATTCTGTTCTCCGCCGTCCCCCAACCCGAGGGACATGGGAATCATGCCGATGATCATGGCCAGCGCCGTCATCAGCACCGGACGGAAACGCGTGAAGCCGGCTTCCACGGCCGCTTTCGCAGCATCATGGTGAATGCCCAGGCGTTCACGTGCAAAACTCACGACCAGGATGCTGTTGGCCGTCGCCACACCCATGCACATGATGGCGCCCGTGAGGGCCGGCACCGACAGGGTGGTGTGGGTCATGAAGAGCATCCAGATGATGCCCGACAGGGCCGAAGGCAATGCCGTGATGATCACGAACGGGTCGAGCCAGGACTGGAAATTCACCACAATGAGCAGGTAGATCAGCAGGATCGAGGCCACCAACCCCAGCAACAGTCCGGTAAAGGAGGATTCCATGATGGGCACCTGCCCCAGCAGGGACACGGTGGCCCCCTTGGGAATCTTGGCGTGGACCTTCTCGATGATGCCATGAATGTCCGCGGAGACCGACCCCAGATCCTGTCCCTGGATGCTCGCAAAAATGTCGAACGCCGGCTGGATGGCGTAATGGGTCACCACGGCCTCGCCCACGCTGCGGCTGATGGTGGCCACGCCTCCCAACACCTGCAGGCCCTGCAGGTCGCGGGTGGCACTGGCTTCACCCGCTGCAGGACTGGCTTTGGGGTGACGCATGCTGATGGGGATGTTTTCCAGGGCCGACAGGGTATCCACGCGGTACTGGGGGGTCTGCACCACGATGGGATAGGACACGCCATTGCTCGGGTTGAGCCAGAAGGTGGGCGCAATCTGGAAATTGCCGGACAGGGTGGCCATCAGGTTCTTGGTGACATCCCGTTCCGTCACCCCGAGGGTGTGGGCCCGGGTGCGGTCCACGTCCACGTTGAACTGCGGGTAGCGCGTGGACTGCTGGACACGGGCGTCGGCAATGCCATTCACATGGCGCACCTCACGCAACAGGTTGTGGATATAGGCGAGATTCTCGTCGTGGTTGGGCCCCTTGATCTGGATGTCGATGGGTGCGGGCGCCCCGAAATTGAGAATCTGGCTCACGATGTCGGCAGGCAGGAACGCGAAATCCGTGCCCGGAAACTTTTCGGGCAGCAGGGAGCGCAGGGTCTTGACGTATTCCGCGGTGGGCCGGTGCTTTTCGGTGAGTGAAATCAGGATGTCACCATCTTCCGGACCGATCGTCCCGGTATTGCTGTAGGCAGTATTGATGCCGCTCACGGTCAACCCGATGTTGTCCATGATGTTGTCCATCTCATCCTTGGGAATCTGCTCGCGAATGACATTTTCGATCTTGTCGAACAGGCTTGCCGTCTCCTCCACGCGCGTCCCCACCTGCGCCCGCACGTGGAGCTTGATCTGGCCACCATCCACCTCGGGGAAAAAATTCCGGCCCAGGAAAGGCAGCAGGATGAAGGACAGGAGCACCGTGACCACGTACGCCGGAATGAACTTCCGGCGTTGCTGCACTGCCGCCTGCAGTATCGTGGCGTAGCTTTTCCGGATGACGGTGAAATGGCGTTCGAACCCCCGCTGGAACGCCATCAGGGCATAGCTGACGCGATGCGGGAAGGGGGTCTTGCGATGGGAGGGATCCATCACCCACTGGTCGTGCAGGGAGGCGTGCCCGCCTTCACCATGAGGCTTGAGCAGGTAATTGGCCAGGGTGGGCACGAACGTCTGCGACAGGATGAAGGAGGCGATCATGGCAAACACCACGGCTTCGGCCATGGGCACGAACAGGTAGCGCGACACCCCGGTCAAGAAGAACATGGGAATGAACACGATGCAGATGCTGAACGTGGACACGAAGGCCGGCTGCACGATCTGGCTCGCGCCATCGATGATGGCGGTGCGCACGTCCTTGCCGAATTCCAGGTGGTGGTTGATGTTCTCGATCATCACCGTGGCATCGTCCACGAGAATCCCCACGGCCAGCGCCAGCCCCCCCAGGGTCATGATGTTCATGGTTTCGCCCAGCGCCGAGAGGGTGGTAATGGAGAACAGGATGGCCAGGGGGATGGACATGGCGATGATCAGGGTGGAACGCCAGCTGCCCAGGAAGAGCAGGATCATGAGGCTCGTCAGGGCAGCGGCGATGATGGCTTCGCGCACCACGCCGGAAATGGCCGATTTCACGAACACCGACTGGTCGGCCAGGGGCTCGATCTTGAGGTCGGAAGGCAGGGTTTCCTTGATGAGCGGCAACATGTCGCGCACGCCGCTGATGATGTCGAGGGTTGAAGCCGTGCCGTTCTTGAGCACCGTCAGCAGCACTGCACGCCGCCCGTCCACGCGCACCACGTTGATCTGGGGCGGATAGCCGTCGCGCACGTGGGCCACGTCCCGCAACAGTACGGTGGTGGTGCCCGACTCCTTGATGGGGGAATTGTTGGCCACCGTCTTGACCGGAATGTTGTTGAGGACCTCGTATTCGTCCGGGCTGTCATTGATCTGGATGTTGTATTCGAACTTGCCGATCTTTTCCGTGCCGGCCGGAATGATCAGGTTCTGGGCCGCCAGCGCATCGCTCACGTCATTGGGCGATACGCCCTTGGACTGCATGGCCTGGGGATCCAGGTCCACCTGGATCTGCCGCACCTTTCCGCCATAGGGCGAGGGCAATGCGCTGCCCGGCACGGTGGCCAGCTGGGGACGGATGAAGTTCTGCCCCCAGTCAAACAGGCTCTGCTCGGGAATGGTGGGGCTGGACAGGGCGAGCTGCAGGATGGGCACCGTGGCCGCGTTGTAATTGAGAATGAGCGGCGGGGTAATGCCGGGCGGCAGGTATTTCAGCACGGTCTGCGAAATGGAGGTCACCTGGGCCGTGGCCGTACGGATGTCCGCCGTGGGCTGGAAGAAGATCTTGACCACCCCGTACCCGGGCAGGGAGGTGGATTCGATGTGCTCGATGTCGTTCACCGTGGAGGTGAGCGAACGTTCGTAGGCATAAATCACCCGCCCCGACATGTCTTCCGGCATCAGCCCGGCATAAGACCAGACGGCGCTGATGACCGGAATACGGATATCGGGAAAAATGTCCGTGGGTGTGCGCAGGATGGAAAACACGCCGGACAGCAGGATCAGCAACGCAAACACGATGAACGTGTAGGGGCGACTCAGCGCCAGCTTGACGACCCACGACATCATAAGAGCATTCCCCTTGTTCTCCAGGCACCCGGTTTATTACCGGGTCAAACCGCGGATTCTGCCACCCTTTGCAACTCCTGGGCTGTAACCAATTGTATAACTCCGGCCCACCGGCCTTCCGGGCTTTTCTCAGTCTCCGAAAAGCGCCTGCAGGGCCGCGCCGGGATCCGGTGCACGCATGAACGTTTCCCCCACCAGGAACGCCTGGACACCGCGTGACCGCATGGCGGCCACATCCGCACGGGTGACAATGCCGCTTTCGGTAATCAGCAGGCGCTCGGCCGGCACCCGGGAACTCAACGCCCAGGTGGTTTCCAGGCGGGTTTCAAACGTGTCGAGGTTGCGGTTGTTGATGCCGATCAGGGGGGTGGAGAGCGTCAGCGCCCGTTCCAGCTCGTCGGCATCATGCACTTCCACCAGGACTGCCAGCCCCAGCGTGCGGGCCAGCGCGGCCAGTTCCTCCAGGTGGCTCCAGGGCAGGGCGGCCACGATCAGCAGCAGGGCATCGGCGCCCAGCGCCCGGGTTTCGTACACCTGATAGGGATCGATGATGAAATCCTTGCGCAACACGGGCAGGGTGCAAGCGGTCCGCGCCTGCTGGAGGTATTCCGGCGCCCCCTGGAAATAATCACGGTCGGTGAGCACGGACAGGCAGGCCGCCCCATGGGTGGCATAGTCCGCAGCAATCCGGGCCGGATGGAAGGTTTCCCGCAATAACCCCTTGCTGGGGCTCGCTTTTTTGATCTCCGCAATGACCGCAGCCCGCCCCTGTGCCAGGCGGCTGCGCAGGGCCCCTTCGAAATCGCGTACCGGACCGGCCTGTGCGATCAGCGCCTGCAATGCCGGCAGGGGGATGGCCCGCCGGGATTGCGCCACTTCCCGGGCCTTGGACTCGAGGATACGCGTCAACAGGCCGCTCATGGATGCCGGCTCCAGGCCACGAGGGTCTCCAGGCGGGCACGGGCCTGGCCGGAGGCAATGACCTCCCGTGCCCGCTCGATCCCGTCCTGCAGGCGGGGCGCCAGGCCGGCCACATAAATCGCAGCGCCGGCATTGAGGATCACGATATCCCGGGCGGGCCCGGGACAATTGTCCAGCACCATTTCCAGCAATTCCCGCGATTCCTGGACATTCTTGACCAGGATGCCGTTGAGCGGGCTGGGCGTAATGCCGCAGCTCGCCGGGTCCAGCAGGTATTCGCGCACTTCGCCGTCCTTGAGTTCTGCCACGTGGGTGGGGCCGGACAGGGTGATTTCGTCCAGTCCGTCGCTGCCATGCACCACCAGGGCATGGCGGCTGCCCAGCTGCTGCAGGACCCTGGCCAGGGTGCCCGTCAGATGGGGACTGAACACGCCCAGCAGCTGGTGGGGAGCCCCCGCGGGATTGGTCAGGGGCCCCAGCAGGTTGAACAGGGTGCGCACCCCCAGTTCGCGCCGCACAGTGACCGAATGGCGCATGGCCGTATGGTAATTGGGGGCAAACATGAAGCCCAGCCCGCAGGCACGCAGCGACTGCGCTACCCGCTCCGGCGTCAGGGTGGTGACCTGGATGTCGAGGGCTTCCAGCACATCTGCGCTGCCCGTGGTGGACGACACCGAGCGCCCCCCGTGCTTTGCCACGTGGGCGCCGGCGGCAGCGGCCACGAAAGCCGCCGTGGTGGAAATATTGAACGTGTGCATGCCGTCGCCGCCGGTTCCGCAGGTATCCACCACGTGCGCGAGGTCAGTAGTGTCGATGCGGGTGGAAAGGTGGCGCATGACTTCTGCGGCTGCGGCCAGTTCCGTCACGGTCTCGCCCTTGGCCCGCAGCGCGGTGACCAGCCCGGCGGTCTGGATGGGGGTGGTGGTGCCGGTCATGATGTCGGTCATCACGGCCAGCATCTGTTCGCGGTTCAGGTCATTGCGCGCCAGCAGGGCATTGAGGGCTTCCCGCGGTGTCACGCCGTGGCTTCCCGGATTTCGAAATCGTGCGTCATCTGCGCGGTCTTGCCCAGCATCAGGCTTGCGGAGCAGTACTTTTCGGCGGACAGGCGAATGGCGCGGTCGACCAGTTCGGGCTTGAGCTGGCGTCCAGTCACGATGAAGTGAAAATGGATGCGGGTAAAGACCTTGGGATCGCTGTCGGCCCGCTCGGCCGACAGCGTCACCTCGCAATCGGTCACGTCGGCCCGGGAACGCTGGAGGATCAGCACCACGTCAAAGGCCGTGCACCCTCCCGTGCCCATGAGCACTGCCTCCATGGGGCGCACCCCGAGGTTGCGGCCTCCGCTCTCGGGTGCCCCGTCCATGAGGAACGTATGCCCGCTGCCGCTCTCCCCGAGGAAACTCATGCCTTCCACCCATTTGACGCGCGCTTTCATGGCTACCCCTGTCTTCCGGTTCCGGTTCAACGGCAGATTATAGCCGGCCCTCCGGGTGAATTGAAATGCGCATTGACAACCCCGCATGGCCCCCGCTACAATTGCCGGCTCATTTCACTCAAGACCGATTGCTGTCATGAAAACCTTCTCTGCCAAGGCACACGAAGTGGAACGCGCGTGGTATGTGGTCGATGCCACGGACCGCGTGCTCGGCCGCCTCGCCAGCCAGATCGCGCTCCGGTTGCGCGGCAAGCACAAACCCATTTTCACCCCCCATGTGGACACCGGCGACTTCATCGTGGTGGTCAATGCGGAAAAGATCCGGGTGACCGGCAACAAGGGCGAGGACAAGATGTATTACCGCCATTCCGGTTATCCGGGCGGTATCTACGCCACGAATTTCAACAAGCTGCGTGCCCGCCATCCGGCACGCGTGCTGGAAAAGGCGGTCAAAGGCATGTTGCCCAAGGGTCCCCTGGGCTATGCCATGATCAAGAAAATGAAAGTGTACGCCGGGGCCGAACATCCCCATGCGGCACAGCAACCCAAGCTCCTGAACATCTGAGGCTTCCATGATTGGCGACTATTACTACGGCACGGGACGACGCAAAAGCGCCGTGGCCCGGGTCTTCCTGAAAACCGGCTCCGGCAAGTTCGAAGTCAACGGCAAAACCCTGGACCAGTATTTTTCCCGTGAAACGGGCCGCATGGTGGTACGCCAGCCCCTGGTGCTGACGGACAACCTGAACGGCTTCGACATCCAGGTCAACGTGTTTGGCGGCGGAGAATCCGGCCAGGCCGGCGCCGTGCGCCATGGCATCACGCGGGCCCTCATCGATTTCAATCCCGACCTCAAGTCCGCCCTCAAGCAGGCTGGCCTGGTCACCCGCGACGCCCGTGAGGTGGAACGAAAGAAAGTGGGGTTGCACAAGGCCCGCCGGCGCAAACAGTTCAGCAAACGTTGAACTCCAGCATTTCCCGAGAAGCCGGCGCCATCGCCGGCTTTTTTTTGGGCATCCGGAATCTGGTGCGGAAAATGGATAGTGCTATATCTGCGGGGTGATTTGCCATTTATACTACAATCCGCTACAGTCAACTACTTATGTAGTCACGCGGAGAGAATCATGAGTATGCCAGTCCGAATTGAAGACGAACTGTACGAGCAAGCAAAAGCCGCAGCAAAGGGTGAATGCCGCACGATATCAGGCCAGCTTGAATTCTGGGCCAAGATGGGTAAGGTTGCGCTGGACAATCCCGATCTTCCAATTGAGTTCGTCAGGGAGTTACTGATTGCCAGAACAGAAGATCGCCGGCAGCTCGCTCCATTTGCGCCAGGGCAATTCCGTGACTGATATTCGAGTCCTACAAACCAACGCCTTCCTGCGCGCTTACAAGAAATTGCACAACAACCAGAAGGATGCGGTCGATCAGGCCGTTGCCGACATTATTCGTGACCCCACCATTGGGGAAGCCAAGAAAGGCGATTTATCCGGCATTCATGTTCATAAGTTCGATTGTGTGAACCGATTGTTTTTGCTGGCCTACGAGTACGATCCAACAACTCGTGTGCTATTGCTGGTCGGAACGCATGAAAATTTCTACCGCGATCTAAAACGCTAACATCTCATTTGTTGGCATTCCACACGAGATTCCGGATACCCTTTTTTTTCGCGTTAAAATGGAAGTTCCAGTGTTCAAGGAGGACCGTCAATCATGATCACCGTGGGCATCGTCGGGGGTACCGGCTATACCGGGGTCGAGCTCCTGCGCCTGCTGGCGCAGCATCCCGAAGTGCGCCTGCAGGCGATCACCTCCCGCAAGGAAGCCGGGCAGCGGGTGGACGCCCTGTTCACCAGCCTGCGCGGCCACGTGGACCTGGCCTTCAGCACCCCGGAAGAGGCTGCCCTGGATCGCTGCGACCTGGTGTTTTTCGCCACGCCCAACGGCGTCGCCATGGGGCAGGCGCGCGCCCTGCTGGGGGCCGGCGTGCGGGTGGTCGACCTGTCGGCCGACTTCCGCATCCGGGACGTTGCCCTCTGGGAAAAATGGTACGGCATGCCCCATGCCTGCCCGGAACTGGTGGCATCGGCCGTCTACGGGCTGCCCGAAACCCACCGCAAGGCCATCGCGGGAGCCCGCCTGGTGGCCAATCCCGGTTGCTATCCCACGGCCGTCCAGCTGGGTTTCCTGCCGCTGCTGGAAGCCGGCGTCATTGATCCTGCCGTACTGATCGCCGATGCCAAATCGGGGGTCTCCGGTGCCGGACGCAAGGGAGAAATCCCGCTGCTGCTGGCGGAAGCCAGCGACAATTTCAAGGCCTATGGCGTTTCCGGCCACCGCCACCACCCGGAAATCCGCCAGGAACTGGCTGCCGCGGCTGGCCGTGACGTGGAACTCACCTTCGTCCCCCACCTGGTACCCATGATTCGCGGCATCCATGCCACCCTCTACGGGCAACTGCGGGCCGATACCGACCTCCAGGCCCTGTTCGAGGCGCGCTATGCCCGCGAACCCTTCGTGGATGTGCTGCCTCCCGGCAGCCATCCCGACACCCGCTCCGTGCGCGCCTCCAACCTGTGCCGCATCGCCGTGCACCGTCCCCCCGACAGCGACATGGTCGTGGTCCTGTCGGTCATCGACAACCTGGTCAAGGGCGCCGCCGGGCAGGCCATTCACAACATGAACCTGATGTTCGGCCTGGAAGAGACCCTGGGACTCACCCAGGTGCCGGTCCTGCCCTGAAGGTGTAGAATGGGGGTGAACCAACCCGCCCCTGATCACTGGAGTTTGCCATGAATGCCCCTACCGAAATGATGCCCGCCCCCCTGATCTTCACCGACAGTGCCGCCAGCAAGGTCAAGGCACTGATTGACGAGGAAGGCAACCACGACCTCAAGCTGCGCGTGTTCGTCACCGGCGGCGGCTGTTCCGGGTTCCAGTACGGCTTCACTTTCGAGGAAGTCAGGAACGACGATGACACCGTCATGGAAAAAAATGGCGTGTCCCTGCTGATCGATCCCATGAGCTACCAGTACCTGGTAGGCGCGGAAATCGATTACCAGGAAGACCTGGAAGGCGCCCAGTTCATCATCCGCAACCCGAACGCCACCTCCACCTGCGGCTGCGGTTCGTCCTTCTCGGCCTAGCTGTCCCGCTGGTCCGGCAGGGACAGGATCGCCTCCCGGTTGGACCAGGAAAAACAGCACTCGGCAGCCGCCTGCCAGGAGAGCCACTGGGAGGCACGATGCTCGCGGGACGACAGGCGCACCGGCAACCGCCCGGGCACCTCGAGTCCGAACACGTGTTCCACGTTGCGGGTGACCCCCGGCGCGTAGCGGTCACGCCAGCGCGGGTAGATCTCGAAAGTGTTCTGCCGGCGCCAGTCGCGCAGGACGTGATCCGTGGTGGCGATGCCGGTTTCCTCCCACACCTCGCGCTCTGCCGTACGGGCCAGAGGCTCGTCCGCACTGTCGCAGCTCCCGGTCACCGACTGCCAGAATCCCGGGGGATCGGCCCGCTCCAGCAGCAGCACGTCGAGGACGGGCGTATAAATCACCACCAGTACGGACACCGGGATCTTGTAGGTCACGGCTTGCCGGCTTTCGGGGCGAAATCGCCCGCCACCACTTCCACGAAGTGCCCGGGATCCAGGTAATGCTGCAGGGCCTGGTTGACGCCGGCGGCATCGAGCGCCGTCAGATGGCGATCGAATTCGGCCAGGAAATCGGGGGTACGATGGTCGAACATCAGCTTGACGAGCTGGGAGGCCAGGGTGCCATCCTGGGCGCGGGAAAGCCGGCGCGACTGCATCAGGGCCGACTGTGCCGCCTGCACTTCTGCCGGCGTGACACCGCCCGCCAGCGTCTGGTGCACCACCTCGGAAAATGCGGTTTCGAGGCGGGCCAGGTTTTGCGGGGCGTAAATCGCATAGGCGCCAAACAGGCTGTTGCGCACCTTGTCATTCAGGCGCAGGTAGGACCCCACGCCATAGCTCAACCCCTCCTGCTGGCGAATGCGCGTGGCGAGGCGGGAATTGAGGAAACCCTCCCCCAGGATGTAGTTGCCGAGCGTCAATGCCGGCGCATCCGCATCGCTGTCCATCAATGCCAAGGGTTCACGCACCAGGAATACGGCATTGGCCTTGTCGGGCGTGTCGATCCGGATGCGACTGCCAGGAAAGGCCTGGTAGTCGTCCACCACCAGGACATAGGGGCGGGCGCTTTTCCAGCCGGACAACCCCTGGACCAATGCCGCCCGTGCCGCATCGGGATCGAAGTCTCCCACGATGGCGACTTCCCCGTGGTCGGCGCCATAGAAATCGCGATAGAACGCTTTCACCTGGTCCAGGGTCACTGCCTGCACGTCCTGCAGCGATTCGTCCAGCGTGGACACATAACGGATGTCGCCACGCGGATGCCGGTTGAAATAGCGTCCCATGGCGATGGAAGCAAGGGCATGCGGATCGCTGCGGCTTTCCTCGATGTCCGCCAGATCGGACGCTTTTGCCTGCTTGAACTCACTTTCAGGGAAACGCGGATCGCGCAGGATCTGGGCCACCAGCTGCAAGGTGGCCGGCAGGTTGTCATGCACGGTCTGGATTATCACGCTGGCGCCCGTGGCGCTGCCGGAAATGGCCACCTGCGCCTTGAGGGCTGTGAACCGGTCCTGAATCTCCTGGCGCGACAGACCTGCGGCTCCCCGGTCGAGCAACGCGCCCGTCAGATCGGCCACGCTGGACAGTCCCTGCAGGGTTTCTGCCGTTCCGAAATGCAGGTTGATCTGGGCATGGACGGTGCCCCCCCGGGTTTTCTTGTTGAGCAACGCCACATGCAGGTCCCCCTCCGGCAAGGTTTCCCAGCGGGTGCGCTTCTGGATGTTGTCCGGGGACGCATCGAAGGCTTCCCCGGCCACCAGGTTGGGATTGCCCTGATAACCCTCCAGCTGGGATGCGGCCGTGACACGCTCCGGCGCCGGCGCACGCTGGGGACTGGCCGTGGGCAGGAACCGTCCGAGGGTGCGGTTGCTGGCAATCAGATAGGCACTGGCCACCCGTTGCACCGCTTCCGGCGTGACCCCGGCAATGCGGTCACGGGTCAGGAAAAACAGGCGCCAGTCGCCATTGGCAATGGCTGTGGACAAGGCAATGCCGAATTTTTCCGGGTCGTTGAACGTGATGTCGATCCCGTTCTGCAGGTTGGCCTTGGCCCGGTTCACTTCCTCAGCGGTCACGGGATGGTCCGGCAGGTCCTCGATGGTTTTCAGGAAGGTGGTTTGCACCGTCTCAAGGGACTGGTCCTTGCGCACGTCGGCCTGGAAAAAAATCACTCCCGGCTCGGCCAGGTTGAAGTAGTCGGACCCCACGGAGGTGGCCAGGCCCGGTTCCACCAGCGCCCGGTGCAGGCGACCGGAAGGCGTATCCCCCAGCACCTGGGCCAGCACTTCAAAGGCGGCGCTGTCGGGACTGGCCGCTGCCACGGCATGGTAGACCGCTTCCAGGTACTGGATGTCCCCCACGCGGCGCAAGGTCACCTCGCGTTCGCCATCCTGGGCCGGATCGAGCGTGTACGTCGGCTCGAGTACCCGGGTGGGCTTCGGAATCTTGCCAAAGGTGGCCTGGATGCGAGCCAGGGTGAGGGCCGGATCGAAACTGCCGGTCACCA
>JAKBAT010000042.1 GCA_021808815.1 Pseudomonadota bacterium
AAGATTCCCGTCCGTTACCCTGGCGGGATCAAAATAATCCAGGGCCTTGGTCATGATCAGGTAGGTGTTGGCATCGAAACGCTCGGTAAATTTGTCGCCCTGGTAGCGGAGGTAGGATTCGATTTCAAATTCCACCTCCAGCGAAAACCTGGGGTTCGGTGACAGCAACACCCGCCCGAATTTCTCCATCATGGCATCATCACTCAAGTACGTGATATGCCCCAGCATGCGTGCCAGGCGTAGGCCCCGTTCTGGAATAACCCCGTGGGCGTAGTAGTCCCCCCCATGAAAATCGGGATCTGTGGTGATGGCCTGGCGGGCCACCTCGTTGAAGCCAATGTTCTGCGCGGAAAGATTGGGGGCAGCAGCAATGACGATGGCATGTTCCAGACGTGCAGGATACGAGAGGCTCCACTGCAATGCCTGCATGGCGCCCAGGCTGCCTCCCATGACTGCCGCAAAGCATTCAATGCCCAAATGATCCGCCAGGCGTGCCTGGGCATGCACCCAGTCTTCCACCGTCACAAAAGGGAAACGCGCGCCAAACGGGCGGCCTGTGGCGGGGTCGGGGCTGGAGGGGCCTGTCGAACCATTGCACCCTCCCAGGTTGTTGACCCCCACCACAAAGAACCGGTCTGTATCCACCGGTTTTCCCGGGCCCACCATGTTGTCCCACCAGCCCGTGCTGCGCGGATCACCTCGGTAGGTGCCTGCCACATGATGGGTACCCGACAGGGCGTGGCAAATCAGAATGGCATTGCTGCGCGTCGCATTCAACTGCCCATAGGTTTCATACACCAGTTCAAATTGCTCCAGCGTCACCCCTGAAGCCAATTTAAGCGGCGCATCAAATTGAATCCGAAGCGGAGAAACGTCCCCAACGGAACGGGATGCGTTCATTCAGCCAGCCAGCTTGCGTTTTAACACGGCATTCAACTGCTCAGGATTGGCCCGTCCACCACTGGCTTTCATGGCGCGTCCCACGAAGAATCCAAATACCTTTTCCTTGCCAGCACGATATTCAGCCACCTGGGCTGGATGTTCAGCCATCAAAGCTCCCACGATGTCTTCCAGGGCGCCTGCATCGGAAATCTGTCGAAGCCCCCGGGATTCGATCAATGTATCAGCATCGCCACCGTCGGTCCAAAGCGCTTCAAAAAGTTCCTTCGCCATCTTGCTGGAAATGGTGCCATCCTTGACGCGCTTCAGCAGTCCCCCCAACTGTTGCGGAGAGATCCGGCTGGACTCCTCGGTCACGCCATCCCGGTGCAATGCTGCCGAAAGTTCGCCCGTGACCCAGTTGGCACATAATTTTGCATCATCTTCCACCAAGGGTAGCAATTGCAGGAAATATTGCGCAGTGGCACGAGATCCAGTCAGCACCCCGGCATCGTAGGCAGACAGACCCAGATCGTTGACAAATCGTTGCTGCATGGCCTCCGGCAACTCGGGCATCTGGGCTCTGACCTGTTCCACCCAGTCTGCCGTGATATGCAGGGGGAGAAGATCTGGGTCAGGAAAGTACCGGTAATCCTGGGCATCTTCCTTCGAGCGCATCGGGCGCGTTTCATCCCGTTCGGGATCATAGAGGCGCGTTTCCTGAATCACGACCCCGCCCGACTCCACCAGCTCGATTTGACGCTGGATTTCATAGTGCATGGCTTTCTCCAGGAAACGGAATGAATTCAGGTTCTTGATCTCGCAGCGTGTTCCAAAGGCCTCCTGGCCTTGAGGCCGAATGGAAACATTGGCATCGCACCGGAATGATCCTTCCTGCATGTTTCCATCGCAAATGCCAATCCAGGTCACCAGGCGGTGCAGCATGCGCGCATAAGCAACGGCCTCGGCCGGGCTGCGCATATCGGGCTCGGACACGATTTCAAGCAATGGAGTCCCCGCACGATTGAGGTCAATGCCCGACAGCCCGTGGAAATCCTCGTGCAGGGATTTTCCTGCGTCCTCTTCCAGATGTGCGCGCGTCAGACGGATGGTTTTTTCTCCGCTTTCCGTCCGTATGGTCAGTACCCCACCCGACACCACCGGGATCTCATACTGGCTGATCTGATACCCTTTCGGCAAATCCGGGTAAAAATAGTTCTTGCGGGCAAAAACGGAACTTTCGGCAATATGGGCCCCTGTGGCCAGCCCGAACCGGATGGCGCAGGTCACGGCAGCACGATTGAGTACCGGGAGCACCCCCGGCAACGCAAGATCCACAGCATTGGCCTGTACATTGGGTGCTGCGCCGAAGGCAGTGGAGGACCCTGAAAAAATCTTGGAATGCGTTGCCAGCTGTGCGTGGGTTTCCAGCCCGATCACGACTTCCCAGTTCATGCGGTTTCCCCGGTCCTGTCCAGTGACGGCACACGCCGATGCCAGTCTGTCGCCTGCTGATACTGGTGTGCCACCTGCAGCAGCCGACCCTCGTTGAAATGGTTGCCAATCAGCTGCAGTCCGACGGGCAATCCACCGCTTCCGAATCCGGCCGGTATGGAAAGTCCGGGGAGCCCAGCAAGATTGACGCTAATGGTGAAAATGTCCGATAGGTACATTTGCACCGGATCACTGGTTTTCTCGCCCAAATTGAAGGCAACCGTGGGAGACGCCGGGCCCATGATGACATCACACCGGGCAAAGGCTTCCTTGAAATCATTGGAGATCAGGCGCCGAACCCGCTGCGCCTGCAGGTAATAGGCATCATAGTACCCTCGCGAGAGCACGTAAGTGCCGGTCAGGATGCGTCGTTTGACTTCGGGGCCAAAACCTTCCGCGCGTGTCCGCTCGTACATGTCGGTCAGGTCACCGTACCGGGCTGCACGCCAGCCATAACGTACGCCATCATATCGGGCAAGGTTACTGGATGCCTCGGCAGGGGCAAGCACGTAATAGACGGGAACGGAAAGCGCACTGTGCGGCAGCGTGACCTCCACCAGGACTGCCCCCAGGCGCTTGTATTCTGCAAGGGATTCTTCAATTGCACGGGACACATCAGCGCTCACGCCCGTGCTGAAGTACTCACGCGGCAATCCAATGCGCAGCCCCCGAAGTGGTTGCCCCAGAAGCGCCGTATAGTCCTCGGCTGGACGTCCAATGCTGGTGGCATCGCGCGCATCGAATCCGACCATGGTATTGAGAACCAACGCCAGGTCTTCCGCGCCAGGGGCGATGACGCCGCCCTGGTCCAGGCTGGAGGCATAGGCAATCATGCCATAGCGTGACACCAGGCCATAGGTGGGCTTGATCCCACTCACGCCGCACAGTGCGGCAGGCTGCCGGATGGACCCCCCCGTATCGGTTGCCGTTGCCGCCGGAGCCAATCGTGCCGCCACGGCTGCGGCAGAGCCGCCCGAGCTGCCACCCGGAACCTTGCGCAGGTCCCAGGGGTTTTTGACCGGGCCATAAAACGAAGTTTCGTTGCTCGACCCCATGGCAAATTCGTCCATGTTGGTCTTGCCCAGAATCAGGGCGCCTGCCGCGGCAAATTTTTCGATGACATGCGCATCATACGGGGCAACAAAATTGGACAGCATTTTGGAGCCGCAGGTCGTCAACCATCCCTGGGTGCAAAAAATATCCTTGTGCGCGATCGGGATGCCTGTCAGCGCTTCCCCCCGCCCTTGGGACAAGCGTTCGTCCGCCAGGTCCGCCTGTTTCAGGGTGCGTTCAGGGTCAACGGTAATGAAGGCATTCAACCGGGAATCCAGGCCATCTATCCTGTCCAGGTAGGCGCTCGCCAGTTCCCGGCTGGAAATGCGGCGTTCGCGCAAAGCAGCCGCCAGTTGGCGCAGTGAGGTGTTCAGCAGGTCCATATCCGTCACTCGATCACTTTGGGAACCAGATAAAGCCCGGACTCCACCTGTGGGGACATTGACTGGAACTGTTCACGCCGGTTAACCTCGGTCACCACGTCTTCACGCAGCGGAAGTTCCAGGTCAAGCGCATGCGCAAGTGGTTCGACCCCGCGGGTGTCCACTGCCTGGAGCTGGTCGACGAGATCCAGAACCCCCCCCAGCTGATCCTTCAGGACTACAAGCTCGGAAGATTCCAGCCGTAGCCGGGCAAGGCTGGCCAGCCGTTTCAAATCGGTTTCAGTCAATGCCACGGCATCGGCCTCCGGCATGGAAAGGAATGAAGCAATGGAGTATCATGGAGAGCTTTGAAGAAGTCATCTTAAGGACGCATTATGTTTGAATTTCTGCGTGGTTATTTTTCCACAGACCTCGCCATCGATCTGGGTACGGCCAATACCCTGATTTACTCCCGAGGCAAAGGCATCGTCCTCAACGAACCTTCCGTTGTGGCTATCCGACAAGACGGCGAAACGCATGGAAAAAAAGTCATCCAGGCGGTGGGGCTGGCTGCAAAGGCCATGCTGGGCCGCACCCCGGGAAACATTACCGCAATTCGTCCCATGAAGGATGGCGTAATCGCTGATTTTACCATCACCGAGCAGATGCTCAAGTATTTCATCAAACAGGTGCATGAATCGCGCCTGCTGTCACCCAGCCCGCGCATCATCATCTGCGTCCCTTGTGGATCCACGCAGGTGGAAAGGCGTGCCATCCGCGAATCCGCTCTCGGCGCGGGAGCACGGCAGGTATTCCTGATCGAAGAACCCGTGGCAGCCGCCATTGGGGCCAACCTGCCCGTCGCCGAAGCGACCGGGTCCATGGTGGTCGATATCGGCGGCGGCACGACCGAGGTGGGCGTCATGTCACTGGGCGGTCTGGTATATGCGGCATCCGTACGAACGGGGGGCGACAAATTCGATGAGGCCATCATCAATTACATCCGGCGCAACTATGGCATGTTGATTGGGGAGACCACTGCAGAACAGATCAAGAAGGAAATCGGCTCGGCATTCCCAGGCTCTGAGGTCCGTGAAATCGAAGTCAAGGGCAGGAATCTGGCAGAAGGTGTCCCACGCACATTTACCATTTCGAGCAATGAAATCCTGGAAGCATTGACCGACCCACTGAATTCCATCATCGGCACCGTTCATTCCGTCCTGGAACAAACACCTCCTGAACTGGGCGCCGATATCGCCGAACGCGGCATGGTACTCACAGGTGGGGGGGCGTTGCTGCGTGACCTCGATCGTTTGCTGATCGAGGAAACCGGATTGCCTGTCCTTGTGGCCGAAGATCCCCTCACCTGCGTCGTCAGGGGCTGTGGCCGCGCTTTGGAGGAAATCGACCGCCTGGGCATGGTATTCACTTCAGACTGATCCAACAGGCACATTCACTGAAGGGAAAACGGGATCACCCCTGGACCTGTAATGGACATACGTTCTCCTGACCTGTTTATCCGCGGCCCTTCACCGCTAGCCCGACTCGTTTTCTACTGCGCATTGGCCATTGCCTGCATCGTCGTGGATTTCCGCTTCCACAAGCTCAATGCATTTCGCAACATGGTCAGCGCGCTCATATTCCCCTTGCAGGAAGCAGCCAGTTTGCCGGCACTCCTGTTCGCAACGGTCAAGCATGCCATTGAAACGCCGCAGGCCCTCCAGGCGCAAAATGAAGCACTGAAACAGCAGCTGTTGCGACAGGCAGACCAGGCACAACGATACCTGCTGGCACAGGAAGACCTGTCTGCGCTCAGGTCCCTGATGGGGCTGCGCCAACAGGAAAACGCCACCCATACCGTCACTGAAATCGTCGGCATGGCCCATACCCCATTTGCCCAGAAAATCGTGATCAGTGCAGGCCAGAGCAGTGGCATCCGGGTTGGCTCACCCGTTATTTCTGCCTCCGGCTTGATTGGGCAGATCACTGCCGTCAATCTGCTGAACAGTGAAGTCACGCTCATCACCGACAAGAACCAGGCAATCCCGGTCATGGCCGTACGTAATGGACTGCGTACCATTGCCTTCGGCAATGGTGAACCCGGCACCCTGTCCCTGCCTTACGTCCCCATCGCCTCGGACATACAAGCGGGGGACATGCTGGTCACCTCCGGCATTGACGGGCTGTATCCGCCTGGTTTGGCCGTCGGTACGGTCAAGTCCGTTGAACGTGACTCGGTTTCGGCTTTTGCCCGCATCCAGTGCGTGCCCACCAGTGCCGTGCTGACCCAGCGCTATGTCCTGGTTCTCAATGTCCCCGACCGCCCCCTCGATGGCGACCTGCCCAACCTGGAGCAACCTGAGGCAACGCCATCCGGGCCAGTGCGCAAAATCAAGAAGCCTTGACATGTCTGGCGCCATTCACGACTCCCGTATCCTGAAACGTCCCGCCACACTCCGATCGGTGGCCATCAGTTTTCTTTGCGCTTTCCTGTTCATGTTGTTGCCCTGGAGCGGTCCCTGGCTGCTGTTGCGCCCCGATCTCATGGCGTTGCTCCTGGTCTACTGGGCGATACGGGAACCAACGCTGATGGGAGGCTGGATTGCATTCGGGCTGGGTATCCTGGCCGATGTGGCAGACAGCTCTACGTTGGGCATCCACGCGCTGGGATACTCCCTGAGCTATTTCCTGGCCTGCCACTTTCGCCCCCGCATTCTTTCTTTTTACCCCGCCAACCAGGCATTGCATGTGCTTCCGCTCATTTTCGCCAGCCAGTTGGCCACGACCCTAACCGCCTGGATACTGAAATTCCCCATGCCAGGGTGGCTGTGGTGGCTGCAATCCCCCTTTACCGCATTGTTTTGGCTCGCACTCCCTGCGTTCCTGGAACGGCAAAAAACACATAACGAACCTCCTCGGGTCTCGTGACGTGCAACTTTTCTTGCGTAATCCGCAACAGGAACGCTGGGAATTCCAGCTTCGGCTGAAAGCCTTGTGGGGCCTGATCATCGTTTTATGCTGCCTGCTTCTGTTGCGTCTTGTCTGGCTTCAGGTGATTTCACACAGTTACTACCACACCCTGGCAGAAGCAAACCGGATCAGCATCGTCCCCATCGTGCCGAACCGTGGCCTGATCCTTGACCGGAACGGTACCGTTCTGGCCGAAAACAATTACAGCTACGACCTGGAGATCACACCTGCACGAGTCCAGAATATTGACGCGCTGACGAATCAGCTTGCGAAACTCGTGACAATCACGCCTTCAGACCGCAAATTGTTCCGCAAGGCACTGGATGAAACCCACGGGCTGTCCGCCATTCCTCTTCGCAGTCGTTTAAGCGAACTGGAAATTGCACGGGTTTCCGTCAATCGTTATCGCCTCCCCGGCGTCGACATACATACCCGCCTGATCCGCAGCTATCCATTTGGAACCAGCGCTTCTCACCTGATTGGCTATATTGGCCGCATCAACGAAGCGGACCAGGAAAAGCTGGAGGATGATGGACTGTCCGATGAATACCGGGGTACGAACCATATCGGGAAATTGGGCATCGAGGGACATTACGAACATGAACTGCATGGCACGACCGGTTCCGAGCAGGTGGAAACAGATGCCAATGGTCGTGGTGTACGTTCGTTGGAGCGCAGGGATCCCACTGCGGGCAACGATCTGTTTCTCACCATTGATGCTGGATTGCAGCAAGCCGCAGAAAAGGCCTTCGGAGATCATCGTGGCGCCCTCGTCGCCATCGAACCCTCATCCGGGGACGTGTTGGCCTTTGTCAGCGAACCTGGTTTTGACCCGAACCTCTTCGTGGACGGGATCGATCAGGACAGCTGGAATGCCTTGAACGAATCGCCTGACAAGCCCCTCAACAACCGGGCATTGCGAGGGCTTTATCCTCCAGGGTCCACCGTCAAACCTTTCATGGCATTGGCCGCACTCACCCTCGGCAAGCGTAGCCCCGATTTCAAAATCCAGGATCCTGGGTACTTTTCCTTTCCTGGAAGCAGCCACCGCTATCGTGACTGGCGTGAAGGGGGCCATGGTATGGTCGACATGCATCTTTCCATCGTACAGTCTTGCGATACCTACTATTACGGCCTGGCAACCGATCTTGGGATCGACGCCATGCATGATTTTTTTTCAGGCTTCGGTTTCGGCCAGAAAACCGGTCTGGATCTGGATGGGGAAATGTCAGGGCTCTACCCGTCTCCGGCATGGAAACAGAAGAAACTCAAGCAGGACTGGTATGGTGGCGAAACCGTCATCAGTGGCATTGGCCAAGGTTACATCCTGACAACCCCCTTGCAATTGGCCCGCTCCGTTGCCACCCTGGCCAACAACGGCATCATGATGAAACCACACCTGGTGCACGCCATCCGGGATCGCGCCACAGGAACCCTGAAAATCCTGCCCGTTGAAATCGAACGGACTTTGAATCTCAGGCAAGCCGACATGGATTTCGTGCGCAATGCCATGGTGGATGTCATGAAGCCGGGTGGTACGGCCGCCCAGGCCGGGGCCGGAGCCACTTACCTGATTGCCGGAAAAACGGGTACTGCCCAGGTGGTGGGAGTCCGTCAAGGTGAAAAATACAGCGAAAGCAGGACTGCAGAACGCAATCGTGACCATGCCCTCTTCATTGCCTTTGCCCCTGCCGACCATCCACGCCTGGCATTGGCAGTACTGGTGGAAAATGGCGGCCATGGCGGATCCATGGCAGCGCCCATCGCACGACAGATTTTCGATTATTATCTGCTGGGAAGAGGGGTGAAAGCCGTTCCAGACACAGCGGAAAATGCCGGAGATGACAGTGCCCACGATTAAGGAGTTGCGTCACCGCATACTGGCCCCTCTGGATCCCACCCTGTTCAACTCGTGCCTGATACTCACCGCCCTGGGACTGGTCGTTCTCTACAGTGCCTCCGGCGCAGATCTTGGGAAAGTTTTGAGCCAGTTGCGGAATCTGGTGTTTGCCTATGCTGCCATGTGGATCCTGGCGGCAACCCCACCTCACAAAATCGAACGCGTGGTATTTCCCGTCTATGGCATTGCGCTGGTCGCACTGATTGCCGTCGCCCTCTTTGGAGAAACCAGCCACGGCGCCCGTCGATGGCTCCATCTGGGACCATTTCGCCTCCAACCCTCCGAACTGATGAAAATTGCCTTGCCACTGGCGCTGGCCGGCTATTTCGAATGGCGCGGGAAAACGATTACATGGCGTGATTTTGCAGTGGCGTCACTCCTGTTGCTGATCCCTGTCGCCTTCGTGGTACGACAGCCGGATCTCGGCACGGCATTGCTGATTGCGTCCTCCGGATTCTATGTCCTGTACTTTGCGGGACTCTCCTGGAAAATTCTGGGAGGCCTCGCGGTTTCCGGAATTGCATCGTTGCCTTTGGTATGGCACTTCATGCACGATTATCAGAAAAAGCGCATCCTCACCCTGCTCGACCCTTCCCAGGACCCTTTGGGCGCCGGATACCATACGTTACAGTCGATGATTGCACTGGGGTCTGGAGGAGCGTTTGGAAAAGGCTGGCTTCAGGGCACGCAATCGCATCTGGATTTTCTCCCCGAACACACGACTGATTTCGTGTTCGCTGTTTTCGGAGAGGAATTCGGGTTGCTGGGGGAAATCGTCTTTCTGGTGGCCATGCTGGTCATCATCACCCGGGGGTTTTTCATTGCGAATGAAGGCTCCACACCTTTTGCCCGATTGGTTGCGGGTGCACTGTCCATGACGCTGTTCACCTATACTTTCGTCAACATGGGCATGGTTAGCGGCATCTTGCCTGTCGTGGGGGTACCACTGCCCTTCCTGAGCTACGGCGGGACTTCCCTGGTCACCCTGTTCATCAGCATTGGCATTTTGATGAGCGTGCATCACCACAGAAAGCTGGTCAAGCAGTGAACGTCCTATTGCGAACCCTTCCGGTATGGCTCATCGCTTCCCTGTTGCTGGGATGCAGTGCCCTCCCGAAGAAATCCGAAGCCCCTGCAGGGAGCGGTCCCGGCGGCTATTACCTGGATGATGGCCCCGGGAATCATCCTCCTGCCCACCTGGATCAGATTCCGGATGCCGTCCCCAAAAAGGAAACGCTCAACAAGTCGGCCAATCGCCCGTATACGGCATTCGGAAAAGTCTACGTCCCCGACACTTCGGGCAAGCCTTACAAGGCGAAAGGCATCGCTTCCTGGTACGGGCGACGTTATCACCAACAGAAAACTTCGAGCGGTGAACTCTATGACATGTATGCCATGACGGGCGCCCACCCCACGCTGCCCATCCCGTGCTACGTGCGCGTGACCAACCTGGCCAACCACAAATCGGTCGTGGTGCGCATCAATGACCGAGGCCCCTTCCGTTCGGATCGCCTCATTGATTTGAGCTACACGGCGGCCTGGAAACTGGGTTACGTCAACCAGGGCAGCGCGGAAGTTGAAGTGGAGCGCCTGTTCCCAAAATGACAACAGGTATAATGCCAGTTTTGACTCCCCGATCCTGACTCATGCGTCATTTCTCTTGGTTGTTCCTGGTGTGCCTGGTTCCATTTTTTTCAGCACGTGCCGACAATACCCTGACGGCCCCCTACATCGCGGCACGCGCCTATTATCTGCAGGAAGTGGAAAGCGGCCAACCGCTGGCGGCGCTCAATCCTGACCAGCACATCGAACCCGCGTCCCTGACCAAACTCATGACGGCGTATTTGACCTTCAAGGCGCTGCGGGAAAAATCGATTTCCCCGGGCCAGACCGTGACAGTTTCCCAGCACGCGTGGAAAGCTGGCGGATCACGCATGTTCATTGAGCCCATGAAGCCAGTCACAGTCGATGAACTGATTCACGGCGTCATCATCCAGTCAGGAAATGATGCCAGCATTGCCCTGGCAGAAGCACTGTCGGGATCAGAAGACACTTTCGCCGAACGCATGAACCAGGAAGCGGATCGACTGGGCATGCACAATACCCATTTCGTCAATGCAACCGGGTTGCCCCACCCCCAACATTACAGTACGGCACGTGATCTGATGCTTCTCGCGAGCGCATTGATCCGTGACTTCCCGGAATATTATCCCCTCTATTCCATCAAGGAATATCGCTACAATGACATTGCGCAACCCAATCGCAACCGTCTGTTATGGCTCGATGCCAGTGTTGACGGCCTCAAAACAGGTCATACGGAAAGCGCAGGGTACTGCCTGATCAGTTCTGCCCGACGCGGTGAGCGCCGTTTGCTGGCAGTGGTGCTGGGGACCAGCAGCGATCTGGCCCGCACCACAGAAAGCCAGAAACTGCTCAACTGGGGCTTTCAAACCTTCGAAAGCCAACACCTGTTCCAGAAGAATGCCCCCGTCAGATCCCTGGCAGTGTTCAAGGGTTCCGCACCGGAAGTCAAGGCTGGGTTTCCTGAGGATGTCTGGATGACTTATCCGGTGGGGGAGTCTGCCCGTGCACGGCAGGTGCTGGTCACTTGGCAACCCGTTGTGGCACCCGTCAATTCTGGGCAAAAGCTTGGTACCCTTGAGATACGTTATGATGACAAACCGGTGGTCGTGCACGATCTGGTGGCACTGGAACCGGTTCCAGTCGGCAATGCATTTACCCGCGGATGGGATACGATCAGGTTGATGCTGAAATGAGCGATGTCTATTTGAATGGGAAGTTCGTTCCTCTGGAACAAGCCTGCGTTCCTGTACTGGATCGCGGTTTCATCTTCGGTGATGGCGTATATGAAGTGATCCCGGTATATGACCATCGGCCACTTGCGCTGGATCGGCATTTGCACCGGCTCGAAAACTCCCTGAAGGGAGTACGCATCACCCCACCGCTTTCACTGGCAACCTGGCAATCCCTGGTGAAAGAACTGGTGGAGCGGGAACCCAGCGCACAGCAGTCGGTTTACATTCAGGTCACCCGTGGCGTGGCTCCGCGCGACCACACCTTTCCGCCCCATGCAACGCCGACCGTATTTGCCATGGCAAAGCCCCTGTCGGCACCGCCTCCGGAATGGATTCGCGAAGGCATATCCACCATCACGCACGCAGACTTTCGCTGGCTCAAATGTGATCTTAAAACCACCGCACTGCTGGCGAACGTACTGTTGCGGCAGATGGCCGTCGATGCCGGTGCGGTCGAATGCCTGCTGATCCGGGATGGCTATCTGACGGAAGGTGCTGCGAGCAATGTACTGGTTGTACTGGAGGGACAGTTGCTTGCCCCGCCGCGAAACCATTTGCTGCTGCCTGGCATTACCTACGAACTGGTGCTGGAGCTTGCCGCGAAAAAGGGGATCCCCTGCCAGGAGCGGCCCGTGACCGAAGCCGAGCTGCGTCGTGCCGATGAAGTCATGATGACTTCCAGCACCCGGGAAATCGTCCCCATTACCCGCATCGATGGCATTCCGGTCGGTTCTGGTCGCCCCGGTTCAGTCACGTTGCGTTTGCTGGACTGGTACCAGGAATACAAGCGCTCGTGAGTGCATCGATGGCTGACGCTGACCAAGAAGATATCTTTGACTTTCCATGCGACTTTCCCATCAAGGTCATGGGACGAAGACAGGATGGCTTTGCCCAGACCGTCCTGGAGATCGTGTTGTTGCATGCGCCAGATTTCAATCCGGCCACACTTGAGATGCGTTCCAGCAGCGGCGGCAATTACCTGAGTGTCACCTGTACCATACGGGCAGTTTCACGGGCACAGCTGGATGCGCTGTATCGCGCCTTGTCCGGGCACCCTGCGGTGGTCATGGTACTGTGAGCACGGTTTCCACCCCGTTGCTGGTCAGAAAACCTGCCGGACTGTCGGATTACCTCTCCACCTGGCAGGCCATGCAGCAATTCACCCGGGAACGGGACCAGGAAACCATGGATGAACTGTGGCTGGTTCAGCACCCACCGGTGTTCACCCTGGGGCTTGCGGGAAAGCCTGAACATTTGATCGCGCCGTCGTCCATCCCCGTCATCCCTGTCGACCGGGGTGGGCAAATCACCTATCACGGCCCGGGGCAGATCGTCCTGTATCTTTTGCTGGATTTGCGACGCCACCACCTCACTGTCAAAGGCCTTGTATCCCTCATGGAACAGGCCTTGCTGGAACTGCTGGCACAACATCACATTACAGGGGAACGCCTTCCTGGAGCGCCTGGCATCTATGTTGGCGGAGCAAAAATTGCCGCCCTGGGCCTGCGCATCCAACGCGGTTACAGCTATCACGGGCTATCCCTCAACGTCGACCTGGACCTGGCACCATTCCGGCAAATCAACCCTTGCGGCTTTGCCGGTCTCCCGGTCACGCGCACCCTCGACCTGGGCCTTCCAGAATCATGCGACACGCTCGCAACGCAACTGATCGCACAGTTGGCTGCCCTTCTCCGTCTTGATCCCGTACCCGCATGAACAAAAAGGAAAAAGGCGCCTTAAAAACCGCGCGCATCCCCATCAAGATCTCGCCCCAGCCCCCCCTGCGCAAGCCGGAGTGGATTCGCGTCCGCACGGCATCGAGCCCGCAATTCAACGAAATCAAGACCATTTTGCGTGAAAACCATCTGCACTCCGTCTGCGAGGAAGCTTCCTGTCCCAATATCGGGGAATGCTTCAGCCATGGCACAGCCACCTTCATGATCATGGGGGATCGCTGCACCCGTCGCTGCCCATTCTGCGATGTGGGGCACGGCAGGCCTGACCCCCTGGATGCTGCAGAACCCCTGCATCTCGCACGCAGCATTGCCCGCATGAAACTCAAGTACGTGGTGGTCACCAGCGTCGACCGTGATGACCTGAGGGATGGGGGGGCGGCACATTTCGTCCAGTGCATCGACGCCATCCGCAAGGAATCCCCTGCAACACGGATCGAGATCCTGGTGCCTGATTTCAGGGGCAGGCTGGATCTGGCACTCGACATCCTGGGGCAATCCCCGCCCGATGTCATGAATCACAACCTTGAAACGGTGCCACGCCTTTACCGCCAGGTTCGCCCGGGAGCGGATTACGCGCACTCCCTCCAGTTGCTGCAACGTTTCAAGGCCTATCATCCCCGCATTCCCACCAAATCGGGACTGATGGTGGGCCTGGGAGAAACGGATGAGGAAATTCTCGAGGTCATGCGTGACCTGCGCGAACACCAGGTGGACATGCTCACGCTTGGCCAGTATCTACAACCCACGCTGCATCATCTTCCCGTGATGCGTTTCGTCACGCCGGCCCGCTTTGATCAATTTGGACAGGAAGCGAGGGCTTTAGGGTTCCGCCATGCGGCCTGCGGTCCCATGGTCCGTTCAAGCTATCATGCGGACCGCCAGGCGGAATCCGGCCACATCGACGCGGTTCCCCCCTTTTCCACTTGACCTTCCCAGCGCCCTAAGGCTTCCCGCATGATGTCAATATTATTGACATCTATTATCAAGATTACTCGCTTTTTTCCTTTATATTATTTAAGTTAGCATTCAAACTATGATTATTAATCACAGGATGCTACGGGGTATTCATGGACATTCACGAATATCAGGCAAAAAAGCTGTTGTCACGATACGGTGTACTGGTCCCCTCCGGCAAAGTGGCCCATTCCAGTGACGAGTCCGTGTTGGCATTGCAGGAGCTGGGAGGGAGCCACTGGGCCGTGAAGGCGCAGGTGCATGCTGGGGGGCGGGGCAAGGCGGGTGGGATACGGCTGTGCCGGACCTACGGGGAAGTGGCCCAGGCGGCCAAGGACCTGCTGGGGCACAAGCTCGTGACGG
>JAKBAT010000043.1 GCA_021808815.1 Pseudomonadota bacterium
GTGGCCGGGGGTGCTTTCAGACATGTCGGGACAGTCCTTGCAAAGGGGAAGTTCTCACCATACCAGGATGCACTTTTTTACACGTAAAAATGATATTGAGCGATATACAATGGGGCAAGCGGAAGCCATTCAGGTGCTGCGCTTTCCCCCGGCACTGGACAGGGAAGGGGGGTTGGAAGCGGCACATTCCAGTCTTTGTCGAGGAGAAATGAAATGTTTCGTACGATTTGCATTCCAGTTTGCCTGCTTGCAATGTGGTTCCCGGCGGCCGTATTTCCTGGTGACAAACCGCCAACCTCCGAAGATGCCTTGTACGAGCGCGTGATTGCCAATCCCATCCGCACGGCGGAAGACCGGCAGGCAGATCCTGGCCGTCATCCCATGGACTTCCTGACGCTGACAAGCGTGGGTCCGGGAATGAAAGTGCTGGATGTGGCGGCAGGAGGCGGATACACCACGCAACTGCTGGCGCTGGCGGTGGGGGATCAGGGTACGGTGTGGGCACAGGCCGACAAATTGCGTCCCGGCCTGGTGCATCGTCTGGAACTGCACCCCCAGAAAAACATCATTACCGTCAGCCGCCCCTACGATGACCCCGTTCCGGAGGGGGTCAGCGGCCTGGATCTGGTGACCATCATCATGAATTATCATGACCTGGCGTATCAGCCCGTGGACCGGAATCTCATGAACCAGCGCCTGTTCAAGGCACTGAAACCTGGGGGGCATCTGGTGTTGATTGACCATGCTGCCAAAACCGGAACTGGCACGCACGACAGCAAGACACTGCACAGGATCGATGAATCAGTGGTGCGTGACGAATTACTGCATGCCGGGTTCATGCTGGAAACGGAAAGCCGTTATCTGCGCAATCCCGGGGATGTGAGAGACCAGCCCTTCTTCAGGATGTCGGAACCCTCGGACAAATTTGCCCTGCGTTTTGTAAAACCGTTCTCTTCCCAGTAACCCCGATGAAAAACTTTCTGTGGGTGGGTGTGGGCGCGTTGGTCGTCACGCTGGTGAGCGGGATTGCCTATTATTTCTGGCAACCAGCGGCGCCGCCGCCGGTGGCCGCCACTCCACCCCATCCTGTGGTCCAGGCCCAACAACAGCCGGCGCCGGCGCCAACAACACCTCCCAAGCCGGTACTGGAATCGCCGCCCTCTGCCCCGACGCCCCTCCCACCCCTGGACCGCAGTGACGGTTTCATGATGGATGCCCTGGCCACCCTTCTCCACAGCAAGACGTTGCTGCACCTGTTCGATTCGGAAGCCATCATTTCGCATCTGGTGGCGACCATCGATAATCTTCCGCGACGTGTTGTTCCAGCCAATGCCCTGCCCATTCAGACGCCGGCAGGAAAATTCGTGGTGACCGGGGACGAGGACCACTGGGCGATCAGTGAAGCCAACGCGGCCCGCTATGCGCCGTATATGCGCCTCGTGAAGGCGCTGGATGCGCAACAGCTGGTGGCGCTTTATGTCCACGGGTATCCGTTGTTCCAGAAAGCCTATGAAGGGCTGGGCTATCCCGGGCAATATTTTAACGACCGGGTGATGGTGGTACTCGATGACCTGCTGGCAGCCCCCGAGCCGGCAGTCCCTGTTTCCTTGACGCGACCCAAGGTGTTTTACCTGTACGCCGATCCGGATCTGGAACAGCGGTCTGCCGGACAGCGTCAGCTGATGCGGATGGGACCGGCGAATGAACGTCGGGTCAAGCAGTGGCTGCGGGAAATCAAGGCGGCACTCCTGACACATCTCAAAATGCCACCGGCTCCAACGCCCTGAACGATCATCCCGTTTCCTTGCGGGAGAGCTGGCGTTGCCGATACTCCAGCGTGACATCGCGCCCTGTGGCCATGACACCTTGCACCGCTCCCGAGTCATCGCGAATCAGGCTGAAACTCAAATCCACATACAACGGGTGGCCATTCTTGTGACATGAACGCGAAGTCATGACCCGACCGGCGTACTTGGCCTGGCCAGTGGACAAGGCATGATGAAACCCTGCCCAGTGCGCCTTGCGCAAATTTTCAGGAATGATCACATCCAGGCTCTGGCCCAGCACTTCCTGGGCTTCATGGCCAAACAAATCCCTTGCCGCCCGATTCCAGATCTGGATGATGCCCTGGCAGTCAGCATAGATGATGGCATCGGGTGCCTGTTGTACCAGGGCATGCAGAAGGGTTGCCGGCGGGCTCATGGGAGGAAGTACCAGAGTACGGTTGAAAGTGCATGATAACGCCAAATCGGCCGCTCAAAGCAACTCCCAAGCCAGTTTGAGCATCAGGGCCACGACGACCCCCAGAAAGGCCAGGCGCAGGAATGGGGAGCCTTTTTTCAGTGCCAGGAACGTGCCCACCTGGGCTCCTGTGATATTGCCGATCCCCATGAGCAGGCAGGCGCCCCACAACAGGGGAACATGCGCCGTGAAAAATGTGATCGCCGCCAGGTTGGTGGCCACATTGATGACCTTGGCACTGGCCGAGGCCTGCAGAAAATCCATGCCGAGCCAACGAATGAATGCAAAAATGAGGAAGCTTCCGGTTCCTGGCCCGAAGAACCCGTCGTAGAAACCCAGGACCAGACCGATCAAGGCAGACCGCCACTGATCACCGGGATGCCAGGCATGCCGGGAGGGGAGATGGCCAAACTGCTTGTGGAGGAACGTATGGAGCGCAACGGCCAGCAATAACACCAGCACCAGGGGGCGCAGGATCGGCCGTGGAAGCCAGGAAACGATCGCAGCGCCCAGCCAGGCCCCGCACATCGCTGCCATCATGGCCGGGACCATCAGCTTCCAGGAAATGGGAATGCGGCGCCCCAGACGCCAGGCGGCCGAAGCGGTGCCTGCAATGCTGGCCAGTTTGTTGGTGCCAAACAGCGTGGCCAGAGGGGACTGAGGGAACGTCTCCATCAGGGCGGGAATCTGGATCAGCCCGCCACCTCCCGCTGCGGCATCCACCAGTCCGGCAAGAAAGGCGGCAGCGGTCAGCAACAGCCCATCCGGGAAGGCAAGCGTCATGGGGTTCGTCTGATCAAGCGATAGACCACCACTGCGATGTCCTTGAGAAGCGGGAGCCACACGAAATTGATGCGCACCAGGAAAATGGCAATCAGGTTCATGTAGCAGGCCTCCTTGAAGCCCTGCCAATCCCCTTCACCCGTATTGTAGGCCATGAGAAGGTTGATGGCGCCCAACACGGCATATAACAGGGCGAGAATCCGATTGAACAATGCCCATTGTCTTGTTGCAAGGGGCAGGTAAGGCGAGAACACCCATTTGGCCGGGTAGCCCCATCCCAGGAAGGGGGCTGCCAGGAAAATGGCCGAAAGCGTCCAGTACAGTGCCGTGGGTTTCCAGTGCAGGAAGGCCCAGGAGGGCGGAGCAGGTGCATCGTAGGCAAACCAGAGCGCAGTGCCGCCCAGGATCGTGAGGGCGCAGATGGTGACCCATGCGGCTGGATTGGTGGGCTGCCGGGGGCGCCACCACCAGGCCAGTGCCAGTGCCAATACCGTCAATACGACGAGTGCCGGAAAGGGCATCATCAGCTGGCCCTCCGCGGGAATGCTCCGGGGGCTCCCCTCATTTCAGCCACCAGAGGGTCACCGCCATGCCCAGCATCCACAGGATCTCCACCGAAGTGGCCTGCATGACGCTCAGATGCAGTGGTTGTGCCGGCAGCAGCGGGCCCGGGCTGTGGGTAATGTGCACCGGTGCCGCTTGAATTTGTGCCAGGGTCACCTGGAATGGTGACGTGTGGGTGCCATGAAAGGATTTCCGCATGTGATGCAATGTCTTCTGGGGTGCCATGCGGATTCTGGTGCGCAACTTCTTCCTCTCCCGGGCGTGGCTGTGAAGAATCCCCTCGCGCTGACAGGTGGGGCAGGGCTTCCCTAAAAAATGGAGGTGGTCTTTTTCACAGGAGGCCATCTGACCCGAGCTGCGGGAGGCATATTTGCCAAGGGTCTGCGCCCATTCATAGGCGCCTGGGCGTCCTCCGGGCGCCCATCCGAAAGCCCGGTCAAACAGCAGGCGCAATTCATCCGGGAACGATTCATGCACGCTGGCGGGGACAGGCCGCAGCCCCTTGTTGGCGACCTTGCCATAGGGATATAGCCCCAGCTTGATGCGGCTTGCCAGTTCCGTCGGATAATTCAGGCGGTTCAGGGCGACGCCGGCGTAGGGATGGATGCCATAGTTGAGCAACCTGAAAATGATGGTAGCCAATGCAAAGTCATCCTGGGATTCAGGTTGTGTGACCGCCACGTCGTGAAATTCCGGGGCCAGGTATTCCGGTGTGACCTGAGGGGCATCGGAGTGGAAGGTATCGGCATAGATGCAGAACCCGTCGCAGTCCAGAATCGAAACGTACAATTCCGACTTGTAGACCTTCAGATTCATTGGCTTCAGGTCGACGATGGCAATTCTTTTCTGATGCAGGCTGTTGATGAGCGAGGCCAGGTTGTAGCATACCGCCATCAGTTTTCCGAAGTCGGTTTCGAAGCCTTCCTGCCGGGCCTGTCTTCGCGTCAACAGGTAATCGAGCTCGAGCGTGCGGCTGAAATCGATTTTCTCCATGGCGAAGCCGGCAAGGTGGCGATCCTGTAATACCTGGGCCACGGGCCAGGCGAGCTGCACGACGTTATGCTGTGACGAGGGGATCTCGGGAAGCAGGGGGGGATTCTCCACCATCCACTGGATTTTCCGGGTGTACTTCTCCAGATGGTTTTTCTTGGTGACGGCATGATAGAGCTTGGCCACAAAGCGTGGCTGGTGCTCGATTTCGAAAATTTCGCCGGCGCCTCCCGATTTTCCCGTGGGAATCAGTCTGACTTTTTCAGTACGTCCATCCGGCCATAGCAGTTTCAGGGTGTTTCCAAACATGGCGGCGCTTTCACTGGGCAGGGGAATGCCAACAACAAGGTTTTGTCGTCGCTGGTGATGGCAAGGGTTTTTTCGCTTTCCATGAGATTCTGCAGTGCGTCATTACCCTGCTGGTCCGTGGCAGTGGAGAGATACGCCATGACCGGATCGATGAAAGGTTTGTAGAATCCTGTCCGCGATCGGTCGATCGCAAAGGCCGAAGCACCATCACTCATCAGCCCGATAAAACTGCCCTGCGCCATGGGGGGGAGCGTAACAACCCGAAGGTGCGCCCTCCAGTCTTCCTCCGTGACGAAGTAGGTTTCATCGGCGTATTCCCCGTTTTCCGGGTAGGACAGTACCGTGTCGGTGTCGGCATGCTGTTGTACGGCAAATCCATCGCCGATATGAAAGAAAGCACCCCGGGCGGCGCTCACGAGGCATCCCACCAGGGTGCAGGCATAGTCGCGCAGGACATGGCCCTGTTCATTGACCTGTGCGGCGAGTTGCGAACGCACGGTTTCAACGACCGGTTCCACCAATGCCCGGTAAGCCTCGGGTGAATCATCGGGTAGCCCCTCACGGCAGAGTACATCAGACAACAATTCGCTGACGCGGCGGGAGAAGAACTCGGCGCCCTGACGGCTTTCCCGGGCAGAGCCTGCGCCATCGCAGACGACCCCGACGAAAATGCCATTCCGGATGTCGTGGCTGGCGAAATCCTGGCAGGGCAAGTTCTGCTCGATGTGGGATTTGCCAATGGCAGATCCCACAAACACCTTCCAATGCATGGGGCAGTTCTGGATCAGGTGGACATCTGCGCCCAGCTATCCACCGGATTCAGCTGCACGGTCCCACCTGTGGGAGCACGCGAGACCGCCTGGATGCTTCGGCTGAGCCAGACGAAGAGCTCCTTGAATTTCAGGCCATCCAGATTCAGGGCGCCCTTGTTGCTGAACTGGCCCAACACGTCACGATTGGCTTGCGCGCCAATGCCAATGGACATGATGTTCACCTTGCGCATGGATTCGGCGTTCTTGCAGTCCACGGCCACATTCTGCCAGTCATCGGTGGGTTCCCCGTCCGACAGCAACATGACAATGGGGCGCTTGTAGGGAACACCGGCACCTTTCATTTGTGTTTTCTGGGACTCGATTTCATCCAGAGCACATTTCATGGCGGCACCGATGGGCGTCATGCCACCCGCTACCAGCTCAGGGGGTGTGAAGTCCATGGCATCCGTCCAGTCCCCCATGATTTCCACATTGTTGTCCCCGCCGAAAGCAATCACCAGGATGCGGCCGCAACGCGCGGTGATGGGGTCGTCCTTGAGCTCTGTCGCCAGGGTTTTCAGGCCTTCGTTGAGCAGATTGATCTTGTTGTTTTCCGACATGCTGCCCGAACAGTCCAGCACCAGAACCAGGGGGGCGCGTTCTTCGCTGTTGTCGATCAAGGCGACGTCGGGGATGATATTGCTCATAAGGTCCTCGCATGGTCTTCAGGGAGTGATGTGCAGAGAATACCCTGTGAAAAGGCATCATAGCAAAATGCGGATGGGTGCAGTCCGCAATACTGTCACCCAATATTTCTTCCGGATTTGGGTACGTTGTCAAATTACGTAAAAATATCAAATGGTTGCAGATCCTTCCAGGGTTTTCATGCGATGCCGGCGCAGCATGAGCGTGGCCAACAGTCCGCACCCGCCCCCGAAGGCCATCCAGGCGCCTGGAGCGGCAAGGTCACCGGTTTGCTCGATGAGCCAGGTGCAGACCATTGGGGTAAAGCCTCCAAAAACTGCCGTGGCCAGACTGTAGGCCAGCGAAAACCCCGTAGTCCGCACATGGGGGGGCATCATTTCGGTGAGGGTGACGATCGAGGCCCCGTTATAGCTGGCATACAGGAATGACAACCACAGTTCCACGCCGAGCATGTGCCCAAAGCCGGGGTGGGCAGCGAGCCAGGACAAGGCAGGATAGGCGGTCAGCAGGGTCAGCAACGCGAACAGGATGAGAATCGGTTCGCGCCCCACCCGGTCCGACAGGGCACCCATGAGCGGCAGCCACAGGAAATTGGACAGCCCCACGGCGAAAGCGACCGTCAGGCTTTGCTCTGGATCGAGGTTGAAGGCGTTTTTGGCAAACGTGGGGGTATAGACGGTAATGAGATAGAAGGAAACCGTGGTCATGATCATCATCAGCACGCCTGTCCCCACTTTGGGCCCGTGGCGCACGATGGAAGCTGCCATCTGGCGAAATGTGGGATGCTGCGGGCGCGACAGAAATGCCGGGGTGTCCTGCAGGGAGCGGCGGATCATGAAAATGACGGGAATGATCAGGCTGCCGATGAAAAACGGCAGACGCCAGCCCCAGTCCTGAATGGCGGCTGCGGGCAACCCGCGATGGATGAAGTAGCCCAGGGCAGCGGAAAACATGATGGCCACCTGCTGGCTTGCCGATTGCCAGCTGACATAAAACCCTTTCCGGCCGGGCGGGGCAATTTCAGACAGGTAGACCGAGACCCCACCCAATTCGGCCCCGGCAGAAAACCCCTGCAGCAATCGTCCCACGAGTACCAGCGCCGGAGCCCAGAATCCCAGTGTCCCGTATCCCGGCATGAAGGCAATGAGCACGGTGCCGCTGGCCATGATGGCCAGGGTCATGACCAGCCCCTTGCGGGGCCCGTGGCGATCCACGTAACTGCCCAGCACCAGGGCGCCCAGCGGGCGCATCAGGAAACCCGCGCCAAAGGTGGCAAACGTCATCATGATGGAGATGTAGGGCGTTCCGGCAGGGAAGAACGCGCTGGCGATGGCGGTGGCATAAAACCCGTACAGGAAAAAATCGAACATTTCCAGGAAATTGCCGCTGGTCACGCGCAGGATCGTCAGGCATTCGGATGGCAGCGGGCGGGTGGGAGGGGACATGGAAGCGCCCAGGGTACGACGCCGGCAGCGGGGTCAGGCCGGGGTGTAATCAATGCCCGTACTGGCAAGCCCGGCGAGATTGATATGGGTCTGGTTGGCCGTCAGTGCGGCAGCCATGGCGAGCAGGGTGGCCTGGGTCGTGGACTGGTTGTCGAGCAGGGTGACATAGGTGTTGAGGTGGGAGCTGTCAATCGCGCTGCCGAACAGGTTGTTCCATATCGCAGAGACAAAGGCCGAATTCCCGGTCGGGGTGAGGTGGTCGTTGACGATCAGCTGCGCCACCTGCAGCATGGTTTGGTTGCTGTCGAACAGATTGATGCCCTTGCCCACGTAGGTGGCATTGCTGAGCGCCGAAGGCCCGAAGGCCGCACCGATGATTTCTGCGGTCTCCCCTGCGGACTGGGTGGGGGAGAGGTCGAAAGCAATGCTCGTGTCCGTGAATTGCAGGCGGTCCACACCCACCAGGGTGGAGGTACCATCGCGGCCGAGAACGGGATCCTGCACCTGCAGGGTATTGGTGGCCGGGGCTGTGATCACGTAATCGGTGGAAGCACCTGAAAACAGCACCGCATCGTTGGCCTGTGTTCCCTGGAACGTCTCGTTGATGCCGGTTCCGCTGGTGGAGAGGGACGTGGTGCCCGGCTGGAAATCCACGACGGAATTGGTGCCGCTGTTCACGGTCAGGGTATAGGTGGCAAGAGGGGTGGTGCCGGAACCCAGGCTCACGGTGACGGTGCTGGGCGTGGCAGTGTTCGTCAACCCCAGGTCGAGATAGCTGATGCCATTGGAACCCAGCGTGAGCGTCCCGCTGAGCGTTCCGGAATCGAGGCTCCCCGCGGTCAGGCCGCTGATGGAGTAGGGGACTTTGGTGCCGGCGGATACATTGAGCGTGGAAAGTTGCAGGTAATCATGGGCGCCCACGTTGACGCTGGTAGGCCCATACAGGATGTAGGTGGGGGCCACGTGAAACCCCAGGCTTTCCATCACCAGCCAGTCAGTGACGGTCATGGGCCCGGCCACGCCGGCCGGCCCCGGACCGAAACTGTCGGTCAGGGTCGTGGCCCAATCCCCGGGATCGCCGCCGCTGCTCAGGTCAAAGTTGTTGAGATTGGTGGTGCCCCCGTTGACTGAAAAATAGGCCGGGGGGGCAGTGCCGGTCAAGTTGAGCGTGCCTGGTGCCGAATAGGTATACAGGTCGAGTGGATCGTAATAGCCTCCTCCCGGCAGGTTGATGCGCCCCAGGGCATGGGTGATTTCATGCAGTGCCGTACTGATGAGGTCATACTGGCTGGCGCCAATGCCCTGGCTTGCATCCATGGCCCAGCTGATGCTGCTGCCAAACCCGACGTTGCCGTCGTTGCTGGAAGGCGTATAGGCAATTCCCAGCGCCTGGGCTTCCGCCGTGCTGATTTGCCAGGTGCCGTTGCCTGCCGTGGGATCCTGGCTGGGCAGGTTGCTGGTCAGGAAAGTCGTGTTGTTGGCCTGGGCTGCCTGGGTCAAGCCGTTCACGAGCTGCGAATAGGTGACTGTGACGGACTGCGGGCCGCCGGTTGCCAGGGCATTGCTGGGGATGGCGCTGCCGGCGTCGGTGCCCCAGCCCACATTGATGGTGACGGAAACGGGATTGAGGATCTGGTTGTCGAGGATCGTGGCGGCGGCCTGGACCGCCGTCTTGAAACCGGACGGCGCGTTGCTGACACTCGAATCCCACTGCAAAGTGATGTTCATGGGGGTCCTGTAAATGCCATTCTGGACAGGCTCAGGCATTGTAGCAAATGTGGGGGCTGCGGGAGAGCGTGTGCACCCGACGGGGATGGGCCACCGGGATTTGTGTTACTTTAGGGCGTTTAAGGGAATACAGGAAGGAATTGCTGGTGCCGAGAAGAGGACTCGAACCTCCACAGTGTTGCCACCGCCAGGACCTGAACCTGGTGCGTCTACCAATTTCGCCATCTCGGCACTTCAAACCGTGAAATTCTAAAGGATCTCAATATTTTGTCAACCAAACCCATTGCCCTGAGGCTACAGGATCCTTTCCTGGAACGGGAAAAATCCAAATATTCCCAGCCATTGCCGAGCCGAGAATTCATCTTGCAGATTCTGCAAAAGGAAGGGGTTCCCGTGACGCTGGAACAACTGGAACGCCAGCTCGCCATCCGCCCCGATGAGCGTGATTTGTTCGGGCGCAGGTTGCGCGCCATGGAGCGGGATGGGGAACTCATGCGCAATCGCAAGAATGCCCTGTGCCTGCCTGCCAAGCTTGACCTCATTCCGGCGCGTGTGGAGGGGCACCCCGAAGGCTACGGATTTGCCTTGCGGGATGACGGCGGCGCCGACATTTTTCTGGGCCCGCGTGAAATGCAGAGAGTCCTGCATGGGGACCGGGTCATGGTGCGCCTGGTGGGCACAGACCAGCGTGGACGCCCGGAAGGGACCCTGGTGGAAGTGCTGGAACATGTGAACACGCGGCTGGTTGCCCGACTGTTCCAGGAGCAGGGCGTGTTGTTCGCCGTTGCCGAAAACAAGCGCATCAGCCAGGACATTCTGGTGGCGCCGGATCAGGCGGGAGGAGCCAAGCCTGGCCAGGTGGTGATGGTGGAACTGATTGCCCAACCCAACCGTCAGTCGGAACCCATCGCGCGCGTGGTGGAAATACTGGGCAACTACGCGGACCCCGGCATGGAAGTGGAAATTGCCCTGCGCAAACATGCTTTGCCCTACGAATTTCCGGCAGCGGTCGAGGCACTGGCCAAAAAGTTTCCCAAAGGGGTGCGCAAAGCGGATCTCAAGGGGCGGGTGGACTTGCGCCAGCTGCCACTGGTGACCATCGATGGGGAAACGGCCAAGGATTTCGACGATGCCGTCTATGCCGAACCGAATGAAGGCGGATACCGCCTGGTGGTGGCCATTGCCGATGTTTCCTACTACGTGCAGCCGGGGGATGCCCTGGACAAGGCTGCACTGGAACGCGGCAATAGCGTCTATTTTCCGCGCCGGGTGATTCCCATGTTGCCGGAAGAACTGAGCAACGGATTATGTTCTCTCAATCCTGCCGTGGATCGCCTGTGCATGGTGTGTGACCTGCAGGTGAACCAGCAAGGCCATGTCCAGGGCTACCGGTTTTATCCGGCCGTGATGTTTTCCCATGCGCGTTTGACGTATACCGAAGTGGCCGCCATCCTTGAGCATCCGGAGCGGGCCGATGGGGCGCGCCGCCCCCTGATTCCCCATCTGCAACACCTGGAGGCCCTGTTCCGGGTTTTTCTGGCCGCTCGTGAAGCGCGGGGAGCGATCGATTTTGCCAGTGATGAAACCCGCATGGTGTTCGATGACCGGGGCAAGATCGAAACCATCCTGCCCGTGGAACGCAACGATGCGCACCGGCTGATCGAGGAATGCATGCTCGCTGCCAATGTCTGCGCTGCTGCGTTCCTGCAGCAGCATCATCACCCGGTGCTGTATCGCATCCATCCCCCTCCTACTCCGGAACGCCTGGAAGCGGCACGTCATTTTCTAGGCGAATTCGGACTGCATCTGTCGGGTGGGGACAAGCCGCAGGCTTCGGATTATGCCGTGCTGGTTCGCAAAATTCAGGGGCGCCCGGACCAGCGGCTGCTGGAGACCGTGTTGCTGCGCTCGCTCCAACAGGCCCAGTACAGCCCCGACAACCTGGGACATTTTGGGCTTGCCTATCCTGCCTACGCGCATTTCACTTCCCCCATCCGGCGCTATCCCGATTTGCTGGTGCACCGGGCCATCCGTGCCGTGCTGGCCCGGCAGTCCTACCAGCCGGGGGACTGGAAAGCCTTGGGCGCCCACTGTTCCATGACGGAGCGCCGCGCCGATGAAGCCACCCGGGATGTGGAATCCTGGCTCAAATGTTTTTTCATGAAGGATCGCGTGGGGGAAACCTTCAGCGGATCCGTGAGCTCGGTGACCAGCTTCGGTCTGTTCGTGGCACTGGACGACGTGTATGTGGAGGGGCTCGTGCACATTTCCGAGCTGGGTGCCGACTATTTCCATTATGATGCGAGCCGCCACCAGCTGTTGGGTGAACGTACCGGACAGCGCTATCGACTGGGGGACCGGGTGGAAGTCAAGCTCGTTCGGGTGGACATGGAAACGAACAAGATCGATTTCCTGCTGGCGTCCCCACCCAGGAAATCGACATCCAGAAAAACCTCCGGAAAGCGGTAACCCTTGTGGCAAAACAGAACATCATTTACGGCTTTCATGCGGTCGCGAGCCGATTGCGTCGCTACCCGGAAACGGTGCGCGAGCTCTACCTGGATGAAGCCCGCCAGGATGCGCGCGCACGGGATTTCCTCACGCTGTCAGAACGGGCAGGCGTGCATCCCCGGCCCGTATCCGGGCAGCGTTTGACGGGTCTCGCGGGCACCCATCGCCATCAGGGCGTGGTCGCCCTGGTGGATGCCGTTATGCTGCGCGTGGACCTGGACCAGTTGGTGGAAGATGCCGGTGCAGCACTGTTGCTGCTGGTGCTGGATGGGGTGCAGGATCCCCATAACCTGGGGGCCTGCCTGCGGGTGGCCGATGCCATGGGAGCCCATGCCGTGGTGGCCCCACGCGATCGGGCCGTCCCCTTGTCGCCAACGGTGGCCAAAGTGGCTTCCGGGGCCGCCGAAACCGTTCCCTATCTGATGGTGACCAACCTGGCGCGCACCCTGCGCGATCTCAAGGACCATGCGGTCTGGGTAGTCGGCACTGACGAACAGGCCGAAGAGGATCTCTTCGGGGCGACGTTCCACAGCCCCATGGCCTGGGTACTGGGGGCTGAAGGGGCCGGGTTGCGGCGGCTGACCAGGGAGACCTGTGACCAGCTGGTGCGTATTCCCATGCTGGGCTCCGTGGAATCCCTGAATGTATCGGTGGCCGCCGGCATTTGCCTCTACGAGTCACGCCGCCGTGCTCAAAGTAGTTTGGCCCCGCCAAACCCTTGAAACAGCGGTATCTTTCCTGTAGAATCCTCGCTCCCTGAAACCTTGCCTGTTCCATGCCCGGGAAACAGGCTTTGCCCTCTGGGGCATATCCATAAGGAGATAACATGCGGCATTACGAAATCGTATTCATCGTGCATCCCGATCAGAGCGAGCAGGTGGGCGCCATGATCGAACGTTACCGGAACATGGTCGCCCAAGGGGGCGGTACCGTACACCGGTTGGAAGACTGGGGTCGTCGGCAGCTGGCCTATCCCATCCAGAAAGTTCACAAGGCCCACTATGTGCTCATGAACATCGAGTGCGAAAACCCCGTGCTGGCCGAGCTTGAAAATGCATTCCGCTTCAACGATGCCGTCTTGCGACATCTTACGGTCCAGATGAAAGCCGCCGTGACGGCTCCTTCCCCCATGATGCGTGAAGAAAAACGCACCCCGCAGCCGCGCGAAGAAAGCTTCCGCGAAAGCGAGCCGGTGGAGGCGACATCAGCCATTTGAATGGCAACGCGCTGGTACTGAGTGGCGTCATTACAGCACGCGATGCCTTGCGACATACCCCTGCCGGATTGCCACTGCTGCAACTGACGTTGTTGCACCAGTCCGAACAGATGGAAGCGGGCCAGCCCTTCCGTACCGAACTGGAAATCGAGGTACAGGTGCTGGGACAAGCCGCCGAAGCACTGGATCGGCAGGCCACGGGAACCCGGATCAGCGTCAAGGGGTTCCTGGCAAGGAAAAGCCGCAACAGCCGCATGCTCGTGATTCGCACAGAACAATTCAAGTTAATTGATGGAGATTGAGATGGCTCACCACAACAAAAAGGATGGAAAAAAAGAAGCCCGCGGTGGTAACCGTGGAGGCATGTTCCGTCGTCGTAAATTTTGCCGGTTCACGGTGGAAAAAATCGAATGGGTCGATTACAAGGACGTGGACCTGCTGAAGGACTTTATCAACGAAAACGGCAAGATCATTCCGGCACGCATCACCGGAACCAAGGCGCGTTATCAGCGCCAGCTCGGAACGGCCGTGAAGCGTGCCCGTTTCCTGGCTTTGCTGCCTTACACTGATTTGCATTAAGGAGAACCCCATGGAAGTCATTCTCATGGAAAAAGTGGTCAATCTGGGCCAGCTGGGTGATATCGTCAAAGTGAAGGAGGGCTACGCCCGCAATTTCCTGATTCCCCAGGGCAAGGCCAAGCGTGCCACGGAAAACAACCGCAAGGAATTTGAAGCGCGTCGCGTCGAACTGGAAAAGCAGCAAGCCGATGCACTGACGCAGGCACAGGCGCGGGCCGAACAGCTCGCCGGCCTGATGTTGCAGATCACCCAGAAAGCCGGGGTGGATGGCCGCCTGTTTGGCTCCGTGACCAATCACGACATCGTGGACGCCCTCAAGTCCCAGGGTTTTGAGGCGAGCAAGTCCGAAGTGCGTCTTTCCAATGGCCCGCTCAAAATGGTGGGCGACCATCACGTGACCCTTGCCCTGCATGGCGACGTGACGGTGGACATTACCGTATCGGTGCTGGGAGAGCACTGATACTGCCCCATGGCAGATACCCACGCGATGGATGTTCTGCGTGTTCCGCCTCACAACATCGAGGCGGAACAGGCAGTGTTGGGTGGTTTGCTGCTGGATAACCTGGCCTGGGAGAAAGTGGGGGACCAGGTCTCCGAGTCCGATTTCTACCGCGATGACCATCGCAAGATCTATCGGGCCATTCTCGCACTGCTGGACCGTTCCCGCCCCGCCGACCTGTTGACCGTATCCGAG
>JAKBAT010000145.1 GCA_021808815.1 Pseudomonadota bacterium
CTGGCTCGTGGGCACGGCCCTGATCCATTCGCTGGTGGTGACCGAAAAACGGGGGGCCTTCAAGCGCTGGACCGTGTTGCTCGCCATCGCCGCCTTCTCGCTCTCCCTCGTGGGGACGTTCATCGTGCGCTCCGGCGTGCTCACTTCGGTGCATGCGTTCGCGTCTGACCCGCGCCGGGGGGTGTTCGTGCTGCTGTTCCTGGCGCTCGTGATTGGCGGTTCGCTCACCCTGTTTGCCTGGCGTGCGCCGTCCGTGGGTGAGGGCGGGCGCTTCAAGCTGGTTTCGCGCGAATCGTTCCTGCTGCTCAACAACGTGCTGCTGGTGGTGGCGGCCGGTTCGGTGCTGCTGGGCACCATCTACCCCATGGTGATCGATGCGCTCAACCTCGGCAAGCTGTCCGTTGGACCGCCCTACTTCAATACGGTGTTCGTGCCGCTGATGATCCCCCTGCTCCTGATCCTGCCTCTCGGCACCCTGGCCAACTGGAAAAAGGCGGAGCTCCGGACCCTGCTGAAAAAAGTCCGGGTCGAGATCGTGCTGTCCATACTCGTGGGCATCGCGGTGCCGGTCCTGATGGGGAGTTTTTCGCCGCTTTCAGCCCTCGGGATCGCGGTGGCGACCTGGCTGATCCTGGCCGTGGCGCGTCAGGTGTGGGCCTGGCGCAAGGTTGGCCGCATTCCTTTCTGGTTCTGGGGCATGCAGACGGCGCATTTGGGGCTTGCCGTGTTCGTCATCGGTGTGACCCTGATCAAAGGATACGAGCTGGAACGCGACGTGCGCATGGCCCCGGGCGACACCCTCACGCTGGCAGGCACCACGTTCCGCCTGGTGGGCGTCCAGGAAGTCCCCGGACCCAACTACAGCGCGATGCAGGGCACGGTCACCTACGCCCGCAACGGCGAAGTCCAGGGCCGTCTGCTGCCTGAAAAGCGCACGTATTTTTCTTCGCCCATGCCCATGACCGAAGCGGCCATTCATTCCACGGTGGACCGCGACCTTTACGTGTCCCTCGGGGAGCCCCTCGATCATGGGGCCTGGGGCGTGCGCGTGTACTACAAGCCTTTCGTCAACTGGATTTGGGGCGGCTGCGTCCTGATGGCCCTGGGCGGGATCCTGGCGGCTTCCGATCGCCGTTACCGGGTCGGTGGCAAGCGCGCGGGCGGGGAGACGGCGAAGCCATGAAGAAGAAGTTCAACCTGTGGTTCCTGATTCCGCTGCTTGCGTTCGCGGGTCTGGTCGCGCTGATGGCCATCGGCCTCACGCGCGACCCCCACCTCGTGCCGTCGCCGCTCATCGACAGGCCGGCGCCCAATTTCCTGTTGCCCCAACTCCATGAGCCGGGAAAAACCTTCGGCCCGGCCGACCTGAAAGGACAGGTGTGGCTTCTGAACGTGTGGGCGTCCTGGTGCGTGTCCTGTCGCGAAGAGCATCCCTTGCTGCTGAAGTTTTCCCGCACCCATGCGGTGCCGATGATCGGGCTGGACTACAAGGACCAGGCGGCCGACGCGCAAAAATGGCTTTCCGATTACGGCGATCCCTATACCCTCACGGCGGTGGATGCGGACGGCCGCGTCGGCATCGATTACGGCGTCTATGGCGTTCCGGAAACCTACGTGATCGACCGGAACGGGGTCATCCGCTACAAGCAGATCGGGCCGGTCACGCCCGAAGCGCTGAAGCAGACCATCCTGCCTCTCATTGCGGAGCTGAAAAAATGAAACCGTGGCTTTGGCTCGTCCTGTTCTGCTTTTCCTGGCCGCTCCACGCCAACGAGGCCAAGCCGCTGGCGGAAGACGAAGTGGTGGAACAGCGCCTCATCAAGATCGCCCAGGAGATGCGCTGCCTGGTGTGCCAGAACGAGTCCCTGGCCGGCTCCAGGGCCGACCTTGCGGAAGACCTGAGACGGGAAATCCGTGCGCAGATCCGGCAGGGGAAAACCGACCAGCAGGTGGTCGATTACATGGTTTCCCGCTACGGGGATTTTGTGCGCTACCGCCCTCCCGTGAAGCCGAAGACCTGGTTTCTCTGGTTCGGCCCGTTCGTCTTTCTGGCGATCGGCATCGCCGTGCTGGCCTTCGTGCTCCGTCGCCGCAATCGTGATGCGGCAGAGAATCCCCTTTCTTCCGAACAGAAAAAACAAGCCGAGGCGCTGCTGCGCGACCAATCATGACCTCATTCCTCCTCGCGGCAGGCCTGCTTTCGCTGGCCGTGCTCGCCATCCTGCTGTTTATGCTCCTGCGCCGCCGCGACAGCGTGAGCGACAACCGGAAGGCTCTCAATGCGGCGGTTTACCGCGACCAGCTGGCTGAACTGGAGTCCGAGCGCCGCGACGGCAGCCTTGCGGACGCGGACTACGCCCAGGCGCGTGAGGAAATCCAGCGGCGCCTGCTGGAAGACACTGCGGTGGCCCCCGAAGTCACCGACTTTTCCCATGGCCGCAAGGTGGCCATCGGCATCCTGGTGGCCATTCCCCTTGTGGCCGGCGGCATTTATGCCTGGCATGGGCATCCGGAAGCGTTCAATCCGCAGCAGGCGCCGCAGGAAGTGACTGAAAAGCAGGTTCGCGACATGGTGGATTCGCTGGCGGCAAAACTGGCCAAGG
>JAKBAT010000146.1 GCA_021808815.1 Pseudomonadota bacterium
TAGAAAGGGACGCCCGTCCCGCAGGAGGTCTGGACCGTATCCACGGCCATCCGGAAAACCTGGCGCGCGCCCGGCATGGGGGGGAACCGGTCCCTGCAGGATTCCCAGTCCGGATCCAGGCGATGGAGTACCCGGGCATGGCCGAACAGGCGCAGGATCATGGGATCCCCTTCGAAGGCGCAGAACATCAGGGTCATGCGGGAATCCCGCTGCACGTGGGCCGCGCTTTCGTTGCCGCTGCCCGTGAGGTTGAGCCACAGCACCTGCCGGTCGTCCAGGACCCGAAACGAATCCATTCCTTTGGGCGACATGTTGATGCGGCTGTCCGCCGTCGCCGTGGCCACGAAAAACAGCTTCTGCCGTTCGATGAAGGCCCGATGCTGTTCCGTCAACGCGTCGAATCGCCTGGCCATGGCGTTCAGGCTTCGCGGATTGCGGGTTCGGCCCTGGCGGCCGCTCCCAGGCGGTTGACCCCGCTCACCAGCGCCTTGACCGAGGCCGTGACGATGTTGGGGTCGAGCCCGACCCCGTGGCATTCAATCCCGCTGCCCGGACGCGTGACTTCCATGATGGCGCAGGCCTGGGCATTGCCTCCTTCCTGGCTGCGCCCGAGCGAACGCTCCTCGTAGCTTCGCACCTGGATGTCGAGGCCCAGCGTGCGCAGGGCGTGCACGGCGGCATCGATGGGTCCGTTGCCTTCGCCCGCCAGCAGATGGGTCACGCCCCCGGCCTCCACCGTCAGGCGGATGCCCTGGGCGCTGCCGTGCTCGAACAGATGGTGTTCCACATAGCGCAGCGGCTTCGCCGCGTCCAGATACTCCCTGGAAAACAGCGTCCAGATTTCCGCGGCGCTCATTTCGCCGCCGTGGGCGTCGGTATGGCGCTGGACCGCGCCGGAAAATTCCACCTGCAGGCGGCGCGGCAGCACCACGCCATATTCGGTTTCCAGCAGATAGGCGATGCCCCCTTTCCCGGACTGGCTGTTCACCCGGATCACGGAATCGTAGTTGCGCCCCAGGTCGGCCGGATCGATGGGGAGGTAGGGAACGTTCCAGGGCTGGTCGGGCCGCTGCACGGCAAAGCCTTTCTTGATGGCGTCCTGGTGCGACCCGGAAAACGCGGTGAACACCAGATCCCCCACGTAGGGGTGGCGCGGATGGATGGGCCACCGGGTGCAGTATTCCGCCGTGCGCGCCACCGCGTTGATGTCGGAGAAGTCGAGCCCCGGGTCGATGCCCTGGGTGTAGAGGTTGAGCGCCAGGGTCACCACGTCCACGTTGCCGGTGCGTTCCCCGTTGCCGAACAGGCAGCCTTCCACCCGGTCCGCTCCGGCCATCACGGCCAGTTCCGCCGCCGCCACCGCCGTTCCCCGATCGTTGTGGGGATGCACGCTGAGCACCACGCTGTCGCGCCGCGCCAGATGGCGGTGCATCCACTCCACCTGGTCGGCGTACACGTTGGGGGTGGCCACTTCCACCGTGGCCGGCAGGTTCAGGATGACGGGGCGATCCGGCCTCGCGCCCCAGGCGGCGGTGACCGCATCGCAAATTTCCAGCGCAAAGTCGAGCTCGGTGGCGGAAAAGGTTTCCGGGCTGTATTCCAGCACCCATTCCGTGGCCGGCTGCTCTTCGGCCAGTTTCCGGATGAGGCGCACGCTTGATACGGCCATCTCCACCACTTCGGCCCGGGTCATGCCGAAGACGACGTCCCGGAACGGTTTCGACGTGGCGTTGTACACGTGCACGATGGCGCGGCGCGCCCCCTTCAGGGAATCCATGGTGCGCCGGATCAGGTGTTCGCGGGCCTGGGTCAACACTTCGATGGTGACGTCCGGGGGCACATGGTCGTCTTCGATGAGCGTGCGCACGAAATCGAAATCGGTTTGCGAGGCCGACGGAAACGCCACCTCGATCTCCTTGAAGCCGACGGCGCACAGGGTCCGGAACAGGCGCAGCTTGCGTTCCGCATTCATGGGCTCGAACAGCGCCTGGTTGCCGTCGCGCAGGTCGGTGCTCATCCAGACGGGGGGGCGGACGAGGGTGCGGTTCGGCCATTGGCGGTCCGGCAACGGGACGGCCGGAAACGGGCTGTACCTGCGCGAAGGGTCTTTCAGCATGACGGCGGCTCCTGAATTCATGAGGCAATGCGATAGGCCCATGTTACGGGATGGGGCGCGGCAGATGATTGCGTTTTTGCGTCAAAATCCCGCCTGTTTGGAATATTATTGCTAATTATGTACGTATAAGGGCATAATATGTCTTTCATGGAACCATCGGGGCAATATCATGGAAATCGACCGCCTGGACCGGCGCATTCTCGAAGTGCTGCAGCAGGAAGGACGGCTGAGCAACCAGGAACTGGCCGACCGGGTCGGGCTGTCGCCTTCCCCCTGCCTGCGCCGGGTGCGCGCGCTGGAGGAAGCCGGCGTCATCGCCGGGTACCGCGCCCGGGTCGATCCCAAGGCACTCGGGCTGTCGCTCATGGCCCTCATCCATATCTCCATGGACCAGCACACGCCCGAACGTTTCCGCCACTTCGAAGCATCG
>JAKBAT010000147.1 GCA_021808815.1 Pseudomonadota bacterium
TGCTGTCCGCCGTTCTGGGCGGCGCGACGGCGCTCTTCGGATCCTTCCTGTTGCTGCAAGGCTGACTTTCGCCGGTCATGCAGACTGGCGCCCGGGTTCTCCCTGGGTGCCCCTTCTTACATGTCGATAAAACTTAATAATATCGACATATTCCGTTGACGTGTCGACGTCAGCGCCGTAGACTCCAAATATGTCGATAAAACAGACAAATATAGACATGAGTCAGAACGCCTGGAGTCCGGACCGCCCCTACAATGCGCTGCCACCCTTGCCGCCACCGCGCGACATCGAATCGCGCGCCGTTCTGAAGCAATGCATTCCGGCGCGGGCTGCCCTGGCCGAACTCAAGCAGGCGGCCTCGGTCATTCCGAACCAGGCGGTCCTGATCAATACCTTGCCGTTGCTTGAAGCGCGCGCCAGTTCCGAAATCGAAAACATCGTCACGACCGCTGACCGGCTGTTTCAGCACGTGCACGATGAAGGGAAGGCTGACGCGGCCACCCGGGAAGCGCTGCGCTACCGCAGCGCCCTGTTCGAGGGGTTTCGGGCGCTCAAGGTCCGTCCCCTGAACACCCGGACGGCGGAGCAGGTCTGCACCCGCATCAAGGGAACTGAAATGACGGTCCGCCGCATGCCGGGCACAATGCGCACCCGTGGGGCGGACGGGGCAATCATCTATACCCCGCCCGAAGGCGAATCGACATTGCGCGACCTGCTGGCGAACTGGGAGGGATTCCTGCACGCGGAAACGGCGCTGGACCCCCTGGTCCGCATGGCCGTGGGGCATTACCAGTTCGAGGCCATTCATCCTTTCACGGACGGGAACGGGCGTACGGGGCGGGTGCTGAATACCCTGTTTCTGGTGGAACAGGAGTTGCTGACGTTGCCGATCCTTTACCTGAGCCGCTACATCGTCCGGAGCAAGGCGGAATATTATCGCCTGCTGTTGGAAGTGACCCGGAAACAGGATTGGGAACCCTGGATTTTGTACCTTATCCAGGGGGTGGAGGAAACGGCAACCTGGACCACGGCAAAGATCCTGGCGATCAGGGCCCTGTTCGAACAGACGACGGAATTCATCCGCGACAGGCTGCCAAAGATATACAGTCACGAGCTGGTCAGCCTGATTTTTGAGAGGCCCTATTGCCGGATTGCCGCGCTGACTGAAGCGGGCATTGCAAAACGCCAAACCGCGTCGGTGTACCTGAACCGGTTACGGGATATCGGCGTTCTGGAAGAGGCTGCCGCCAAAAAAGAGAGGCTCTTTATCCATCCCAGGCTGATGCAGCTGCTGACGCGAGAGGGCAACGAATTTGCAGGCTACCGATGAACAGTCGTGCTGCAACCCGGAACTCCGGAGCCGGCCTCCAGAGCCCCGAACGGGACTGATTGCGTGACCGCGCGGATTCGCATCACAAGCCAGGTGATCGTCCTCCTCGTCGTGATGTACTTCATCACCTACCTGGATCGCGTGAATGTGAGCACGGCGGCCGCCGGATTCGGCAAAGCGTTCGGGTTGAGCAAAACCGAAATCGGCTTGGTGTTTTCGGCGTTCGCGTATCCCTATCTGGTGTTTCAGGTGATCGGAGGCTGGGTCTGCGACCGCTTCGGCCCGAGGCGCACGCTACTGGCGAGCGGCCTGGTTTGGGGGCTCGCGACCGTGCTGACGGGGCTGGCGGGAGGGCTGATGTCCATGCTGTCGGCCCGTGTGCTTCTCGGGCTGGGAGAAGGAGCCACCTTTCCCGCCGCCACCAGCGCCATGTCGCGCTGGGTTTCGAAGGCGGACCTGGGGTTCGCCCAGGGCATCGCCCACGCCGGCGCGCGCATCGGCAATGCGCTGGCTCCCGCCATCATCGTGACCGTGATGGCGGCCTATGACTGGCGGACGTCGTTTTTCTTCTGCGGTTCGGCGAGCCTGGTCTGGGTGCTGGCATGGGCGTTGACGTTCACCGACCGTCCCCAGGAGCATCCCCGGATCACGCGAGCGGAACTGGAGCGTCTGCCGGAACCTGCCGCAAGAACGCCGGTGGCCTGGATGCCGCTGTTCAGGCGCATGTGGCCGGTCACGGTGGTGTATTTTTGCTACGGCTGGACGCTCTGGCTGTTTCTCAGCTGGATACCCCAGTATTTCCTTCACAGCTATGCCCTCGATCTCAGGGAATCGGCGTTGTTTGCATCGAGCGTCTTTTTTGCCGGCGTGGCGGGAGATACGCTGGGAGGGATCCTTTCGGACTGGATTTATCGCAAGACCGGACAGCTCAGGCTGGCACGCAGCCTGATGGTTGCGACATGCATGGCCCTTGCCGGCATTTCCATGGTTCCCGTCCTGTTCGTTCACGACCGGACGCTTGCAATTGGCTGTCTTGCTTCGGGATTCTTTTTTGCGGAAATGTGCATCGGTCCCCTGTGGGCCATTCCCATGGACATCGCGCCAGGGCATTCGGGCACTGCGAGCGGCATGATGAATACGGGATCGGCCTTTGCGGCGATCGTGAGCCCGG
>JAKBAT010000044.1 GCA_021808815.1 Pseudomonadota bacterium
ATTGCCCATTGCATGGCACACCGCAGGATCAGGCGCTTGCCTGTGGTGGAACCCACTCCCGATGGCATGCTGCTGTTGGGGCTGATTTCCCACTCCGATGTGCTGCACGCCTTCCCGCTGGACATCAATCCCTTTTCAGCGGTTGCGAACGACATGCTGGCGTCCAGAGTCTCCTTGCGACCCCTGTCCATCGTCATCGCTGCGGACATCATGTGTACGGACCTGGCAACCACGGTTCCTGAGCAACCCATCGAGCAGGCCGCCAAAATGATGCGTGACCGCAAAATTGGCGCGTTGCCCGTTGTGCGGGGAAAACATCTCGTGGGGCTCATTACGGAATCAGATATTTTCCGGGCATTCACCAGCATTTTCGAATCCACATCCCCGGGAGTGCGCCTGACATTCGATATTTCCCGTGGAGAAGACGTTTTTCCCCTGATCTCCTCCCTGGTCATGCAGCATCATCTGCAGCTGGTCACGTTTGCCACCCTGCAAAAGCATGTACGCCCGGCATGTGTCGTGGAAATTTCCGGGCAAGAGACTGAAGCGTTGGTAGAAGACGTGTGGAGCTCAGGACATCCCGTGGTCAGCGTCATCAAAATCCAGGGATAGCCCGAAGCATGCGGGCGTTGGTCAGGGATGGAACCGCTTCGCAATCAGTACGGCATTGTTGCCGCCAAACCCAAAGGAATTGCTCATGACGATGTCCAGCTGTTCGAGTGCGCGAGCGCCTTCGGAGACATAATCCAGGTCGCATTCCGGATCCGGGTGGTAGCGATGTGCCGTGGGTGGCACCACTTTCTGCTGCAATGCGCCGAGAACCGCCACCATTTCCACGGCACCCGTGGCTCCCATCAAGTGGCCATGGAGCGCCTTTGTGGCGCTGATGGGAATCCGTTCGGCCCATTTGCCAAACACCTGCTTGATGGCTTGCGTCTCGGTCACATCACCGACCAGGGTGCCCGTGCCATGTGCATTGATATGTTGAATGTCCCCCGGTTTCAGTCCCGCCTGGTCCAGGGCTGCCTGCATGGCACGTCCCTGCCCTCCGGCGTCCGGCTGGGTGATATGCCCGGCGTCCGTGGTATTGCCGTACCCCACCAGCTCGGCCAGGATGGGCACCTTGCGCGCCAGCGCCGACTCCAGATCTTCCAGCACCAGTGCAGCAGCGCCTTCCCCCAGAATAAAGCCACTGCGATCCTTGGCAAAAGGGCGGCAAGAGGTTTCAGGGTGCAGGGTGTCCGGTCGCGCCAGCGTCTGCAATGATTCCCAGGCTTTCATCACGCCATGGGTCAACAACGCTTCGCCACCTCCGGCCACGGCATGACGCACCCTTCCGCTGCGAACTGCCGTAAACGCCTCTCCGATGGCCACTGCTGACGAGGAACAGGCGGAGCTGTAAGTGAAACTGGGCCCACGGATTTTGTATTCGATCCCGATCTGGCCAGTGGATGAATTGGCCATGAACATGACAATGGTGGTTGGACGGGGGCGCGCCCCGGGATGCAACAGCGATTCGGAGTAGGCCTGCTCCAGGGTATGGGCCCCGCCCATACCGGTTCCCCAGAAAATGCCGCATTCCGTACCTGTTTCCCCACGAAAATCCAGCCCTGATTGCGCGAGGGCTTCACGTGTGGCAAGCAGGGACAATTGGGCTACCCGGTCCAGAACGAGCCGGCGCAATTTTGGAAATTGGGATTCGACTGCAGTCAGCACCGGGGCTGCCAGAGGAGAAGCCAGTTGCCCGATCCACGGCGTATCCAGGGCACGCACGCCGGAAATGCCACGATTGAGTCCCTGGATGAATTCGGCAGCCGTTTCACCCAGTGGCGTCACTGCACCCATTCCCGTGACAACAACCCGCCGCATGGTCAGGGCTGGTTTCCGATATCCAGTGTCACGCCCTGCTGCGCCACCATGACATCCACTTCTCGGGCAATATCCCCTACCGTCTTGATAGGCACCGGCTCACCCGTCATTTTCAGCTTGAATTTGTCTTCCAGCATGAACATAAATTCCACAGTAGCCAGCGAATCGACCCCCAACTCATCCAGTCGGGAGTCTGGCTGGACCTGCTCGGGCGTCAGGCCAAATTCTTCCACCAGCATTTTCTGTATTACGGGCAGTGAACTCATACTTGTTGCATCAACCCACCAACCGGAGTCTGGCTGTTTCCTGCAGCGTATCCTGCAAGGTTTTCTGCCGGATAAACTCCAGTGTTTCCTGAGCGACGCGCTCCTTTTCAAAATCCATCGTAATGATGTGATAACAATTATCCAACAGTACTGTCTTGACCTCTTGTGATGCAATGCTGCGGGCAATGCGTTCGGCATTGCGGGGGCTGGCCAGGTCATCTTCCACAGCATGCATGATCAGGGTCGGAACGGTAATCAGGGGCAGTCGCTTTCGTACCACCTTCATCAGGCGTTCTGACTGATACACGCCCGTCAGGGGCGATTCCGAAGAGCCCAGGGCAGAGGTTCCCCGTTTCGCCATTTGAGTGGCCACCCATTGCCGGATGCGTTCGTCCTTCAGGCCGTACGGCGGGCGTTCCGTCAACGACATCAGGAAACGTGCCGGCGTGTAGTACCCCAAAAACTTGAACCAGCGCATCCAGGTCACATTCCAGCCGTCATAACGCAAAGGGGCTGAATACAGGCACATCGCGTGCAGGTCTGCACTGCGCCGGGCAGCAAGCTCCAGGCATAGGTTGGCGCCAATGCATAACCCTGCCACGCTTACCGTATCGTGTTCCCGCTTGAGCGCATCGAATCGGGTCTCCACCTGCTCAAGCCAATGCTCCCAGCAGGTGGTCGTGCGAGGAATGGGTTCGTCAAAGATGGAATAGCCCTGGATATTGGGAATGTGCACGGTATACCCTCCCGCCACATTCAGCTTGCGACCAATGTATTGCAGCTGTTGCGGCGTCCCGTACAAGCCGTGCAGCAACAGAACAGCTCCGTGGCCCTTGCCTGGCATATTGATCGTATCGATGGCCTGCAGACTCCTGTCAGTAATGGAAAGAACCGAACTAGCGTAACATTTTGTTACATGCCGGGCATAAATGTCATTATAGGGGATTTAATAACTTCAGAGGCCCAAGGAACGGTAACGTCACGCCTTGTTCACACATTAAACCGGAAATGCATGACATCGCCATCTCTCACCGCGTAATCCTTGCCTTCCAAACGCATTTTCCCTGATTCTTTTGCACCTTGTTCTCCACGGCAAGTCACGAAATCATCAAAAGCAATCACTTCTGCCCGGATAAACCCCCGCTCAAAATCATTGTGGATCACCCCCGCTGCCTGGGGGGCGGTATCCCCCGCGTGAATCGTCCAGGCACGCACCTCCTTTACCCCTGCCGTAAAGTAGGTTTCGAGTCCCAGAAGACGGTATGCCGCGCGAATCAGCCGATGCAGACCAGGCTCCGTCAATCCCATGTCTGCCAGAAATACCGCTTGATCTGCCGCTTCCATATCGGCCATCTGGGCTTCCAGAGCCGCACAAATCGGTACCACCGGTGCACCCTCGGCCCGGCCATACTCCATGACCTGGGTCAGATGCGGGTTGTCTCCAAAACCATCTTCAAGCACATTGGCAACATACAATGCGGGCTTTGCCGTAATGAGGCAAAGTGGTTTCAGCAGTGCCGATGTTTCCGCATCCAGCCCCATCGCACGCACAGGTTTTCCCGTGTTCAGGTGCCGTGACACCTTTTCAAGCAGGGACAACAGTTTCAGCGCTTCCTTGTCGCCAGACTTGGCTGGCTTTTGCGTCCGCACCAAAGCCTTTTCAACGGTACCCAAGTCCGCCAGTGCAAGTTCCGTATGGATGGTTTCGATATCATCCAGGGGGTGAACCCGGCCGGCCACATGCACCACATTAGGATCGTCAAAGCACCTGACCACATGGGCAATTGCATCTGTTTCCCGGATATTGGCCAGGAACTGGTTACCCAACCCCTCCCCTTTTGAAGCACCTGCCACAAGGCCGGCAATGTCCACGAATTCGGTGACGGCCGGAACCACACGTTCGGGGTTTACGATTTCGGACAAAATGGCCAAGCGTGGATCAGGGACCTCCACAACACCGACATTGGGTTCAATCGTGCAAAAGGGGTAGTTTTCCGCCGCGATGCCCGCCTTGGTCAGGGCATTAAAGAGGGTGGACTTGCCCACGTTGGGGAGTCCGACGATACCGCATTTGAGACTCATTGTTGTCAGCCCTTGGGATTCACTTCGGCCTTTTTTGGCGAAGTATGCAGGTTCATCATCGCAGCCTGGGTTTTTCCCTCGAGCAGTTGAGGCAAAACTGCGACACTTCGAACGAGTGCCTCATTGATGGCGTCCTGCTCATCCTCAGACGGGCGATGCAAGACATAGTTCACCACATCATCACGTTGGCCAGGATGCCCTATCCCAATGCGCAACCGCAGGAAATCGGGGGACCCCAGGACTGAAATCGTATCCTTCAGCCCATTATGCCCGCCGGCCCCCCCTCCCTTTTTGAGTCGCACCTGTCCTGGCAACAAATCCAGGTCATCGTGCACGACCAGAACCTGTTCTGGCGCAATCCGGTAAAAACGCATCACGGCATCAACAGCACGGCCACTGGCATTCATGAAAGTGGTGGGTTTCAACAGCCAGACATCGTCGTTGCCAACCCGAACCAGTGTCATGTCGCCATGAAACCGGTTCGAAGGCCGAAAAACCACCTCACATGCCCGGGCAATCCTGTCCAGTAGCCAGTACCCTGCATTATGGCGGGTATCTTCGTATTCCTGACCGGGATTACCCAGTCCAGCGATCAGCCGCACCTCGTTATCACGCAAGCAACGCCCCGCTTACTTTTTGCCGGCATCCTTGGCAGGTTCAGCCGCCGCGGGCACCTTCTGATTGGCAGCCGGCACATCAGCAACTGCCACGGCTGGTGCATCTTCCTCTGCCCGGGCAGCACGGGGCAATACGGCAGCCGCCACGGCGGGATTTTCACCCTTGACCAGCGCTGCGAATTCCAACCCGGCAGGCGCAGAAATGTCTGCCAGGTGCAACGAATGCCCTATGGTCAAATTCTTCAGGTCGACTTCAATAAACTCAGGCAAATCGCCTGGCAGGCAAAGCACTTCCACTTCATTGAGAATGTGGCTGATGTTGGCACCCGACAATTTGACTCCCGGGCTGATTTCACCATTGATGAAGTGGAAAGGAACTTTCATGTGAATCTTGCGCGTTGCATCCACACGCAAAAAATCCACATGCAGCACGATTTGCTTGAAGGGGTGCATTTGCACATCACGTAACAGGGCTGGCTGTTCTTCGCCCGCCATCTTGATGGTCAATACGGAAGAATGAAAAGCTTCCTGCCGGAGCTTGTGATACAAATCGTTGTGGTCAAGTTCGATGGACAGCGCATCCTTGCCTGCACCATACAAAATACCGGGAACACGTCCACTGCGACGCAGGCGGCGGCTCGCTCCGGTGCCCTGCACGCTTCTTTGGATGACTTCGATTTCCATAATTGTTTCCTTCATTACACGTCAAGTTGATACAAAACCCGCTGTCCGCGACCAGACAGCAGGCACCAGATTCACTCCATGAACAGCGAACTGACCGAATCCTCGTCACTGATCCGGCGCATGGTTTCCGCCAGGAGACCCGCAATGCCCAATTGCCTTACTTTCTTGCAGGCACTCGCCTGCGCTGACAGGGGGATGGTATCCGTCACCACCAGCTCGTCCAGCGCGGACTGTGCAATGCGATCCACTGCCCCTCCCGACAACACCGGATGGGTGATATATGCCAACACTTTGGCAGCACCATGGTTTTTCAGGGCCGCCGCCGCCTCGCACAAGGTATTGGCAGTGTCTACCATATCGTCCATGATGAGGCAGATACGACCCGCCACATCACCAATCACGTTCATGACCCGTGCCACATTGGGTTTGGGACGCCGTTTGTCAATGATGACCAGATCGGCTTCCAACCGCTTCGCCATGGCACGTGCCCTCACCACCCCACCCACATCGGGTGAAACCACGGTCAGATTCTGATATCCGGAACGCCACACATCTCCCAGCAATACCGGGGTGGAGTACACGTTGTCTACCGGGATATCAAAAAAACCCTGGATTTGATCCGAGTGCAAATCCATGGTCAGCACCCGGTCCACCCCTGCCCCTTGCAGCATATTGGCCACCACTTTGGCCGAAATCGCCACACGCGCCGAGCGGGGACGGCGATCCTGCCGGGCATACCCAAAATAGGGGATGGCCGCGGTGATTCTTGCTGCCGATGATCGCCGCAGCGCATCACACATCACCATGACTTCCATGAGGTGGTCATTGGTGGGGGTACAGGTGGACTGAAGTATGAAGCAGTCCCTTCCCCGTACGTTCTCAAGCAGTTCCACCATCACTTCGCCATCGCTGAACCGCCCCACGGTAGCGCGCCCCACCGAAATGTTCAGATGGGCTGCAACCTCTGCGGCCAATTTCGGATTGGCAGTACCGGTAAACACCATCAGGTTGGCTGAAGACATGGCGCTCCTGGCATGATGCGATAGAGTTCTTGAATGGCAGGGGAGGTAGGGATCGAACCTACGAATGCCGGAATCAAAATCCGGTGCCTTACCACTTGGCGACTCCCCTGCAGTACTACAACCAGTCCCGCAGAGGATGCCGATTCATCCCGCGGGCCACAAACCCTGTGTATTCCTGTGGAATCTGTTCCAACGCCAGCCGTGCCCCGGACGCATCGCCAAACGGAACAAAACAGCATGCCCCTGATCCGGACATCCTGGCATCCCCCCATTGCCCCAGCCAGTCAAGCAGGCGGGCAACCGCAGGGTAACGCCTCACAACCACGGGTTGAAGGTCGTTGTGTCCAAATCCCATCGAAAAGTCGCACATTTTGACCGGGTTCGAATTCCTTGTCAATTCAGGCGCCTCAAAGATCTCCCGGGTGGAGACCCCGAAACGGGGGCTCACAATCAGGTACCAATGTTCCGGAACCTTGAAGGGGGTCAGCAGTTCACCGACCCCTTCCGCAAAAGCCGCTTCGCCACCAATGAAAACCGGCACATCCGCCCCCAGCAAACGGCCCAGTTCCATTAATTCGGCACGGTTCAAGCCTGTTTCCCATAACCGGTTGAGGGCGATCAGCGTCGTCGCCGCATCCGAACTGCCCCCTCCCAGGCCGCCCCCAATGGGGATACGCTTTTCAAGGCGTATCGTGACTCCCCCGCGTATTCCGCTTTTTTCCTGCAGCAGGCGGGCTGCCTTGAAACACAGGTCCTCGGATTCGGAAATTCCGGCCACGTCACCTTCCCGTCGCAGCGTTCCGGCCTTTGCGGGACGAAATGTCAGGGCATCCCCGTAATCCACGAACGTAAACAGCGTCTGCAGCGTATGGTAGCCGTCCGGCCTCCGGCCTGTAACATGCAGAAAGAGGTTCAGCTTGGCAGGTGCTGGAAGCTGGGAAAAGTCAGTACTCACTTATCGGCACGCTCAATTTCCCACTGGCTGATTTTCAGGCGAATGGTCAGCGCATCCCGACGCAGGGTCAGGAAACCCGGCACTGACTCGTTTCCCACGCTGCGCCAGTTGTCATAAGCAATTTGCCAGCCTGCCTGCTCCAGTCGTGCCAGATGCCCATCAGCGCCGGGATCCAGCCGTGCGCTCCCCGCGCCTGGCGCCGGTTGCCCAAAGAGCCACCAGGGCAACCCTTCCAGAGGCAATGCGTAACCCAGTACGGTCTGAGTCAGCTGTTCGGCATCAGAAGCCACATACACAGTCTGGTCAGACAATACCAAACGCAATTGCTGGGGCGTGCCGTCCAGAACTGCCAGAGTGGAACCCAATGGAGACAGCAACTCCACATGTGACACCGTGCCGTGACTGGACCATTCGATGCTTCCGGTGTCTGTTCCAGAGGGTTGCTGCACGGCCAAACGGCCAGAAAAGCGGAAACCAGTTACAACACCCTGTCCGGTGACCCGATCTTGCGGTGATGGGATAAACACCCCACTCGCACACCCCCCCAGCAGGAATAACAACCCGATAACGGCAAACTGGAAACCCCGCATGAATCAATGCAAGAAGCGGTGCACGGTGGACAGCAGTGCATCGTTGTCAGGGTGCGTTTTCAAACCATCTTCCCAGGTTTTCCGCGCCGCGGGCTGATTGCCGGATACCCACAGGACTTCTCCCAGATGCGCTGCAATTTCGGGATCTTCCTGCATGGCATAGGCCTGTTTCAGCGTCGCAATGGATTCCTGAAGGTGACCCAGGCGAAACTGCACCCAACCCAGGCTATCCAGGATGAAAGGGTCATCTGGTGCCAATGCCAGGGCTTTCTTGATCAGCACCAAAGCCTCGTCCAGACGTATGGAGCGGTCTGCAAGGCTGTACCCCAGCGCATTGTAGGCATGTGCATACTCTGGCCGAAGCACCATCACCTTGCGCAGATCCTGTTCCAACGTATCCATGCGATTGAGCTTGTCCGAAACGATGGCACGTTCGTACAACAGGTCAGGAGAGTCCGGAGTGCGGTGCAGTTCCCGTGTCAGGGTGTCATAAGCCCCTTGATAATCCCCCGATTCCCGCAACATCTGTTCTTCTGCCAGAATCACCTGCTCATGCTGTTCGGCTGTGTGCACCGGCACTTCCCGCAATAAGGCCATGGCCTTTTGCAATTGGTTCTGATGGGCCAGCATCAGCGCGACGTGGATACGTGCTGCAGTCAGCTGCTCTCCGGCGTTGACGGCGTTGTACCAGCGCGTAGCCTCATCCCACTGTTTCTGCTCTTCGTAGGCCTCGCCCAGGTAAAAGCGGACAGTATTCGGATCCCGGTATCCCAAAGCCAGGGCTTTTTGAAACAACGGGGTGGCTTCCGCATAGTCTTTCAATTGCAAGGTCAGCAGGGCAACCGCCAATGTCAAATCCGGATTGTCGGGAGCCTCCTGCAGAATGATATTGAACTGTTCACGTGCCGCTTGATAATCCTTCAAGTCCACCAGATATCGTGCAAACACCATGCGAACGTCGCGCGCCCCGGGATAACGGACAAGATATTCCCGGTAAAACGACCGTGCCTGAGCCGCATCCTGATCCTGCAGCACCCTCGCTTCCAGCAATGTGGAGGCTTCCCACCCCGGACGCAACGCGGAGGCCGCGCGCGCCTGGGCCAGGGCTACGTCAACCTGCTGCGCCAGGAAGGCAGCCGAGCCCACCAGATAGTGCGCTTCCGGCAAATTCGGATAAGGTTCGGCCAGCTGCTCCGCCAGATGGAATACCGCTTCATGATCGGGATGCTGCAGGAACACGATGTTGAGATTCCGGAAATCGCGGGCCAAGGCGACCGGGTCCTTGTCATTGGCCAGGAGCTTTGTCAGCACTTCCGTCATGTCCGGCAGTTTGGATTGAGACAGCATCAGGACAGCCAGCGTCTCACGCGCCTCGATCGACATGGGATCGCTTTCCAGCCATATACTCACGGCTGCCTGGGCGGCTTTCAGGTCATGGGCATAGAACGCCACTTCAGACGCCCTGCGCGCCACCCGAGGATCGCCGGTGCTCTGGGCCAATTCCAGGTAAGTATCCACCGCCACCCCAAAGTGTTCGCGCTGTGCTGCAATTTCAGCCAACAGGAGCTGATACACCAATTTGGCAGTCAACTCATGGGATGGAAGCACCACGCCAGGATGTTCGGAAGCAGCCCAGGGTTTTTCATCCGCGAGTTGGGGCAGTTCAAAGGCCTGAGAAACACCCTGCGACAGCGCCAGCGCTCCCAACAGGGCCACCCGGAAGCCATGTTTTGCAAAAATCACTTTCATGCCGCAGAGGCCTTTTTTTGCATCAGGTTCTGGTACTTCTGCTGCAGCTGTTCTCGCGTTTCCTGATATCCTGGATGCAGCGGAATGCAATCGACCGGACACACTTCCCGGCATTGGGGCGTGTCGTAATGCCCAACGCACTCCGTACAGCGCAAGGGATCGATTTCATAAATCTCCGACCCCTGCGAGATGGCCTCATTCGGGCACTCCGGCTCGCACACATCACAATTGATGCATTCATCGGTAATCATCAAGGCCATGATTCAACTTCCTGAAGAACCCAACATCTGTACATGCCGTTCCAGCCGGCCTCGAATGTCGGGATTGACGAACTGACTGACATCCCCTTTCAGGAGCGCGATTTCACGCACGATGGTCGATGAAATGAACATGTACTGGTCGGAAGGTGTCAAAAACAGAGTTTCGACCTCCGGATGCAGCTTTCGGTTCATTCCTGCCATCTGAAACTCAAAATCGAAATCCGATACGGCACGCAACCCGCGCAAAATGATGTTCGCCTCGGTTTTTCTAAGAAAATCCGCCAGCAAACCCGAAAAACCCGTGACAGTCACCTTTGGGCAATCCTTGAGCGCTTCCTGCGCCATGCCTACCCTTTCTTCCAGCGAGAAGAGAGGGTGCTTGTTGCGACTGTCTGCCACCGCCACCACGACCACGTCAAACAAACGAGAGGCTCGTCTGACCAAGTCTTCATGACCCAGGGTCATGGGATCGAATGTGCCGGCATACACTGCTCTGGTTTTCATTGTTCGGGTCCTGGTTCCGGCTGGAGCAGCTGATGAACGACCTGTCCCGCCCGGGAATAGCGAAATTCCCTCCAAAGTGGGGATTTTGACACACCCTGAGCACTTTCACAGTAAACCATGCCTCCCGGGTTCAAACGCCCATGCACCAAAGACAACACCTGCTCCAGCAGATTGGCGGCAAAGGGAGGGTCCAGGAAAATCAGGTCAAAACATCGCGAATCACGGCGCAACCAGGCAAGCGCATCGGAAACCACGATTTCCGCGCCTTTAGCACCCAGTCGTTCGGCATTGGCCCGTAACATCCTTGCCGTGGAAGGGCTCATCTCCACCAAAACCGCGTGGGCGGCACCACGTGATAATGCCTCAAACCCCAGCGCGCCGCTCCCTGCAAACAAATCCAGGCAATGGTAATCCGGCAAAGTTTGCCCGAGCCAGTTAAACAGCGTTTCCCTCACGCGTCCTGGCGTGGGGCGCAGGCCGGGCGCCGGCTCGAAACGAATGTTACGTCCCCGCCACTGCCCCCCAATGATGCGAATCTGACTGGTCATTTCAGGTAAAATCGGCACTAAATCACTAAGTTTTGAAGACATCATTCTCCAATGTTTGGCTTTTTGAAGAAATCCCCCACGAATTCCACTGCCACCACCCCCCCTGCTTCTTCCGGCTGGATGGCAAGACTGCGCTCCGGGTTGCGCAGCAGCCGGGCGAAATTTCAGGATGGCCTTGGGGGACTGTTTGGCAAAAAGCTGGATGAAGCCTGGTTCGAACAACTGGAAGATGCACTGATCAGTGCAGATGTTGGCGTTCCTGCAAGCCATAAACTCATTGCCGAACTGCGCGAACAGGCGCGTCAGGAACGGGTCGACGAGGCAGACGCCCTGAAACCACTGCTCAAATCGGCGCTGGTGACGTTGCTGCAGCCCCTGCAAGCCACTTTGAACGACACGGGGCATCATCACCCTCACATCATTCTTTTTGTCGGCGTCAACGGTGCCGGTAAAACCACCACCATCGGCAAACTGGCGCAGCACCTGATGCAGCAGGGGCATTCCGTTTTGCTGGCGGCAGGCGATACGTTTCGTGCTGCCGCCGTGGCACAGCTGGTCACCTGGGGCGAGCGCAATCATGTGCCGGTCATCACACAGGAGAAAGGGGATTCGGCGGCCGTGATTTTTGATGCGATTCATGCCGCAAAAGCCCGTGGCATCGATGTCGTCCTGGCGGACACCGCCGGACGGCTACCGACCCAATTGCACCTCATGGAGGAAATCCGCAAGGTCAAGCGCGTCGTCACCAAGGCAGACCCCAGCGCGCCCCATGAAATCCTGCTGGTTCTCGATGCCAATACCGGGCAAAATGCGGTGACCCAGGTCAAGGCGTTTGATGATGCCCTGCGCTTGACCGGGCTGGTAATCACCAAGCTGGATGGCACCGCACGTGGGGGAGTATTGGCCGCCATTGCTGGTGAACGTCCGATCCCCATACGCTTCGTGGGTGTGGGCGAAGCGCTGGAAGATCTTCATCCCTTCAATGCAAGGGAATTCGTGGACGCCCTGATCGAATGATTACATTGAACTCGGTCGTGAAGCGGTACAAGGACGGACACGAGGCCCTGCGCGGCATCTCGCTTGAAATCGAAGATGGCGAAATGATCTGGATCACCGGACACTCCGGTGCCGGGAAAAGCACACTGCTTCACCTCATGTCGGGGCTGCAGCGTCCCACCAGCGGCAGCCTCAAAATTCACGAACAGGATATCAGCCGCCTCAACAGCCGGGCATTGGCACGCCTGCGCAGCAAAATCGGCTTGGTGTTGCAGGGACGCCGTCTCTTGATGAACCGCAGCGTCAGGGAAAATGCCGCCTTGCCTTTGCAGATTGCGGGGTTGTACGGTGACGAAATATGGCAGCGGGTGGAGGTTGCCCTGGACAAGGTGGGGTTGGGAACGCATGCGAACATGTCCCCGATGGCACTTTCAGGGGGCGAGCAACAGCGCCTCTGCATTGCACGCGCCATCGTCAACCGCCCCAGGCTCCTCATTGCCGACGAGCCCACCGCCAACCTGGATCGCAGTTACGCCAAAACCATCCTGGATATTTTAAGCTCCTTTCACCGTTCGGGAGTCACTGTCGTCATTGCCATGCCGGATAGCGCCTCAGACCGCTTGCCTTCTGCACGTTTCCTGCGTTTGGAAGACGGCATGATCGGCGCGGATTCCGAAGCCGCATCCGCCGAGGCGCGATGATGCTGGGATGGTTGCATCAGCATCGCGTTGCCATGGTGCAGGCTTTGCGTCGGCTTGCCCATTTCCCGGTCACCAACCTGCTGGGCATCCTCCTGCTCGCATTCGCTCTCGGCCTGCCTGCCGGACTCTACCGCCTGATGGACCGTGCCGCCACACTGGGTCACGGCGCACTGCACGAACCCCATCTGACGCTGTTCATGGCCCTTGATGCGGATGACGCTGCGGTGCGAGAGGTTTGGGAGTCCCTTGCAAAACTTGGTGACGTGAAGAAATTCCGTTACGTTTCCAATACGGAAGCGCTGGCAGACCTTAAAACCGTTCCTGGCCTCTCCGACGCAATCAATGCCCTGGATCACAACCCTTTACCGCACACGTTCATCGTCCAGGCAAAAAACACTTCGCCCCAGGCCCTCGAAGCCCTGCGCAGCCAGATGGCCCGCTGGAACAAGGTGCAGCGGGTCCAGCTGGACAGCGCCTGGGCACAGCGTCTCGAGGCACTGCTACAGTTTGGCCGTGAAGGAACCCATTTGCTGACGATCGTACTGCTGACCACCCTCGTCCTGACGGTATTCAATACCGTCCGCCAGCATGTGATGTCGGCACAGGAAGAGATCGAAGTGGCATCCCTGCTCGGGGCAACCTCCGGTTTCATCCGGCGCCCCTTCCTTTATTTCGGAATCCTCCAGGGCTTTCTGGGAGCAATATTTGCCCAGATCCTGCTCTGGGCAGGCAGCCTCTGGTTCAATCATGCCGTTTCCCCCATCAGTACTCTTTATGGCTTGAATCTCCAGTTACCCATGCCATCCCTGCAAGACACCGCCCAACTGTTACTGGCCGCATCCTTGCTTGGGGGCATGAGCGCTTTCCTGGCAACATTCAAGGTGCTGAAAGGCGTTTCGGACCCGTCCTAGTCTTTTTGCGGGTATTTTTTATATA
>JAKBAT010000045.1 GCA_021808815.1 Pseudomonadota bacterium
TTCGCAACGATCCCCCCCAAAACCGAGGAAGCGTTGCTGAGCAATCCGGTGGGACTTTACGTAACACATTTTCTGGTCAATTCGGACCTGGAAAAATGAAACCTTCCTCCTGGAATGAATGGCTGGCCGGGGCGTTGCTGTTGACGCTGATGGCCCCCACCCCTTCTTCCAGGGCAGAGTCCCCACGTCCTGAAGTGCCCGACGAACGGCATCTGGCCCGGTTCCGCTATGACCCCGACAGCACCTATACCGTGGTGACCTTGCCGGGGGTGCCCACCGACATGCAATTGGGGGAGGATGAAAAAATCACCGGGCTCGCGCTCGGGGACACGCTGCAATGGATGGTGGAGGAATTGCCCGGCCACCTGTTCATCAAGCCCCTCAAAGCCGGCCTGTTCACGGCCGGGACCCTGGTGACCAATCGCCGCGTCTATCAGCTGGCGTTCAAAAGCGTTGCGGCAGAGGGCCCCTGGATGCAGAAAGTCTCCTGGGCTGACGCCGTGATGGCGCCACAGACGGATCTGCCCGATCCCGCAGCACTGGATCCCGCCCGGCTCAACACGCGCTATCGCATTGACGGTGATGGGGATTTCCGTCCTGTGCGGGTCTTCGATGATGGCCGCTTCACCTGGATCCAGATGCACTCTCCGCAAGCGTTGCCGGCCTTGTTCATGGTGGAGGAGGGCAATGCGGTGCTGGTCAACTATGTCGTCAAGGGGGAGTACTTTGTGGTGCAGCGGCTGATGTCTGAAATGCTGCTCAAGCTGGGCAATGTGGAAATCCGTGTGATCAACCAGAAAGTGGCCGGGCGGCATCAGTCCTCCTGGCGGGAGGAGGGGGAATGACACCCTTGCGCGGAGGATGGGAAGAATCCGACCAGGCCTACGTGGCGCACCCTGAGGGCCGGGTGCGGCGCCACTTGCACTGGTGGGTGGCCGCCGGACTGGGCTTGTGCGTCGCCGTGGGGTTTGGCCTGCAGGGAGCGCTCCAGGCCCGGGCGGAAGCCCCACGCGAGAGCCGTGTGCAGGAGGAAGACAATGCCCTGGTGCTGGGGCAGGAACCGCCTTTGAATGGCCTGCGCCAGGAATTGCAACGCCAGCGGCAACCCGATCCCGAGCTGGTTCCCGCAGCATTGCCCGCATTGCCCGCATTGCCCTCCCGCAAGGTCGAGGCCATGGCGGATGTGCAGCGTTTCGAAGTGGAAAAGCAGCAGGCCATGGCAGCGGGCAGCCACATCCTGGCCATCAACCGCAGTGCCGATTCTCCGGCACCCACCGCCCAGAGTGCCTTGCCCCGCAGCGTGGCCGAGGTGACGCCGGCAGCCTCGCCGATACCCGGCTTGCCGCCGGGCATATCCCCCATCCCGGCCGGACTGGCGACGCATCCGGCAGCGCAGGGACAACCGGTGGCAAGCGGGAATGCCTCCGTACACCCGGCACGCCTGCAGGCCCCCCTGGTGCCCGTCAGGCCGGCCAGTGCCCGCGAAGTGCTGGAAGGGTCATTGATTCCAGCCGTATTGCTGACCCAGGTCAACAGCGACCTGCCGGGCATGTTGACGGCCCAGGTCACGGAAGACGTGTATGACTCCATTCAGGGCAACTATCTCGCCATTCCCAAAGGAAGCCGGGTGATCGGGGAATATGGCTCCCATGTCCTTGCCGGGCAGGAACGCATCATGGCCGTGTTTCACCGGCTGATCCTGCCGGGAGGTGAAAGCTTCAGCCTGGACGACATGCAGGCGGCCGATCGAAGCGGGCAGTCCGGCATGAAGGACGAAGTGGATAACCGCTTCTGGACACGTCTGGGTGGGCAGTTCATGACCGCAGGGCTGGCCCGCATCATCGAGCAGCCGGAGGGCAATGTTACGGTGCTGGGGGGCATGGGCAACAGCCTGGTGGGCGATGCTGCCGGACAGATCCTCGTGGACACCGCGCGCATCGGGTTTGCTGCCAATGCCGCCGTGGGACCGGTCATCGTGATCAAACGCGGCTATCCCTTCGTGATCATGGTCAACCGGGATATGGACTTCTCGACCCTGAGTCACTGATCGCTGCCAGCATCAGGGTTGCCCGGAGGCGCTAACCGCGCGCCTCCGGTTTCCCCGCAAAGGTTCAGACGCTGGAGGGCAGAGGCTTCTCCGGGTCCAGGCCGTATTTCCGGATGGCCTCGGCAGCGCGGGACGCCGGGAGGGTGCCTTCGGCCACCAGGGCGTTCAGCGCGGCAAGCGTGATGTAATGCCGATCCACTTCAAAGAAGTGGCGCAGCTTGGCTCGGGTATCGGAACGGCCGAAGCCGTCGGTTCCGAGCGTGACATAGCGCCGGGGAACAAAGGCGCGGATCTGCTCCGTAAAGGTCTTGATGTAATCCGTGGCAGCAATCACCGGGCCGGTCGTGGGCTCCAGGCATTGTGCCACATAGGATTTGCGCGGGGCCTCTTCCGGGTGATGGCGGTTCCAGCGCGCGGTGGCCTGGCCATCACGGGCCAGTTCGTTGAAGCTTGGCGCGCTCCATACGTTGCTGGAGACCCCCCAGTCCTGTTCCAGCAGTTCGGCTGCCGCAATGGCTTCGCGCAGGATGGTGCCGGACCCCAACAGCTGAACGGTGGGCCGCCCTGCCTTGGCGCCATTGCGATACAGGTACATCCCTTTGAGGATGCCTTCCTGCACACCCTCCGGCATGGCCGGATGGTTGTAGTTTTCATTCATGACCGTGATGTAATAGAACACGTTTTCGTGATCGCGATACATGCGGCGCAGGCCATCCTGGATGATGACGGCGACTTCGTAGGCAAAGGTGGGGTCGTAGGAAACGCAGTTCGGGATGAAGGAAGCGTGGACCTGGCTGTGGCCGTCCTGGTGTTGCAGCCCTTCGCCATTCAGGGTCGTGCGCCCCGCCGTGCCTCCCATCAGGAAACCCCGGCACCGCATGTCGCCTGCTGCCCAGGCCAGATCCCCAATGCGCTGGAAGCCGAACATGGAGTAAAAGATATAGAACGGGATCGTGGTGACGCTGTGGCTGGAATAAGCCGTGGCGGCAGCAATCCAGGAGGAAAAGGCGCCCGCCTCGTTGATGCCTTCCTGCAGGATCTGGCCGTTGACGTCCTCCCGATAGTACATGAGCTGATCGTGATCCTGGGGTTCGTAGAGCTGCCCCACGGAAGAGTAGATGCCGAGGCTGCGGAACATGCCTTCCATGCCGAAGGTACGGGACTCGTCGGGCACGATGGGCACGATCAGCTTGCCGATGTCCTTGTCGCGGGTGAGGGCGGTCAGGACGCGCACAAAGGCCATGGTGGTAGACAACTGGCGCTCCTCGCTGCTTTGCAGCAGTGCCTGGAAAGCGGACAGTTCGGGAACATTGAGTGCAGGAACCTCGGCATGGCGTACCGGCAGGTATCCGCCCAGGGCTTCCCGGCGGCTTTTGAGGTATTGCAGTTCGGGGCTGTCCTCGGCAGGGCGGTAGAACGGGGTTTCGCCGATGACTTCATCCGAGATGGGAATCTGGAACCGGTCGCGGAACTGCTTGAGGGCGTTTTCCCCCATTTTTTTCTGCTGGTGCGTGATGTTTTGCCCTTCCCCGGCTTCCCCCATGCCGTAGCCCTTGATGGTCTTGGCCAGGATCACCGTCGGCTGGCCCTTGTGTTGCACGGCAGACAGGTAGGCGTTGTAGACCTTGTAGGGATCGTGTCCGCCCCGGGTCAGTCTCCAGATTTCATCGTCAGACATGTTGGCCACCAGTCGGGCCAGCTCGGGGTATTTCCCGAAGAAGTGCTTGCGGACATAAGCGCCGTCGTGCGCCTTCAGGCTCTGATATTCGCCGTCCACCACTTCCATCATGCGTTGCAATAACAGGCCGCTGCGGTCCTTGGCGATCAGGGCATCCCACTGGCTGCCCCAGATGACCTTGACCACGTTCCATCCGGCGCCGCGGAAATCGGCTTCCAGTTCCTGAATGATTTTCCCGTTGCCCCGTACCGGCCCGTCCAGGCGTTGCAGGTTGCAGTTGACCACGAAAATCAGGTTGTCCAGGCGCTCGCGCGAGGCCAGGGAAATGGCGCCCAGGGATTCCGGCTCGTCCATTTCGCCGTCGCCCATGAAGGCCCACACTTTTCGGTTTTCCACGTGGGCGATGCCGCGATTTTGCAGGTATTTCATGAAACGGGCCTGATAAATGGCCATGAGAGGCCCCAGTCCCATGGACACCGTGGGCATTTGCCAGAAATCCGGCAGCAACCAGGGATGGGGATAGCTGGGAAGGCCGCCACCATCCACTTCCTGGCGGAACTTGCTCAACTGCGTCTCGCTGATGCGCCCCTCAAGGAAGGCCCGGGCATAAATGCCGGGGGCTGAATGCCCCTGGATGTAAATCAGATCTCCGCCGTGGTCGGGGGTGGGCGCGTGGAAAAAATGGTCGAAGCCCACGTCGTAGAGGGTTGCCGCGGACTGGAAACTGGCAATGTGTCCGCCCAGCTCACTGGAGGAGCGATTGGCCCTGACCACCATGGCCATGGCATTCCAGCGGATGAGGGAACGAATGCGATGCTCCATTTCAGGGTCGCCTGGCATGGGGACTTCCAGGGCCGGCGGAATGGTATTGATATAGGCGGTATTGGCGCTGTAGGGGAGGAAAGCTCCGGAGCGGCGTGCCTTGTCGATCAGCTGTTCCAACAGGTAATGGGCACGTTCGGGCCCTTCCAGTGCCAGGACGCTATCCAGGGCATCCAGCCATTCCTGGGTTTCCAGTTTGTCATTGTCGGGTAGGGCGGACATGCAAATACCTCGCGATCAGCGGTTAGTGAAAAACGGAATTGGCGCCGGGATCACCGGCCGCAATGCTAATATTAAAGCTTATGGGTACGCTTGGCGAGGGCACCGTGGCAATACCGCATGAATCATGGTGGGATCTGGGTCAGGGATTGCCCGCGGTACGCTGTGCTGTGGTGCATCCCTGCGAGGCCGGAGCGCTCGCAGGCGCCCTGGAAGCGGGGGAGGCCGGCCTCATCGTGCCCGTGCTGGTGGGCCCTGAAGACAGGATCCGTGAGGTGGCGGAGAAGGCCGGGATCGACCTGCACGGCGTGGAGCTGGTGCCCGCACCCTTCAGCCATGCGGCAGCCGAGATCGCGGTTTCCCTGGCGACGTCCGGGCAGGTGGAAGCCCTCATGAAGGGCAGCCTGCATACGGACGAACTGATGCACGCGGCAGTGTCCTCCCGGGATTTTCGTACCAAGCGCCGCCTGTCCCACATCTTTCGTTTTGACGTGCCGCGGTATGACAAGCCGTTGCTGATCACCGATGCCGCACTGAATATTCGGCCCACCTTGGCTGACAAGGTGGACATCATCCAGAATGCCATCCTTCTGGCCCAGATCCTGGGCGTGGCCAAACCCAAAGTGGCGATCCTTTCTGCAGTGGAAACGGTCAACCCGGATATTCCCTCCACCGTGGATGCGGCAGCGCTGTGCAAAATGAGCGATCGGGGCCAGATCACCGATGCGTTGCTGGACGGACCGCTGGCCTTCGACAGTGCCATTTCCCGTGAAGCGGCCAACATCAAGCAGATTCACTCCCCGATTTCCGGGGAAGCCGATATCCTGGTGGTGCCGGACCTGGAGTCGGGCAACATGCTGGCCAAGCAGCTCGAATATCTGGCCGGGGGGCGTGCCAGCGGTGTGGTGATGGGCGGGCGGGTGCCCGTGGCGCTGACCAGCCGGGCCGATGGTCCCAGCGCGCGCATCGGTTCGGCCCTGCTTGCCAAGCTGGTGGCCCATCATCATCGCCGTGCCGGTTGAATCCATGCCCGGGTTGCCCCCCACCCTCCTCGCCGTCAATACAGGCTCCTCATCGCTTAAATATGGTTGTTATCCGGTCAGGGACGGGCAGGTCCAGCCCGCGTTCCTCACGGGTATCGTGGAAGGGCTGGAACGTGACGAGGCTGAATTCGAGGCTGCCCTCTTGCGCCTGGTGGCGCAACTGCAAACCCACCCGGAACTGCAGGTTCGGGCCATCGTCCACCGTGTGGTCCATGGCGGGGAGCGCTTCCGGAAGGCCGTGATGGTGGACGATGCAGTACTGGCGGCCTTGGCGCATTTCAACCCGCTGGCACCATTGCACCAGCCCCACAATCTGGCGGGGATCCGCCGCTTGCGCGCACTGTGGCCGGATATCCCCCAGATTGCCTGTTTCGACACGGCCTTTCATGCCACCTTGCCGGAAAGCGAATCCCACTTTGCCTTGCCGGAATCCTTTTTCCACCAGGGCATCCGGCGTTACGGTTTTCACGGCTTGTCCTACCGTCATGTGTGCGATGCCCTGCAGGAGGCCAGTGCGCGCGCTCAGGGCCGCTGTGTGCTGGCGCACCTGGGCAATGGTGCAAGCCTGTGTGCCGTACGGGAAGGGCAGAGCCATGCCAGCACGATGGGGTTCACGGCGCTGGATGGCCTCATGATGGGCACCCGTTGTGGCGCGATCGACCCGGGCGTGCTGTTATACCTGTTGCGCCAGGGATGGACGCTGGGACGGCTGGAGTCGCTGCTCTACCGGCAATCGGGCCTACTGGGAGTTTCGGGCCTGTCGGCCGACCTGCGTGTGCTGCGCGCCAGCACGGACCCGGCTGCGCAACGCGCCATCGCGTTGTTCACTGCGCGCGTGGTGCGGGAAGCCGGGGCCATGGCGGCCCTGCTGGGAGGCGTGGAACTGATGGCCTTTACCGGCGGCATTGGGGAGCATGATGCCCGGTTGCGGGCAGACGTGGCAGAACGCCTGGGTCATCTGGGCATGCGCCTCGATCCCGCGCGCAATGAACAGGCCCGGGGGCAGGGCGTGATGGCCATTCATGCGGCGGACAGTGCGGTGGAAGTGTGGGTCGTGCCGGCCGATGAAGGCCGCAGTGCGGCTCGGGAAGCCTGGCAATTGCTGTCCTCAGGCCTCCTTGGCAACCCAATGGCCTGATTTTCCACCTATTTTTTCCAGGAGATGCACGTCACCCATGACCATGCCACGGTCGACTGACTTGCACATGTCATAGATGGTGAGCAATCCCACCTGGACGGCGGTCAGTGCTTCCATTTCCACCCCGGTGCGTCCCACGGTTTCTGCCGTGACGGTGCAGGTGATGGCATGCTGCTCGGGTTCCATGGCAAACGCCACGGCCACGCGGGTCAGGGGGACGGGATGACACAGCGGAATCAGATCGGCGGCCCGTTTCGCTGCCTGGATGGCCGCAAGACGGGCGATGCCCAGCACGTCGCCCTTCTTGGCAGCGCCATGCTTGATCATGTGAAATGTATCCGGCTGCATGCGGATGCGTCCGATGGCGCGGGCAATGCGGTGGGTTTCTGTTTTTTCGGCCACATCCACCATGTGGGCCTGGCCGGTGGCATCAAAGTGGGTAAGTCGGGAGGTCATGGACGGGTCACGCAACGTTGTGGTCAATGGAATCGATGGGAATCGGGATATTCCTGGTAGGGAACCCCGCAGGCGTCTCAGGTATCATAGCAACATGCGACGACTTTCTGTCATTTTCCTGGCGCTCTTCCTGGGGGCAGTAACCTGGGCCTACGACCTGCCCGATCTGGGGGACAGCTCTGCTGCCGTGTTTTCCAGCCAGGATGAAAAGGCGCTGGGGCGGGAAATCATGTACGACATTCGCAGCGACAGCTCCTATTTCGACGATCCGGAAAGCGTGGATTTCCTGAACAGCGTGGGAAACCACCTGCTGGCCGTCAGTGATGATGCGGTCGGCATGCGTTTCGAATTTTTCCTGCTCCAGGATCCGACCCTGAACGCCTTTGCCATGCCTGGCGGTTACGTGGGCGTGCATACGGGCCTCATGCTGGCGGCGGAAAACGAGTCTGAACTCGCCTCCGTGCTGGCCCACGAAATTTCCCACATCACCCAGCACCACATCGCCCGCATGATCGAGGCGCAAAGCAAGAATACCCCGCTCTCCATTGCCACCATGGCCGCTGCCATCCTGGCGGCGCGCAGCAATCCCAGCGCCAGCATGGGGGCCATCGTGGGGGCACAGGCCGGGATGATTCAATCGCAGCTGGATTTTACACGCGAAAATGAACGGGAGGCCGATCGCCTGGGGATCCAGCGCCTGCTCAAGTCAGGTTACGATCCTCGCGCCATGGCCAGTTTCTTCGGCAAGCTGCAGCGTTATGGCCGTTTCTACGAAGGGACTTCCCCTGCCTACCTCAAAACCCACCCCTTGACCACGGAGCGCCTGGCGGAAATCCAGGACCGCCTGCAGAATGTCCCCTATCGTCAGGTGCAGGATGGCCCCGATTTCCAGCTGATACGGGCGCGGATCGCTGCGCTGGTGGGGACGCCGCGTGACGCCCTGCATTATTTCGAAGGGCGCCCGCTCGATCCCCGCCGTCCGGAGGAACGCCCCATGATTTACGGCAAGGCTGTGGCCCTGTGGCGCAGCGGGCGGCTTGAGGAGGCACAGCGCACGCTGCAGACGGTACGTGCCGTGTCGCCGGCCAACCCCCTCTTCGACAGCCTGGCAGCGGCCATCGTGCGCGACCAGGGCGACTATGCGCAGGCGCTTACCCTGTATCGTTCGGCCCTGCGCCATTACCCCGACCAGCGTGCGCTCAACTATGGGTATATCAGTACCCTGCTCGATGCCCACCAGGACCAGGACGCGCTCGAGACCATCAACAACCGGCTGCTGCTGACCCGTAGCGACTACCATCTCTACGATTTCCAGGCACGCGCCTATGCGCACCTCAACAAGCAGATGCAAAGCCACGAAGCCCTGGCCCAGTCCTACCTGCTGCAGGACAACCTGACGGCGGCTCTGGACCAGCTACAGATTGCGCAGCGCAGTGGCGATGGTGATTTCTACGAAAACTCCACCGTGGAAGCCCGCATCAAGGACATCAAGAAGCAGCTGACCCAGGCGAAGAAGAAAGGGGGCGGGGATACCCAATTCTCCGACCGGTTCCACGCCCTCTGATCAGCGTTTGCGGAGGCGGTCCAGTTGCCCTTCCAGCTCCTGCAGTGTTTCTGAAAAGCGTGCCAGCCGTTCCTGTTCCTGGGCGACCACGGCAGCTGGGGCGCGGGCCACAAAACCGGCATTGTCGAGTTTGGCCCTGCACCGCTCCAAATCCTCACGTGCCTTGTCCCGCAGGCGTTCCAGCCGTCCGGTTTCGGCGGCCACATCCACCGCGACGTGCAACATGAGCTGGAGCCCTTCCACCACGGCCACGGGCGCCTCGGCTTGCGGCAACCCCTCGGGATGCAGGTCCACCTGGGAAAGGCGGGCCAGAAACTGGAGATAGGGCACAAGCCCGGACAGTTTTTCAGTGGCACCCCCCACCCGCAACGGGATCCGTTCTCCGGGCCCGAGGTTCATTTCGCTGCGCAAGGTGCGGCAGGCATTGACCAGTGCCTTGAGGCGATCGACGGCGACATTGGCTTCGGCGTCGATTTTTTCCGGCTGGGGCCGGGGGTAGGGCTGCAACATGAGACTTGGGCCGGACTTTCCCGCCAGCGGCGCCACTTTCTGCCACAGTTCCTCGGTAATGAAAGGAATCAGGGGGTGTGCCAGGCGCAGCGTGGCTTCCAGAACCCGCACCAGGGTGCGGCGCGTACCGCGCTGGACCGCGGGGTCCGATTGGGCCAGCTGGGTTTTGGCGAGTTCCAGATACCAGTCGCAGTATTCATCCCACAGGAATTCGTACAGGGCACGCGCGGCCAGGTCGAAGCGGTAGGTGCGGAATCCTTCGTGCAACGCGGATTCGGCTTCCTGCAAGCGTCCCACGATCCAGCGGTCCGCCACGGACAGGGTGACCGGCTGGGAAGGATCCAGGCCACAATCCTGCCCGGCCACGTTCATGAGGACGTACCGGGAAGCATTCCACAACTTGTTGCAGAAGTTGCGATACCCTTCGCAGCGCTGCAAATCGAACTTGATGTCCCGACCGTGTGTGGCGAGGCTCGCAAATGTGAAACGCAGGGCATCCGTACCGAAACTGGGGATACCAGAGGGAAATTCGCGGCGCGTGCCAGCTTCGATGGCAGCGGCCTGCTTGGGATCCATCAGGTTGCTGGTGCGTTTCGCCACCAGGCTTTCCAGGTCGATGCCGTCGATCAGGTCGATCGGATCCAGAATGTTGCCCTTGGACTTGCTCATTTTCTGGCCATGGGCATCCCGTACCAGGCCAGTGACATAGACTTCCCGGAAAGGCACGGTCCCGGTGAAGTGCGTGGTCATCATGACCATGCGGGCCACCCAGAAGAAAATGATGTCGAACCCCGTGACCAGCACACTGGACGGCAGGAAGGAGCGGAGTTCGGGCGTGGCGTCCGGCCACCCGAGCGTGGAGAATGGCCAGAGTGCCGAGGAAAACCAGGTGTCCAGCACATCCTCGTCCCGCGTCAGGGCCTGGCCACCGGCCAGCTGGCGGGCTTCCTCTTCGGTTTCGGCCACGTAGACCTGACCGTTCCCGTCGTACCAGGCCGGGATGCGATGCCCCCACCAGAGCTGGCGGGAAATGCACCAATCCTGGATATTTTCCAGCCAGTGGCGATAGGTGCTGGTCCAGTTTTCGGGGACGAAACGGACCTGCCCCGACTGCACCACTTCCAACCCCTGTCGGGCCATGCTTTCCGTGGCCACGAACCATTGGTCGGACAGCATGGGTTCGATGATCTGGCGGGTGCGGTCGCCACGCGGGACCGTCAGGGTATGGGGTTTGACCTGGACCAGCAGGCCCTGTGCCTGCAGGTCTTGCACGATCCGTGCGCGGGCTTCGAAGCGATCCAGTCCGCGATAAGCTTGCGGGACGTTGTCATTGAGGCGCGCTTCCTTCGTGAAAACCGGCAGTGGCTCGAGCTGGTGGCGCTGGCCCACCTGGTAGTCATTGAAATCGTGGGCCGGGGTGATCTTGAGGCAGCCGGTTCCGAAAGCGGGGTCCACATAAGGGTCGCCGATGATGGGCAGGACGCGTCCGGTCAGGGGCAGGTGCACCTGTTGCCCGATCAGGTGCTGGTAGCGCGCATCGTCGGGATGGACGGCAACGGCCACATCCCCGAGGAGGGTTTCGGGGCGGGTGGTGGCCACGACCAGGGCTCCTGTGCCGGAAACCAGGGGGTAGCGGATTTCCCACAGGTGTCCCTGTTCCTCTTCGGAAACCACTTCCAGGTCGGACACGGCGGTCTGCAATACCGGATCCCAGTTGACCAGGCGCTTGCCGCGGTAAATCAGTCCTTCCCGATACAGTTGCACGAACACACGGGCCACGGCCCGGCTCAGCCCTTCATCCAGGGTGAAGCGCTCGCGGCTCCAGTCGCAGGAGCTGCCCAGACGGCGCATCTGCTGCGTGATGGTGGAGCCCGAGGTGTCTTTCCATTGCCAGACCCGTTCCAGGAAGGCATCGCGCCCCAGGGCGCGGCGGTCCAGCCCTTCGCCTTCCAGCTGCCGTTCCACCACGATCTGTGTGGCAATGCCGGCATGGTCGGTGCCCGCCTGCCACAGGACATTGTCCCCCATCATGCGGCGGTAGCGGGTCAGGGTGTCCATCAGCGTGTGCTGGAAGGCATGCCCCATGTGCAACGTGCCGGTGACATTGGGCGGGGGCAGCAGAATGCAGTAGGGGGGCGCATCCGGGTCCATGGAGGCCTTGAAATAACCCCGTGCCTCCCATTCGGGATACCAGCGTGCTTCGATCGGATGCGGGTCAAAACTTTTGTCGAGTTCCATGCTTCAGGGGGGCGGCGTGCCGAGATTGTGGGAATGGATTTCGAAGCCGCGATCCCGGTAGAACAGGAAACGTTCCCGGGCATATTGCCGGTCCTGCTCTTCCAGGCTCACGATTTCGATCATGCGTTCGAAACGGGAAAAATAATCAGGGCGATCCGTTCCCAGGTTCATCAATACCTGATGGGTGTGCGGTTCCTGTTCCAGCGAATCGATCACAACCGGGGTTTGGGGGGCCAGGGGGTGGTGGGAACGACAATGGGGCAGGAAGCTGCCCACCGGTTGCAGCCACAGGGCGTCATCCAGCGTGGCGGCAACGGCATCGTCGGGGACACGGACCCACACAGCAAGCCCCCGCTCCCATGCCTTGCCGATCAGTTGTACGGCAACGGGGAGTTTCTGGGGGACATGGGTATAGAAATCGATGCGTGTCACGCCCTCAGAGTCCGCTGCGTTGGAGAAGGTAACGGCAGAACAGTTTGACGGGGCGCCCCGTGGCGCCCTTTTCCTTGCCGCCCTTGTAGGCGACACCGGCAATGTCCAGGTGCGCCCAGCGTTGCTGCGTGGTGAAACGGGAGAGGAAGCAGGCCGCCGTGATGCTGCCCCCTGCCCGGCCCGCCACGTTGGCCATGTCGGCAAAGTTGGATTTCAGTCCCTCTTGATACTCGTCCCACAGGGGCAGGGGCCAGGCACGGTCGCCCATGTGGTCTCCCGCGACTTGCAGGGCATGTTGCAGTTTTTCATCGTTGGCGAACAGTCCGGATGCCTCGTTGCCCAGGGCGATGACGCACGCCCCGGTGAGGGTGGCCACGTCGATGAGCACCTCGGGTTCGAACCGTTCCGCATAGGTGAGGGCGTCACACAGGATCAGGCGCCCTTCCGCGTCGGTGTTGAGGATTTCCACCGTTTGCCCGGACATGCTGCGCACGATGTCTCCCGGACGGGTGGCATTGCCGTCCGGCATGTTTTCGCAGGTGGGGACGATCCCCACCAGGTTGAGGGGCAGTTTCATTTCCGCCACGGCCCGCAGGGTGCCAAAGACACTCGCGGCACCGCACATGTCGAATTTCATCTCGTCCATTTCGGGGGCGGGTTTCAGCGAAATGCCCCCCGTGTCGAAGGTGATGCCCTTGCCCACCAGGACCACCGGCTTTTGCTGCCGGGAAGCGCCCGAATACTGCATGACGATGAGTTTGGGAGGTTGCCGGCTGCCCGCGGATACGGCCAGCAGGGCACCCATGCCCAGCTTTTCCATGTCGGACTGTTCCAGCACCTGTACCCGCAGTTTCCAGGTACGCCCGAGGGAGAGGGCCTGCTGGGCCAGGTAGCCCGGCGTGCAGAGATTGGGAGGCAGGTTGCCCAGGTCGCGCGTGAGGGCCATGCCGTTGGCGATGGCCTTGCAGTGGCCCATCAAGGTTTTCATGGCAGAGGGCTTGACCTTGTCCGGGGTGGGCAAGAGAATGCGTTCCAATGTGCAGGCGGGATCCTGCTGGTCCGCCACGCGCGTGATGCGATAGGCGGCTTCGTGGGCCACCAGCATCAGTTGTTCCAGTTTCCAGGCTTCATCGCGGCCTTTCACGGGCAGCTCGGCCAGGCAGAAGAGGGCAGTGCCGGCACCACCGCCGTCCAGGGCCAGCACGGCCGCCCGGACCGCGGCGCGGTAATCCCGCTCCGTCAGCGATTTGGCACTGCCGGTCCCCACCAGCAACACGCGCGGGGCTGCAACGCCGGGCAAATTGTGCAGCAACAGGGTTTTTCCGGCTTTGGTGGGAAGATCGCCCTGGGTCTTGAGCCGAGACAGGTAGCGCTGGCTGGCCTGGTCGATTATTTTGGCGGAAGGCGAGAATCGGGCACCCTCTGTGATACCGACCACCAGACATGCGGTGGCTGCTTTCTCGAGGGACTGGGCAGTTATGCTAAATTCCACGGTATTGCTCCCCTGTGCGTTGCTTAACTTTGCGAAAATAAACGGAAATTATCCTGTCAAAGCCAATTAAAAGTCAAAACGGATCGCGT
>JAKBAT010000046.1 GCA_021808815.1 Pseudomonadota bacterium
TTGCCTTTTGCCATATCGATGTCCTTGAAAGTGCTCAGCTTGCGCCGATGATCGTCGTTTAAAGTGTATGGAGCCCATGACCAGGATTGAACTGGTGACCTCTCCCTTACCAAGGGAGTGCTCTACCACTGAGCTACATGGGCCTTTGCTTTCACCACATCCAGCTATGGAGCGGGTGAAGGGAATCGAACCCTCGTCGTAAGCTTGGAAGGCTTCTGCTCTACCATTGAGCTACACCCGCGCTTCCGGATTCCAGCGCCACCTGAAAATCATCCACCACCGGTCGGGTGGTGGAGGGGGAAGGATTCGAACCTTCGAAGGCAGAGCCGTCAGATTTACAGTCTGATCCCTTTGACCGCTCGGGAACCCCTCCAAAACGAACCCGTAATTATGGGGCAGTGTCAAGGGCCTGTCAATGAATATCTCACTGTTTATCGGCGATAAAATACCCAGCGGCGGGCCGCCACGTAATTGAATGCCATGCCGGCCAGGGAACCCAGGGCCACGGCCAGGGCAGGATGGGCCGCCATCGCCTCTTCGGAAAACACCGCCACCAGATAAACCCCGTTGTTCACCACGGCCCCTACCCCGTTCGTCCCCACGTACCGCACCCATTCCCCGAGAAGGTGCGGGGCAGCACCGCGGGCAAAGGCATAACGCCGGTTCAGGGCCCAGGTCAGCGTCACCGCCAGCGCAAAACCCACTGCCTTTGCGCTCACCAGACCGAAATCTGCCCAGCGGTGCAGCAATTCCACCGTACCTGCGTCCACGACAAAGCCGGCAGTCCCCGCCAATGCAAACAAAACGATTTCCCGGCGTGCGCTAACCACAGCATCCCTCTTGATTTTCCTGAATTTTCCCGAAGCCGTCGGGCGTATAATCCAGACCATGAATTATACCGGGCAGCACCGCCAGTCTTCCATGCCACCCACGCTTTCACTGCTCATTCCCATGTATAACGAGGCGGATAACGTCAGGACCTGTTATGACAGCCTGTGCCGGGTGCTCGACCCCCTGCAGGAAACGTGGGAAATGATCTGCATCAATGATGGCAGCCGCGATGACACGCTGGCGAGCCTGCTGGCATTGCACCGGGAGGATCCCCGCGTCGTGGTCCTCGACCTGTCACGCAATTTCGGCAAGGAAGCTGCCCTCACGGCCGGCCTCGACCAGGCACGGGGCAATGCCGTCATCCCCATGGATGCCGACCTCCAGGACCCGCCAGAACTCATTCCGCAGATGCTTGCCCGCTGGCGCGAGGGACACGACGTGGTGCTGGCCATCCGGTCCGACCGTTCCCGTGACAGCCTGTTCAAGCGCTGCAGTGCAAGGTTGTTCTACCGCTTCATCAACGGCATGAGTACGGTCCCCATTCCCGCCGACGCCGGCGATTTCCGGTTGTTGTCACGGGCCGCGGTGGACGCCCTCAAACAGCTGCCGGAGCGGCGCCGCTTCATGAAAGGACTGTTTGCCTGGGTAGGCTTCCCCACCGCCGAAGTCCACTATGAACGGCAGGCGCGTCTGGCAGGCAACAGCAAGTTCAATGCCTGGAGACTGTGGAACTTCGCACTGGAGGGGATCACCTCCTTCAGCCACATCCCGCTCAAAATGGCGTCCTACCTGGGATTGCTGGTCTCGTTCTTCGCCTTCCTGTATGCCATCAAGATCGTGGTCGATACCCTGGTCTACGGCAATCCTGTCAAAGGTTACCCTTCCCTGATGGTGGCCATCCTGTTCTTCTCGGGGGTGCAGCTGGTGGCCCTGGGCATCATCGGAGAATATCTGGGACGCCTGTACGAGGAAAGCAAGCAGCGTCCGGTCTATCTCATTCGCAGGCGCTACGGCCCGCCCGGCGACCCTTCATGAAACCATCCCTGCCCCTCCTTGCGACATGCCTCGCCGTGGCCGCCTGCAGCAGCGTCCTGCCCCAATCGCAGACCAATACGGTCAACCCCTGGACCAGCTACCAGGAAATGCAGGACATGTTCGACAAGATCATCCCGTACAAGACCACCGTCAACGACCTGAGGGTGCTGAAACTGGATCCGCACGCCAATCCCAACATCGTCATCCTCAATTACTCGGACATCCTGCGGCGCTTCATCCCCAGCCCCTCCATCAATGCCCACGACCTGGACCAGGGCGTCCAGGAATGCATCCAGGCCAAAGCCGCCTGTGAAGGATACGAAATCAACCAGTCTGAAATAGAACGTAACCGATACGGCAATTTCCTGGTGGATTTTCTCAACTTCAAGCGCAAAACCGACGTGGTGGGCTGGCGTTTCGATGGCATCGTGCTGATACGGGACAACGTCGTGATATACAAGCTGACGGGCGGCGAACCCTCCATCCACAAGTACGAGGAGCAGCTGAACCCCCTCGGCCCTTTACAGATTTTCTGACCTTCAACCCGGCCAGGCGGCCCGATCCACGAACCACTGGGCCTCCCGTACCTGCGCCGCCGGCAGTTCGGGGTGTTCCCCCAGCCGCTCGAGAATGGCCCGTTTGCCCACCCCGCTTGCAAGAAACAGCTTGTGGCGCGCCCCGTTTAACGTGCCCAGCGAAAGGGTGACGCGCTCTTCCGGTGGCTTGGGCGCATGGAATACCGGCACGACCAATGCCGACGAGGCCAGGGCAGGATCGCCGGGAAACAGGCTGGCCGTATGACCATCCTCCCCCACCCCCAACACGGCCAGGTCAAGAGGCAATGCCGACCGGATCACCTCTGCATAGGCCTGGGCAGCCTGTCGCGGGCCTTGTTCGGCAGGAATGGAATGGATGTGCGCTGCCGGGATCGGAACATGATCCAGCCAGGCGGCTCGCGCCATGACATCGTTGCGGTCAGGATGCCCCCACGGCAGGCACCGTTCATCGCCGAAATAGACATGCACCTGCAACCAGTCCAGGTTGGCATGGCGCAGTTGCGCGTAACATTGTCGCGGGGTATTGCCTCCCGCCAAGGCCAGCACGAACCGGCCCGAATGCGCCAGGCTTTCCCGGGCAAGCATCACGATGCGTGCCGCAGCCGCCGTCGCCAGCGCATCTGCCGAATCCGACACCCTGCAATGTGCCAACCCCACCACCAGATTCCGATCTGTCATGTCGCTCCCCTTCATGCCTTCCGGAAGGCCGCCCAACAGGGCCCCGCCGGAGAAATACGCCTCAAGATTTTCATGCTGGTACCGATACTATCGTTGATGCGTAGGTCAGGTCACGCTCAACATCAGGGCCAGTCGCAAAGACAACATTACGGATTCCGGGAGAAAAGCGTGTTTGGCAATAAAAGGGACAGGGCATTATTGCAGCGCATCGCGGAACTCGAAAGCCAGATCAGGGAGAAGGACAGCATCATTGCAGAGCAGCTGGCCCTGAACGAAACCGAGTCACGCCAGGGGGTTGAAGCCCGGGCGAACCATGATCGCCTCAAAGTGTTCACAAGACAGCTTTCCACCTTCGGGGATTCCCTCACGGAAGTGCAAGGCAGCCTGTCCACACTGGCCAGGTCGATGCAGGTGGAAAAGGAAAAAGCCCTGGCAGCCCAGAGCGTATCGGAGCAAAGCCGGAATGCCATCGAAGCGATTGCACAGCACCTTTCCCAATCGGCCCTCAACTCGCAAAGCTCCGCAAAAAAAGTGGGCGACCTGGATGAACGGGCGCAACAGATCGGCAAGATCGTGCAACTGATCAAGGAAATTGCGGATCAAACGAACCTGCTTGCCCTGAATGCGGCCATCGAAGCGGCCCGGGCAGGAGAGCAAGGCCGCGGCTTTGCCGTGGTGGCGGACGAAGTCAGGAAACTCGCTGAGCGCACTGCAAACGCCACCAATGAAATTTCCGGCCTGGTGGAGCAGATTCGTTCGGAAAGCGCTGCAAGCCGGGACCATATCGCAGAGCTGGCCCGACGGTCCGAAACTTACAGCCAGGAAGGGGATTCTGCCGCCAATACGATGCGCGAGCTGTTGAATATTTCGGCGAGCATGGAGGAAGCCATCGCGGCATCAGCCCTGCGTGGTTTCTGCGAACTGGCCAAAGTCGACCATCTGATCTACAAGTTCAGAATCTACAAAGTGTTGCTGGGATTGTCCAAGGAGGCGGAGTCCGATTTTGCCGGACACAAAGCCTGCCGGCTCGGCAAATGGTATTACGAAGGCGAAGGCCATGACTGTTTCTCCCGGTTGCCCGGGTACCCCGATGTGGAGTCTCCCCATATCGCAGTACACCAGCATGGCATTGAAATCCTGAAATCCCGTGACAGTCATGATGTGGCCAAGCTGGAAAGCCATATTTCAGCCATGGAAAGTGCAAGCCTCAGCGTTCTTGCCAGCCTGGAAAAGATGGCCCTGAGTGGCGAACAGAACAGCGCCCTGCTCTGTTCGAGCGCACATCCGCCAACCTGATGGTTTTCCTGATAAACCCTGGAAATGCCACATGACGGGCCCTGACATCAGCCCTCTATGCTGTTGGCCCATTCCAGTGCCTGGATCTGTGCCGTATTGACATCTTCCAGGCTTAGAAACGCGCATGTTTTCAGGCAATCCCCCAGGCCATTCCCGGTGCTCTGCTCCAGGCTGACCACCAGATCCAGCAGCTTCCCGAGTTCCCCGCGCCTTTCCTGCAAGGCTTCGACCACGGTATTGTCCAGAGGCATGTTTTCCAGAATATCTTTCATGGGAACGCTGAACAGGACATCCAGAAGAGAAAAGATCCCCGTCATGAAGGCGTTCTCCGCAAAAATGCCATCCCCGCCTTTCAAGGCCAGTGCTTCCATCAGCTTGCCACGTGTGGCGGCCAATACCAGCAGGGGATTATGGCCGGAGGAAACTTCGGTGTTCTGGTTTGTATACAGCAGCACCTGGAGCCATCTTCTCATCTGGTGACGCCCCAGCAGCTGGATTGCAGACCTGATGGATCGTATGGTGTGCTGCGTGCCAAAGGCGGCAGAGTTGGCCAATCGCAGCAAATTGAGACTGACGGCGGGATACTGTTTCAAGGTGTTCTCGATCATCGCATCTGCCTCGTCAGACATGATCTGTCCGAGAAGCTTGAGCAGTGCCAACTCGGATTGCGCCATGCGCTTTCCTGCGATGATGTGCGGCCGGGCGAAGAAATATCCCTGGAAGAGATGAAAACCAAGGGATTTGCAGAATTCGAACTGTTCGCGGCTATCCACCTTTTCGGCAAGAAGTATCAGACGTCTTCTCGCCCCCAACGCTTTCGCCAGTCTTGCCAATGCCTCCTGCGACAGCATGGGAATATCCACTTTCACCACATCCACCAGATCCAGAAATGCTTCGAGCTGCCCGGTAATCTGGCTAAAATCGTCCAACGCCATCTGAAATCCCCTGGTTTTCAGATGCTGACAAAGTTCGAATACCCGGGGAGAGTATTCAATCGTTTCGAGCAGTTCCAGGACGACCTTATCCCGGGGCAGCAATGCAATCAGATCACTCGTCAACAGCGATTCATCTGCATTGATGAAGCCCTTGTGGGGGCCCAATGCCTTTTCCACTCCAAATTCCGTGAAGGCGTGTGCGATGACCGTGACGGAGGCCATCAGGTCGTCCGTGACGTCTGCCCAGTTTGCCAGCCCGGTCCTGAAAAGCAGCTCGTAGGCCACCAGCTTCCGGTTGCGATCCAGAATCGGCTGACGTCCCAGGAAAAGCGCTTGGCTTGCCATTGCACTATTCTTGTTCAAGCATTCGCGGATCGGACATTTTCGCCCCAGCAGGGTTCAAGACAGGGTCGCTGCGCAGGCAAGCAACCCCTAGCGCTCTAAACGACAAATTTTCGGGAAACTTGAGGAGACGCCGCACCAGGGGCAGCAGTCCATCCGGAACCATCAACCCTGCCTCCGGAACGGACCGTGGGGTATTTGGTGCCGACAGTAGGAATCGAACCCACGACCTTCTGATTACAAATCAGCTGCTCTACCATCTGAGCTATGCCGGCATACCTGGGAAAAACGGGCAGATACTACTTGATTACCGTCAATGTAGGTTTTTTTTGTGGCATGGGAGGGTCCGTCACGGAAACTTCGGGGGCCCCCTCCGGTGCCTCCTCCGGCACCCTGGGAACTTCGTCAGGAAACACCATCCCCTCCCCGGTTTCACGGGCATACAGCCCGATCACGGCCCCCCAGGGCACGGACACTTCCCGGGAAATGCCGTTGAAGCGCGCATTGAACTGGATTTCCACATTGTTCATGGTCAGGTTGCGGGTCGCCGAGGTGCTGACATTGAGCACGATCTGCCCCTCCTTCACGAACTCCAGCGGCACCCGCGCCTCAGTGCCTTCCACCTGAACCTGAATCAGGGGGGTCAGGCCATTGTCGCAGCACCATTCCCACAATGCACGCGCCAGATAGGGTTTGGTCGAGGAAGCAGCCACTTTATTTGCGCATCGCCTTCTCGGAAGGCGTCATGGAGTCCACGAATGCCTGGCGGGAAAACAGCCGTTCGCCATACTTGAGCAGAGGGGCCGCCGGCTTGGGCATGCTGATCTGGTAGTGATCCAGGCGCCACAATAGCGGCGCGATGGCCACATCGAGCATGGAGAACTCTTCTCCCAGCATGAACTTCTGCTTCACAAACACGGGGGCAATCTGCACCAGGTTTTCCCGGATCATGACCCGTGCCTTGTCTGCCAGCTTGGCGTTGCCGGATTCGAGAATCGAGACCTGGGAAAACAGTTCGGCCTCGAACCGGAACAGGAACAGCCTGGCACGGGCACGCATCACCGGATCGGCCGGCATCAGCTGGGGATGGGGAAAACGTTCGTCGATATACTCGTTGATGATGTTGGATTCATACAGGATGAGATCCCGTTCCACCAGAATCGGCACGCGATTGTAGGGGTTCATCACGCCGATGTCTTCCGGCATGTTGAACAGGTCTATATCGATAATCTGGAAATCCATGCCCTTTTCGAACAGCACAATGCGGCAGCGCTGGCTGAAGGGGCAGGTGGTGCCTGAATACAAAGTCATCATGCTGCAGTTCTCACTCGATGGCGGGAAATAACGTTAATCAATGCCCGGTAATTGACCAGTCTGCCATAAAAACGGTCGTGCTCTCCCGGCGTCAGCTTGCGTTTTGAGCTATATTGCTGATTTCAAACGGAGCTATTCTATCAGAAGCACCCTGGGGCTTACAGCCCGGCCCCATGGTCACGGCAGAATAACAGTCGCCATCCCGGGACTTGCCCGTTATCATACCGACCTCCAAACCCGATCTCATTGATTTTATGCAAAAACTCTGGCTGATCTTTGCCCAATCCGTCACCATCTGCCTTGGCATCCTGTTCGTGGCCACGCTGTTCCGGCATGAGGCGCTTCCAGGCAAACCGGAACTCGGCACCCTGCATGAGATCGTGCGTGACAATGCCGCTCCGCCGTCAGGGTCATTCCGGGATGCCGCGCGCAAGGCCATGCCCTCCGTGGTCAATATTTTCACGAGCAAGGAAGTGCGCTCCCGGCACGCCCCCCTGTTCCCCGACAACCCCGAGCTGCGGCGCTTCTTTGGCGACAACCTCCCCCCTGAAACGCACCAGCAGCTGAGCCTGGGATCGGGTGTGATCGTCCAGACCGATGGCTACATCCTGACCAACGACCATGTCATCGAGGGCGCCGAGGAAATCCAGGCGGTACTCTCCGACGGCCGTACCGTGCCGGCCCAGGTCGTCGGCACGGACCCCGAGACCGATCTCGCCGTCCTCAAGATCGCCCTCAAGGGATTGCCCGCCATCACTTTCGGCACCTCCGACCAGGTCCAGGTAGGGGACATTGCCCTGGCCATCGGCAACCCCTTTGGCGTTGGGGAAACCGTGACCCTGGGGATCGTGAGCGCATTGGGACGCAGCCGGTTGGGCATCAACACCTTTGAAAATTTCATCCAGACCGATGCCGCCATCAATCCCGGCAACTCCGGGGGAGCCCTGGTGGACGCCGCCGGCAACCTGATCGGCATCAACAGTGCCATCTACTCGAAATCGGGCGGATCCCAGGGTATCGGCTTCAGCATTCCCGTAAATCTCGCCAAGAATGTCATGGAGGAAATCATCCGGTCGGGTGGCGTCACCCGCGGCTGGATCGGGGTTGAAGTCCAGGATCTGACACCGGAGCTGGTGGAATCCTTCCGTCTGGACAAGTCGGGCGGCGCCCTCATTTCAGCCATCCTGAAAGGCGGGCCGGCTGAACAGGCCGGCATCCGGCCAGGCGACATCCTGGTGGCCGTGAATGGACAGGCCATTGCAGATTCACAGGACATGCTCAATCGCGTCGCCGCTCTCAAGCCGGCCCAGAATGCCCAGCTCAAGGTGCTGCGCAACCGCCAGACCCAGGTGTTCACCGTGCTGGTGGGAAAGCGCCCCAAGGGCACCATCAGGAATCTGGATGAGGATGGGGCTGAGGGTCAGTAGCCGGCGGCGGCCCAAGCCGGCTGGCCACCAGGATGCCCAATTCGTAGAGCAGCCAGAGCGGCAGGGCCAGCAAGGTTTGTGAAATGGCATCCGGTGGCGTGAAAATGGCCCCCACGACAAAGGCCCCCACCACCACGTAACGTCGCGCCTCGCGCAACTGGCGTACGTTCAGGACACCCAGCTTCACCAGCAGCACCACGGCAACCGGCGTTTCGAAGGCCAGCCCGAACGCCAGGAACATATTGATGACGAAACCGAGGTATTTTTCGATGTCCGTCATGATTTCCACGCCTGCCGGCGCGGTTTTCGTAATGAATCCGAAGACGAAGGGAAACACTCCGAAATAGGCAAAGGCCATCCCGCAGTAAAACAACAGGGTACTGGAAACCACCAGCGGCAACGCCAGCCGTTTCTCGTGGGCATACAACCCCGGCGCCACAAATCCCCATACCTGGGCCAACACGTAGGGCAGTGCCAGCAGGAATGCCACCAGTCCGGCCACTTTCATCGGCACAAAAAAGGGCGTGGTCACTTCGGTGGCAATCATGTGCCCGCCCATGGGCATTTTGGTCAGCAGGGGCAAGGCAAGCCAGGTATAGAGGGTATTGGCAAAAGGCAGCAGCCCCAGAAACACCCCGAACACGGCCAGCACGGCACGGACCAGCCGGGTACGCAGCTCGATGAGGTGGGAAATGAATTCCTGCATTCCCCCGGATTCTTCCGTCACGTCGCCTCCGCTCCCGCAGCAGGCGCTTGCATGGGCTTGCTACGCAACGGTGCGGAGGGTCGCACGGAGAAGGGGTCTCCCCCAAAGGGTGCCGGCATTTCCGGCACCGTGGACACCGGTGTCGATGCCAGTGCCGCATCGAGCGGCGACGCAAAGGCCAGCTCACCCTGCGCCGGCTCAGCGCCCGCAGGCGCCGCGGCCACAACCGCAGGCTCCACAACCGCAGGCCCCGGAACCGCAGGGACTACCGGCGCATTCAGAACCCTGTCGGTCGCCTGCGCCGATGCCGCCACCTGTCTTTCCGCTTCGAGCACTGCCTCGTTCATCCTCTTGCGCAACTCACGCAATTCGTTCTGTTCGAGTTCGCGGTCGATTTCCGCCTTGACCGAGAGGGCATAGCGCCGGAAACGGCCGAACAGGATACCCGCCGCCCGTGCCACCTTGGGCAGGCGTTCGGGGCCGATGGCCACCAGGGCCACCACCCCTATCAGAGCGATCTCGGAAACACTGAAATCCAGCATGGAGTTGTGCGATCCGGCTACCGCACTCCATCAGGAATGGGTTTTTTCCTGGGTCGGAATCTCGGTACGGGTAGCCGCCGATTTCTCCTCGAGCGGTTTTGCCTCTTCAGGCTTTCCGTCCGTGGCAGTGCCGCCGCCCGCCATGCCTTCCTTGAAGCTTTTCACGGCCCCACCCAGGTCAGCGCCAATATTGCGCAATTTCTTGGTGCCAAACACCAGCACCACGATCAATAAAATCAGCAGCAAGTGCTGAATCGTAAACAGGTCACCCATTTTATCCTCCCGATCGCCTCGTCATTATTCCTTATCCAGCAGTGTGGTCATGGGACGTGGCTTGCCTCCGCCGATCACATGCACATGCAGGTGGTACACTTCCTGGCCCCCGCCACGACCGGTGTTGATCATCGTTCGAAACCCGTCGACGAGGCCCTGTTCGGCCGCCAACTGGGGTGCCAGAAGCAGGATTTTACCCAACAATGCCTGATCTTCCGAATGGCAGTGGGCCAGGGAATCCACATGCTTCTTGGGAATGATCATGAAATGCACGGGAGCCAACGGATGGAGGTCGTGGAATGCCAACACGTCCCCATCCTCGTAGACTTTCCGGGCAGGCAGTTCGCCCCGACCGATACGGCAGAAAATGCAGTCACTCATGATGGCGATGACGGCCGGCGTGCGGCCTTTTCCTCGATTCCCGACATCCCTTCGCGCCGGGCCAGCTCGCCCAGGACATCGCGGTAGGAAAGATCGTGGTGGGCCAGCAGAACGAGGGTGTGAAACCACAGGTCGGCAGTCTCCCGGACGATCTGTTCACGTTCTCCTCCCTTGGCGGCCAGAATGGTCTCCAGCGCCTCCTCTCCGATTTTGCGTGCCATCGCATCCACGCCCCGGGCATACAGGGAGGCCACATAGGAGCTGTCCGCAGCCGCGCGCTTGCGATTTTCAAGCGTTGCCCCCAGGCGTTCAAGAATGTCGGTATCAGCATTCACGGTTCGTTCTCACGCTCCATAGAGTTGTTCCGGGTCCATCAGCACCGGATCGGTTTCCACCCAGCTTCCGTTTTCCAGGCGCCTGAAAAAACAGCGCGCCCTCCCCGTGTGACAGGCCACGCCACCCACCTGCTCCACCTGAAGCAGCACCACGTCGGCATCGCAATCCAGTCGTACTTCCCGCACTTTCTGGAAATGCCCGGAAACTTCCCCCTTGTGCCAGAGTTTCTGGCGGGACCGCGACCAGTACACGGCCGTGCCGCTTTCCACCGTGCGCTGCAGCGCCTCCCGATTCATCCAGGCCATCATCAGGACGCGGCCCGTGGCTGCTTCCTGGGCAATGGCCGGCACCAGCCCCTGCTCGTTCCAATGTACCGCGTCCAGCCAGGTCGTCACAAGCGCACCTCGATCCCCCGCTCCGCCATGTAGTCCTTGGCCTGGCGAACCGTGAATTCCCCATAATGAAAAATGCTCGCCGCCAGCACGGCATCCGCATGCCCTTTCTGTACGCCATCGCACAGGTGCTGCAGGTTGCCCACGCCACCGCTGGCAATCACGGGCACACCGACGGCATCTGCCACTGCCCGCGTCAGGGCCAGATCGAACCCGTCCCGGGTGCCATCACGGTCCATACTGGTCAGGAGGATTTCCCCGGCCCCCAGGGCCGCACATCGTGCCGCCCATATCACCGCATCCAGACCGGTGGCGTTGCGCCCCCCATGGGTGAAGACTTCCCAGCCTGATGCCGTGCCGGAACGCTTGGCGTCGATGGCCACCACGATGCACTGGGACCCGAAACGCTGGGCGGCCTGCGCCACCAGCGCAGGATCGAGCACGGCGGATGTATTGATGCTGATCTTGTCAGCCCCGGCATTGAGCAACCGGCGCACATCCTCCACGACGCGCACGCCACCTCCCACCGTCAGCGGTATGAAGACCTGGGATGACACCGCCTCGATAATGGGAATGATCAATCCGCGCCCCTCGGAGCTCGCCGTGATGTCCAGGAAGGTGACTTCATCCGCACCCTGCTGGTCATAGCGGCGGGCAATTTCCACCGGATCGCCCGCATCCCGCAACCCCACGAAATTCACCCCCTTGACCACGCGCCCCGCATTCACATCCAGGCAGGGGATGATGCGCTTGGCGAGCCCCATGGCTCAGTGACCGCCTGCCGCTTGTGACAGAAGGATGGCCAGCTGGTTGGCTTCCGCAAAATCGAGGGTCCCTTCGTAGATCGCCCGCCCCGTGATGGCGCCCATGACGCCTTCCTCTTCCAGTGCACAAAGGGCGCGCACATCCTCCAGGTCATGGATGCCACCGCTCGCGATCACCGGTATGGTGAGCGAGCGCGCCAGGGCAGCCGTCGCCGTGATATTGACACCGCTCAGCATGCCATCCCGTCCGATATCGGTATAAATGACCGCTTCCACGCCATAATCCTGAAAGCGACGTGCCAGATCCACCACTTCATGCCCGGTCAGCTTGGACCAGCCGTCCACCGCCACTTTCCCGTCACGGGCATCCAGCCCCACCATGATGTGCCCGGGAAAGGCATCGCACGCTTCATGCAGAAACCCGGGGTTCTTCACCGCGGCCGTCCCGATGATGACTTCCGTGACCCCATTGTCCAGATAGCGCTCGATCACATCCAGGGTACGAATACCCCCTCCCAGCTGCACGGGAATGGCCCCGTTCACTTCGTCGACGATTTCGCGCATGGCCCGCTCATTCACGGGTTTTCCGGCAAAGGCACCATTCAGGTCCACCAGGTGCAAGCGGCGTGCCCCCTTGTCCAGCCAATGGCGCGCCATTTGCGCCGGCTCCTCCGAAAACACAGTGGCTTCTTCCATCAGGCCCTGGCGCAAGCGAACGCAGCGGCCGTCTTTGAGGTCTATGGCAGGAATCAGGATCATGAGAATACTCAGGGTTTCCAGTGAACGAAATTGCCGAGCAACGTCAAACCGGACAATGCACTTTTTTCCGGATGGAATTGCACGGCGAAGATATTCCGGTATGCCACCGCGCAGGTGAAATCGAACGCGTAATGGCTGGAAGCCACGGCAGCCCCAGACTCACGGGCTTCCACATAAAAACTATGCACGAAATAGAAACGCGCCCCATCCGGGATGCCTTTCCACAAGGGGTGCCGTGCCGTCTGAACCACCTGGTTCCACCCCATGTGGGGCACCTTGAGACGTTCCCCGCCGGGAGCATACATGCGGCCTTCCGGAAAACGCCTGACGTGCCCGGGGAGCACCGCCAAACCAGTGGTGGGCCCTTCTTCCGAAGACTCGAAAAGCATCTGGAGCCCGATGCACAGGCCCAGGAAAGGCTTGTCACGCGCGGCTTCCAGCAGGGCAGGCCGCAACTTGCGCTGTTCCAGTTCGCGCATGCAATCCGGCATGGCGCCCTGACCGGGAAACACCACCCGCTCCGCCGCACGAATCCTGTCCGGATCGCCCGTCACCTCCACCTGCGCATGCGGCGCCACATGCTCCAGCGCCTTGGCCACGGAACGTAGATTGCCCATGCCGTAATCCACCACTGCAATATGCGTCACGGCTGTTATCCGATGCTCAAAGTGATCCTTTCGTGGAAGGGGTCATGCCGGCAATCCGGGGATCGCGCTCCACCGCACTGCGCAGTGCACGGCCAAACGCCTTAAAAATGGTTTCGGCTTGATGGTGGGCATTGCGGCCCTTGAGGTTGTCCACATGCAATGTCAGGTGCGCGTGATTGACGAACCCCTGAAAGAATTCGTGGAACAGGTCCACATCGAACTCGCCGATGCGGGCACGGCTGAACGATACGTCAAAAAACAGGCCGGGGCGCCCGGAAAGATCCACCACCACCCGGGACAACGCCTCGTCCAGCGGCACCATGGCATGGCCATAGCGGCGCACGCCTTTTTTGTCCCCCAGGGCCTGGG
>JAKBAT010000047.1 GCA_021808815.1 Pseudomonadota bacterium
TTCATTGATGATGCGGTTGGACACCTTGGCCAACAGGCTGTAGGGCAATTCGGCCCAATGCGCCGTCATGAAATCACTGGTCACTACAGCCCGCAAAGCCACCACATGTTCGTAGGTGCGCCCGTCGCCCATCACCCCGACCGAACGTACCGGCAGGAATACGGCAAAGGCCTGGGAGACCTGGTCATACCACCCCGCCGACCGCAGTTCCTCGATGAAAATCGCATCGGCCCGTTGCAACAGGGACACGTAGTCGGTGCGCACTTCACCCAATATCCGCACTCCCAGACCGGGACCGGGAAACGGATGGCGGAACACCATGTCATGGGGCAGGCCCAATGCGAGGCCCAACGCACGGACTTCATCCTTGAACAGTTCGCGCAGCGGCTCGAGCAGCTTGAGGTGCAACGTGTCGGGCAAGCCCCCCACGTTATGGTGCGACTTGATGGTATGGGCCTTCTTGGTTTTGGCCCCAGCCGACTCGATCACGTCCGGGTAAATGGTGCCCTGGGCCAGCCATTGGGCGCGGGGCAGCCGGGCTGCTTCGCGCTGGAACACTTCCACAAACTCGCGTCCGATGATTTTGCGTTTCTGCTCGGGATCCGTCACGCCCTGCAACTGGGACATGAACCGCTCCTGGGCCTCCACATGGATGACACGAACCCCCAGATGTTGGGCAAAGGTGCTCATGACCTGTTCGGCTTCACGATGGCGCAGCAGGCCATGGTCCACGAACACGCAGGTGAGTTGGTCGCCGATGGCACGATGGATGAGTGCGGCCGCCACGGAGGAATCCACGCCGCCCGAGAGGCCGAGGATCACTTCCTCGCTCCCCACCTGCTGTCGAATGGTGGCCACGGCTTCGTCCAGGTAATGGGGCATGGTCCAGTCCGAACCCAAGCCACAGATATCGTGCACGAAACGGTTGAGCAGGGCCTTTCCCTGCACGGTGTGGGTCACTTCGGGATGGAACTGGACGCCATAGAAGTGCCGGGTTTCATCCGCCATGCCGGCAATGGGCGTGGCAGCATTGTCCGCAATGACCGTGAAGCCGGGTGGCAGGGCAGTCACCTTGTCGCCGTGGCTCATCCAGACTTCCAGCAACCCGTGCCCTTCCGGGTTGCTGCGATCCTGCAGATCGCGCAGCAGGGCTGAGTGACCACGTGCGCGCACTTCGGCATACCCGAATTCGCGATGGGCGGCGTTCTCCACCTGCCCCCCGAGTTGCGCCGCCATGGTCTGCATGCCGTAGCAAATCCCCAGCACCGGCACTCCCAGGGTGAATGCGCTCTGGGGGGCACGTGGCGGGGTTTCCTCCGTCACTGAAGCAGGCCCCCCCGAAAGGATGATGCCGCGGGGTGCGAAGCTGCGCACGAAATCGTCGCTCACATCCCAGGGATGGAGTTCGCAATAGACGCCCGCCTCGCGCACGCGACGGGCAATCAGCTGCGCGTACTGCGCCCCGAAATCAAGAATGAGGATTTTGTCGCGGGACATCCGGTTCAATCGATGTGGTAGTTGGGGGCTTCTTTGGTGATCTGGACGTCGTGCACATGGGATTCGCGCATGCCGGCATGGGAGATTTCCACGAACTGGGCGTTGCGATGCATCGCCTCGATGCTGGTGCAGCCCAGGTATCCCATGCTGGCACGCAAACCGCCCATGAGCTGGTGTATCACGGCCGCCACTGGACCTTTGTAGGCCACGCGCCCCTCCACCCCTTCGGGCACCAGCTTGTCCGCATTGTTTTCCGCGTCCTGGAAGTAACGGTCGCTGGAACCTTGCTGCATGGCCCCCAGCGAACCCATGCCACGGTAGGATTTGTAGGAACGCCCCTGGAACAGTTCGATGTCTCCCGGAGCCTCCTCCGTACCAGCAAATAGGCTGCCGATCATGACGGCGTCGGCACCGGCCGCCAGCGCCTTGGAAACGTCGCCGGAATAACGCACGCCACCGTCGGCGATACAGGGAATCCCGGAGCCGGCAAGAGCATCGGCCACATTGCTGATGGCACTGATCTGGGGGACACCAACGCCTGCCACGATGCGGGTCGTGCAAATGGAACCCGGTCCAATGCCCACTTTGATGCCGTCCGCGCCATGGTCTGCCAGCGCCCGGGCACCGGTCGCCGTGGCAATGTTGCCTCCAATCACTTCGATGTGGGAATAATGCTTCTTGATCCACTGCACCCGATCCAGCACGCTTTGGCTGTGTCCGTGGGCCGTATCCACCACGATGGCATCCACTCCGGCTTCCACCAACGCGGCCACGCGGGCATCGGTGCCCTCGCCCACCCCCACGGCAGCCCCTGCCAGCAATCGCCCGGAGGAATCCTTGGCAGCCAGGGGGTGTTCGGTGGACTTCAGGATGTCCTTGACGGTGATGAGGCCCCGCAGTTCGAAGTCGCCATTGACCACCAGCACGCGCTCGAGGCGGTGCTGGTGCATGAGGCGCATGGCCTCGTCGCGCGGATCCCCCTCACGGACCGTCACCAGCCGTTCGCGGGGGGTCATCACATTGCGTACCGGCTGGTCCAGGTGCGTTTCGAAACGCAGGTCGCGATTGGTCACGATGCCCACCACCTGCCGGCCTTCCACCACGGGCAACCCGGAAAAGCGGTGCTGGCGCGTGAGCTGCATCACGTCGCGCACTGGCATGTCGGGGGAAACGGTAATGGGATGGCGCACCACTCCGGATTCGAACCGTTTGACTTTGGCCACTTCGGCCGCCTGCTGTTCCACCGTCAGATTCTTGTGAATGATGCCAATGCCGCCGTCCTGCGCCAAGGCAATGGCAAGCCGCGCTTCCGTCACCGTATCCATGGCAGCGGACAGCAGGGGCAGGTTGAGCACGATGTTGCGGGTCAGGCGTGTGGTCAGGCTGACGTCGCGCGGCAGGACTTCGGAATGGGCCGGAACGAGCAGGACGTCATCGAAGGTGAGTGCCTTTTGGATAACTTGCATGGCAGGATCCCTTGGCAAAACGGCATTATACGCAAGTCCGGACGGGACTCCAAACCATGCCGCTCAGGCGCGCGCACGACTGCGGCGCCGCGCCTTGGGATCCGCCAGGCGCGGGCGGTAGATTTCCACCCGGTCACCCGGCTTGAGCCGGGTGGCGAGAGCGCGCACCCGCCCGTTCACGCCCACTGCTTGACGCGTCAGATCGATATCGGGATAGCGGGTAAGCAACCCCGACTCCCGTATGGCCACTTCCAGCGTGCAATCCTCCCCCACCTGGAGGGGCACCAGGGTTTGCCGCTCGGGCAACGCATAAGCCACGGTCACTTGCATGGTCCGCTGCCGTAAACGGCTTCGGCCCGGGCCACGAAGGCATCCACCATGGAATTGGCAATGCTGCTGAACACCGGCCCCACCACTTTTTCCAGCAGGTAGCTGGAAAACGTCCATTCCAGGGAAAATGAGATCTTGCAGCCCTGCGCCTGCAATGCCGTAAAACGGAACTCGCCGTGCAAATGCCGGAAGGGGCCGGATACGAGCGCCATCACCAGCGATTCCCCCGGGACCGAAGTATTGCGCGTGGTGAACTGCTGCTTCAATCCATGGAAGTTGATGTGGATCGTGGCCACAGTCTCCTCCCCCTCGGTTTCATGGATCTCGGCGTGGCTGCACCAGGGCAGGAACTGGGGATAGGCAGGAATGTCCTGCACCAGTTCCCACATTTCCCGGGCGGAGTGCAACACCAGTACGGATTTTTCAACGCGCGTCATAACCGGCTCGTAGGCTAAAATGGCAATTCACTGCGCGAAGATACCGAATTATGAGCATTGTCGACAATCGAAAAGCGTTCCACGACTATTTCATCGAGGAACGACATGAGGCGGGACTGGTGCTGGAGGGCTGGGAAGTCAAGGCCATCCGGGCCGGCCGGACGCAGCTCAAGGAAGCCTACGTGGTGATCCTGTCGGGCGAGCTGTACCTGCTGGGGGCGCATATCAGCCCGCTGCCCACGGCCTCCACCCACGTGCACCCCGATCCCACGCGCACGCGCAAGCTGTTGTTGCACGGCGAGGAGATCGCCAGGCTCGTGGGCAAGGTGGAGCGGGCAGGCTACACCCTGATCCCCCTCAACCTGCACTACAGTCGTGGTCGCATCAAGCTGGAAGTGGGCCTGGCCAAGGGCAAAAAGCAGCACGACAAGCGCGAAGCCGAAAAGGAACGCGATTGGCAACGGGAAAAGCAGCGCCTGCTGCGACAGGGAGGACGTTCCTGATGACCACTCCGGCCCCAACCGCCCGGTACTGGCCGGTATTGCTCACGGCAGCGGCCATCCTCATGGTCACCCTGGGCGTGCGCCAGTGCCTGGGGCTGTTCGTCCAGCCATTGCACCGGGATACCGGCGTCAGCCTCGTGGCCATCAGTTTTGCCCTTGCCATCGGACAATTCGCATGGGGGGCCTCCCAGCCCCTGTTTGGGCTTCTCACCGAACGTTTGGGGACTTTCGCAGTCATTGCCCTGGGATCCGGGTTAATGGCGCTGGGCTTGCTGATGGCCAGTTTCTGGAGCACCGCCACAGGGCTCACCATGATGTTGGGCATCGCCGTTTCGGCAGGGGCAGGTGCGGGCAGCTTTGCCATCCTGATCGCGGCAGCCGCACGTGCGCTGCCCGCCCAACAGCGTGCATTTGCCGCTGGATTCATCAATGCCGGGGGCTCTTTCGGCCAGTTCCTCTTTGCCCCCCTCGCCCAGGTCGTCATTTCGGCCTGGGGATGGGCCAGCGCCCTGTGGACGCTGGCCGCGGCCACCTTGCTGACCCTGCCCCTCGCGCTCGGCTTCACCCGGGTGGCCTGTCCCAGCGGCGAGGACAGCACGGCCCGGCAAGCCCAGGCAGGTGCCCCGATACGCGAGGCACTGGGCAACCGCAGCTACTGGTGTCTGCATGCGGGTTATTTCACCTGCGGGTTTCACGTGGCCTTCCTGAGCACGCACCTGCCCGGCTATGCGACCCTCTGTGGCCTGCCTGAACGCGTCTCTGCGCTTTCGCTTGCCCTGATCGGATTTGCCAACATTTTTGGCAGCCTGCTGGCAGGGTGGCTGGGGGGACGCATGCGCATGAAAACCATCCTGGTCGGCATGTATGCCCTGCGCGCCCTCATGATCGTGGTATTTCTGGGCACTCCGAAGACAGCGCTCAATTTCTACCTGTTTGCCCTGGGCATGGGGATGACCTGGCTCGCCACCGTACCGCCCACGGCAGGCCTGGTGGGAAAGCTGTTCGGCACGCGCCATCTGGCCACGCTGTTTGGGCTGACCCTGCTCACACACCAGATCGGCGGATTTTTCGGTGCCTGGCTCGGGGGGGTCGCCGTATCGGTTTCGGGCAACTACGACACCCTTTGGATGGCGGATGCCCTGCTTGCGGCAGGGGCAGCCCTGGTCAACATCCCGATACGGGAGGCCCCCGTTCAGGCGCCCGCGATGTCTAAATAATTCTTATTGTCCTAATAAGAATTATTGAGTATTACTTATACAAATACGCCGCTATGATCCGAACTCCCCCGCATCACCGGACGGCTGGGGGTAAAATCATAACGATTCGGGGAGAAACCCATGCACCTGGGGCGCAAAACTTTATCCAAGTTCCTGATTGAAAACGTCAGTGGCTCACATGAGGGAGCCGCACTCGCCGCACTTCTGGTGGACGTGGCAGCGGCCGTCAAGGCCATTGCCGCCTTGAGCGCCAAGGGCGCCCTGGGTGGTGTGGCCGGAACGCTGGAAAGCGTCAACGTCCAGGGGGAAACCCAAAAACCCCTGGATGTCCTTTCCAACACGGCATTCGTCAATACCTTCCAGCTGGGAGGATTGGTGGCGGGGGTTGCCTCTGAAGAAATGGACGACCCCTTCCCGATTCGTGCGCCCCATACCCGCGGCCCTTTCCTGGCCATTTTCGACCCCCTGGACGGCTCTTCCAATATCGATGCCAATGTCTCGGTCGGTTCGATTTTCTCCATATTGCATGCCCCAGGGCAGCAGGAACCGGGACTGGACGACTACCTGCAGCCCGGAACCCGGCAGGTTGCCGCAGGCTATGCTCTGTACGGGCCCGCCACGCTTCTGGTGCTGACCGTGGGTCGCGGCACCCATGGCTTTACCCTGGACCGGGAAGTGGGCAACTTCATCCTGACCCATCCCGACATCAAGATTCCTGCCGATACCAACGAGTTTGCCATCAATACTTCCAACGAACGTTTCTGGGAACCCCCGGTGTCCCGGTACGTGGAGGAATGCAAGGCGGGCAAGACGGGGCCGCGGGAGCGCGACTTCAACATGCGCTGGATCGCCTCCATGGTGGCGGAAGTACACCGCATCCTCATGCGTGGCGGTATTTTCATGTACCCCCGCGACACCAAGGACCCGAGCAAGCCGGGACGCCTGCGCCTGATGTATGAGGCCAACCCCATGAGCTTCATCGTGGAACAGGCGGGCGGCGGTGCCAGCACCGGCCGCGAGCGCATTTTGGACATCGTGCCGGGACAGATCCACCAGCGCGCCCCCGTCATCCTGGGTTCGCGCAATGAAGTGGACCGCCTGGTCCGCTATCATCAAGAATACGACGCCGGCACCGACAAGTCCTACGATTCCCCGCTGTTCAGCGAACGCGGATTGTACCGGCCCTGATTTTTCCTATTGCTGCGAGGTTTCCCATGTCCCGCAAACATCCCATCATTGCTGTCACCGGCTCCTCAGGGGCCGGGACCACCACGGTCATGAACAGCTTCAAGCATATTTTCCGACGCGAGAAAATCAGTGCCCAGATCGTGGAAGGTGACTCTTTCCACCGCTATGACCGGCTCGCCATGCGCGAACAGATGAAAGCCGAGGAAGCCCGCGGCAACCATAATTTCAGCCACTTCGGCCCCGAAGCCAACCTGCTGGAAGAACTGGAAACCTTGTTCAAGAGCTATGGGGCGAGCGGCACCGGCAAAGTGCGCAAGTACCTGCATGACGAAGCAGAAGCCGCCGCCTACAAGCAGAAGCCCGGCACCTTCATCCCTTGGGAAGACATCGAAAACAACACGGACCTGCTGTTCTACGAGGGCCTGCACGGCGGCTACGCTGACGACAAGATCAACGTGGCAACCCAGGTGGACCTGCTGGTAGGCGTCGTCCCCATCATCAACCTGGAGTGGATCCAGAAGCTGCACCGCGACCAGAGGCAGCGGGGTTATTCGCAGGAAGCCGTCACCGATGTCATCCTGCGCCGCATGCCCGACTACGTGGACCACATCTGCCCGCAGTTCTCGCGCACCCATGTGAATTTCCAACGCGTCCCCACGGTGGACACCTCCAACCCTTTCATCGCCAAGGACATCCCCTCTGCCGACGAAAGCATGGTGGTGATCCGGTTTGCCAACCCCCATGGCATCGACTTCCCCTATCTGCTGTCCATGCTGGATGGATCATGGATGACGCGTCCCAACTCGCTCGTGATTCCGGGCGGAAAAATGGGGCTGGCCATGCAGCTGATCTTCACCCCCATGATCCTCAAGCTGATGGATACCAAACGCAAATCCTTCTAGGACCCCCATGCCCCTGCCCCGCTTCATCATGTTCGATCTGGATGGCACCCTGATCGACACCGCCGGTGAAATCACCGAAGCGGTCAACCGCACCTTGGCCGAAGCCCGGCTTTCCCCCTTGCCACTGGAGCAGGTGAGCGGCTGGATCGGCAAAGGCACGGCCTGGCTGTTCGGTCATGCCCTGGCCGCCGCCACCGGGGGGCGCTCAGGCCATGATTCCGCCCTCTTCGAACAGTACTACCCGCGTTTCCTTGCGCTCTACGCCGAAGTCACCGGCCAGCTGAGCAGCCCTTACCCCGGCGTTCCGGACGCCTTGGCAGCCCTGCACCGATCCGGTTGTCAGTTGGGAGTGGTCACCAACAAGGAGCGTAGCCTGACCCTGCAACTGCTGGATCGCCATGGACTGCGTCATCAGTTCGACGTCCTGGTGGCCGGAGGAGACACCCCGCGCGGCAAACCAAGTCCAGAACCACTGCAGCTCGCACTCCGCCATGCCGGTGTTGCCGCCGGGGAAGCGTTGTTCGTGGGGGATTCCAGCAATGATGTCCAGGCCTCACGTCATGCCGGCGTCACTGTGTGGGCCTTCAACCACGGGTACAATCACGGGGAGCCGATTGCAACGGCGGGGCCGGATGCCGTCATCGACAGTTTTGAAGACCTCATGGCACGGCTGGGCGTGACCCGGGCGTGACCCGCTTCTATTTGACTTTACTTTCCAAGGAAAAATCATGGCACTCATTTCCCTGCGTCAACTGCTGGATCACGCCGCCGAAAACGGCTACGGACTGCCCGCCTTCAACGTCAACAATCTAGAGCAGGTTCAGGCCATCATGGAAGCCGCCAAGGCAGTCAACAGCCCCGTCATCATGCAAGGCTCGGCCGGCGCCCGGAAATATGCCGGTGAACCTTTCCTGCGCAAACTGATCGAAGCTGCCGTGGAAATGTATCCCGAAATCCCCATATGCATGCACCAGGACCACGGCGCAAGCCCTGCCGTATGCCAGCGTTCCATCCGTTCAGGCTTTTCCAGCGTGATGATGGACGGCTCGCTCATGGAAGACATGAAAACCCCTTCCAGCTATGAGTACAACGTCAAGACCACCCGCCAGGTCGTGGATATGGCCCATGCCGTGGGCGTATCGGTGGAAGGGGAACTGGGCTGCCTGGGTTCGCTCGAATCGGGCATGATGGGCGAGGAAGACGGCCATGGTTCGGACAGCAAGCTCTCCCATGACCAGCTCCTCACCGACCCCGAGCAGGCGGCCGACTTCGTGCGCCAGACCAACGTGGATGCACTCGCCATTGCCATCGGCACCAGCCATGGCGCCTACAAGTTCACCAAGGCTCCCACGGGCGATACGCTCGCCATCTGGCGCGTGAAGGAGATCCATGCCCGCATTCCCAACACCCACCTGGTCATGCACGGTTCCTCTTCGGTACCCCAGGACTGGCTGGAAGTGATTCGTGCCAATGGCGGCAACATCAAGGAAACCTACGGCGTGCCCGTGGAAGAAATCGTGGAAGCCATCAAGCATGGCGTGCGCAAGGTCAATATCGACACGGACATCCGCCTGGCCATGACCGGCGCCATCCGTGCCCTGATGTTCAAGAACCCGGAAGAATTCGATCCGCGCAAATTCCTTGCGGAGGCGCGCAAGGCTGCCCTGGGCATCTGCAAACAACGCTTTGAAGCCTTTGGTTCCGCCGGGCAAGCCTCAAAGATCCGGCCCATCAGCATGGAAACCATGAGTGAACGTTACACCAAAGGCGAACTCGCTCCGAAAATCCACTAAACCCGATTCCTCAAGAGATCATTCATCATGACTGAAGGCTCCATCCGTCACACCGAATCCCTCATGGCCAACGCCCTGCGTGCGCTCGCCATGGATGCGGTACAGAAAGCCAACTCAGGCCATCCTGGTGCGCCCATGGGAATGGCCGACATGGCGGTGGCCCTGTGGGGTCGCCACCTCAAACATAATCCGGCCAATCCCCACTGGGCCGACCGTGACCGTTTTGTCCTCTCCAACGGCCATGCCTCCATGCTGGTCTATGCCCTGTTGCACCTGACGGGCTATGACCTGCCCCTGGAGGAAATCAAGCAATTCCGCCAGTTGCACAGCAAAACACCGGGACACCCCGAATCCGGCCTGACCCCGGGGGTGGAAACCACCACCGGCCCCCTCGGCCAAGGCATCACCAATGCCGTGGGCATGGCTCTGGCCGAACAGATGCTGGCAGAGCAGTTCAACAAGCCGGGCCATACCCTGGTGGATCACCACACCTATGTATTTCTGGGCGATGGCTGCATGATGGAAGGCATCAGTCACGAGGCTTGCTCTCTGGCAGGAACCCTGGGACTGCGCAAACTGATCGCGTTCTGGGATGACAACGGCATTTCCATCGACGGGCACGTCACCCCCTGGTTCGCCGAAGACACTCCCAAGCGCTTCGAAGCCTATGGCTGGAATGTCCTGCGCCACGTAGACGGGCACGATGCCGCTGCGGTTTCCGCTGCCATCGATGCTGCCCGCAAGAGCGAGCGCCCCACCCTGATCTGCTGCAAGACCGTCATCGGCCAGGGCAGTCCACACAAGGCCGGCACCCACGACGTTCACGGCAGCCCCCTGGGCGCAGACGAAGTGGCGGCAACCCGTGCGGCCCTGGGCTGGAACTACGGCCCCTTCGAAATTCCAGCGGATGCCTACCAGGCCTGGGATGCCCGGCCCCGTGGCGAAGTGCAGGAAGCGGAATGGAACCGCCGGTTCCTCGCCTATCAAGCCGCCTGGCCTGCGGAAGCCGCGGAATTTTCCCGGCGCATAAAAGGTGACCTGCCCCAAAACTTCGAACTCGTTGCCCTGGAATACATCGCCAAGTGTCGCGACAAAGGTGAAACCATCGCCAGCCGCAAGGCCAGCCAAAACACCCTGGAAGCCTTTGGCCCGGTTTTGCCGGAATTTTTTGGCGGTTCGGCCGACCTGACCGGATCCAACCTCACCAACTGGAGTGGCAGCAAACCCCTCCGGGCAGGAGTGCCCGGCAATTACCTGAGCTACGGCGTGCGGGAATTTGGCATGAGCGCCATCATGAATGGCGTGGCCCTGCATGGCGGATTCATTCCCTATGGCGGCACGTTCCTCACCTTCTCGGATTACAGCAAGAACGCCTTGCGCATGGCCGCCCTGATGAAGATCCGCTCCATTTTCGTGTTCACCCACGATTCCATCGGGCTGGGGGAGGACGGGCCTACCCATCAGGCGGTGGAACATGTATCAAGCCTGCGCCTCATTCCCAACATGAGCGTGTGGCGTCCCTGTGATACCACAGAAACGGCCGTAGCCTGGAGCGCCGCCGTGCGTCGCATTCAGGGGCCTTCCAGCCTGATCTTCAGCCGCCAGAACCTGCCCTTCCAGTCCCGCACGCCGGAACAGATCGTGGACATCGCCAAGGGGGGTTACGTGTTGCGTGAAGCCGAGGGCGTTGCCCAGGCTATCCTGATGGCCACCGGCTCGGAAGTGGGAATCGCCGTGGACGCCCAGAAGCTCCTGGCCGCGGAAGGCATCGCCACGCGCGTAGTCTCCCTGCCCTCCACCTCGGTATTTGACCAGCAGGGGACGGATTACCGCGAGACGGTACTTCCTCCCCACGTCCCCAAGGTGGCCATCGAGGCGGGCAGCACTGCCCTGTGGTGGAAATATGGCTGCGATGCCGTCGTGGGCATCGATACCTTTGGCGAATCGGCCCCGGCCGGTGCCCTTTACAAACACTTCGGACTGACGGCGGAGCACTTGGCCGAAACGGTCAAATCCGTGATCTGACTTTCCCTCCGCACTATTGTGTTGCAATGCAACATGCCTGAAACGGCATGTTGCATTTGCGTCTCATTCCTATCCCGGTATTGTTGCAAAACCGCGACACCTTCTTGACTTTTGATCTGCGTCAAGTAATGCTACGGGCAGCGGCTGTTTGTCCAAAAGCCAAAAACATCCGCACTTGCAGTTCCTTTAGAAAAACACTTAGGGGGTTTCACGATGAAGTTAACAAGCCTGCTTGGAAGGGCGCGAGTTTCTTTGCTTGCGTTCCTCGGTGTGGTTACCCTGGCAGTTTCCTTTGACGCCAGTGCCATTCCGGTCTTTGCACGACAGACCGGCTTTAAATGCGTCGCCTGCCATGTGGGTGGCGAATATCCGCAGCTCACCTCACTGGGCCGCATGTTCAAGTTGACCGGCTATACCTTGGGCAACGCGAACGACATTTTCAACCTGACCACCAACATTGACCGCCCTCCCGTGGCCGTAATGCTGCAAACGGCACGTCAGTATTACACCAATACGTCACCAGCCGCGGGCAATGGAACAGCTCCATCCTCCTCCTTTGACCTGCAGGTGGTCAGCCTGTTTGCCGGTGGACACATCACTGATAACTTAGGGGCTTTCGCGCAGTGGACCTGGAACAAGTATGATGGGAACATCACTTCGGGTAGCCAATACACCCAGAGTTCCGGTATCGACAACACGGAATTCCGTTGGGCAGACCGCATCGTCACCAAAGACAGCGATCTGATCTATGGCTTCTATGGCAATAACCGCACCACCATGTCCGATGTGTGGAACAGCACGGAAAACTGGACTTCTGACTGGATCGGCTTCTTCAACGGCGGTGGCGCCCAGGCACCCAGCACGTTCCTCATGGGTGCTTCGGCACAGCACGGGGAAGTGGGCGTGGGTACCTACGCTTTCCTGGATAAAACCTGGTACGGCGAACTGGCAATTTACAAGTCCATCACCCATGGAGCCCTGTCCTTCATGACAGGCGGTGCCACTGGCGCTACCGGAGTGCCGGAGCTTGACCCCTCCCCATACTTCCGTTTTGCGTACAACAAGGAGTGGGGGGCACATAGTTTCCAGGCCGGTATCCACGGCATGACCTCCTATGTTCATAATGCCAACCCGATCCTGGGCTATTCCGACTGGTCCGGTAGTGTCAACACGTACCGCGACGTGGGTGTAGACGCCCAGTATCAGTATGTGCTCGACCCGCACTACTTCTCGGCCCATTTCCGCTATACGCACGAGGATATCAACAACAGTTCTTCCACGTTAGGCATTACGGCGACGAATCCGACCGATACCCTGAACGAAACTTGGGCTGACGTGACCTACATTTACAAGGCCAAGTACGGTGCAATGCTGTTCTACCACGGTGCCACTGGAAGCAACGACCCGCTGCTCTATCCCATGAATGCCTCTGGCACAGGAAGCCCCACGTGGCAATCCTGGATGCCCAGCATCTTCTGGGCCCCGGTACAGAATGTCCGCATCGGTTACATGTACCAGTTCTACACCCAGATGGGCGGTTCATCTTCCGGCAACCAATTGGCCGGAGGACTCAATCCGCATGACTTCAACACTTCCATGCTTTACGCCACTCTCATTTACTAAGGGGAACGAATATGAAACACGCAACGAAAATTCTGACCCTTTCGGCCATGGCACTGGCGCTTGGGGCATGCTCCACCGGGCTTGACCGCAGCCGCAGTCTGCTCAATCCGGATGTTTCGGGCCATACCCTGGCCCAGCAGGTGTGCAGCATCTGCCACGGCAATATTGGTGATGAGGTC
>JAKBAT010000048.1 GCA_021808815.1 Pseudomonadota bacterium
CTGGGGAAAGCGGTTGCGGGCGCGACGCAGATCGATGCGCCCATCGGGCAAGACCAGCGGGGCCCGATCCTGGTGCAGGCGGTCGCTTTCCTCCTTGATTTCGGCATCGCAGCTGTCCGTGGGCAGGCGCTGGGTGGCCATCAGTATCCGGTCGACTTTTTTGGTGCGAATGGCGTCCTCTACCACCCCCTCATCAATGCCAAAACGTAATTCCTTGACCCACAGGCTGGCCACGAATTCGTCGAATCGAAGCTCGGTGGGAATGCGATCGATCACATCACGATAACTGACGATGGGGGTTTTCCCCTCGGCATCGGGCAATCCGAACACGGGCTCCGAGCGCTTGACTTCCAGGAACGGGGGTTCGAACAGATATTCCGCAGATTCCCCCCGGCGTTCGATCTTAAGCCCCTTGTACAATTCCATCCGCTCGCTTGGAAGCGGCGCAATCCTTTCGGCGAATTTGATCTCGTCACGGCCGTTCCCAAGCGAAGCCAGAGGGGTGTTGCCATAGAGCAGTTCCATGAATACCGGATAGATCAGGCCGACAAAGTAGGCGCCATTGTTGAAAACACGATCGGCAAATTCCCGCAGCGCTTCCTGGGAGGGGATGCCGCTGATCTGGACATGGACTCCTGTCTCACGCATGAGAACGTAAGACGGGGTCAGCGCTGCCAAATTGACGTCCTGGGTGGGCATAGGGATATGAAATAACGTTTCAGTATAGCTGACTTCTTAGCCACTTCAGGGACCATCCTCCTTATCGGCCTGATGATCCGGAAACTTTAGTGGCGGCCTCTTCTCGTGGGGCTCAGCGCGGCGCGAAAGGCCAGCGCCATCCTGAAATATCGGGAGGGTCATCGCCCTCCTGGTGCGCATGCGCAACGCACTGTGCCATGCGACGGCGCATCTCTTCCCGTACGGGCTGGGCGGAAGGCTTTACCCGCGGGACCCGGTCCAGCACATCGATGACCAGATTGAACCGGTCGATCTGGTTTTGAATGGCCAGTTCCATGGGCGTGTTCACATTGCCATGCTCCTTGTAACCCCTGACGTGGAAGCGCGCTGCGTTGGTGTGGCGATACACCAGCTTGTGAATGAGCCAGGGATAGCCGTGAAAATTGAAAATCACCGGGCGCTCCCGGGTGAAGAGCTGGTCAAAATCCGGTGAGGCGAGCCCGTGGGGATGCTCTTCCCGCGGCTGTAAGGCCAACAGGTCCACCACGTTGATGAACCGTACTTTCAGATCGGGGAAGAACTCCCGCAGCAGGGCGGTCGCCGCCAGGGCTTCCATGGTGGGAACATCACCGGCAGCGGCGATCACCACGTCGGGTGCAAGGCCATCGTCGGTGCTGGCCCATCGCCATACGCCGATGCCGGTAGCGCAATGGGCCCGTGCCTCCGCCAGGGAAAGATACTGCAGGTGGGACTGCTTGTCAGCCACGATGACCTGGATGCGGTTGCGGGTATGCAGGCAATGCTCGGCGGTGACCAGCAGGCAGTTGGCATCCGGCGGCAGGTAAATGCGCACCACCTGTGCGCTTTTGTTGGTGACCAGATCCAGGAACCCGGGATCCTGGTGGGAGAAGCCGTTGTGATCCTGGCGCCAGACGGTGGAAGTGACCAGGAGGTTCAGCGAGGCGATGGGAGCGCGCCAGGGCACGGCGAGGGATTTCTCGAGCCACTTGGCGTGCTGGTTGAACATGGAGCCGATGACGTGGATGAAAGCCTCATAGGAAGCCAGTAATCCATGTCGGCCGCTCAGCAGGTAGCCTTCCAGCCAGCCTTCCAGCGTATGCTCGGAGAGCATTTCCATGACCCGCCCCGAGGGGGAAAGATACCCGCCATCGGCGTCTTCCGGCAACATGCGGCCCATCCAGGCCTTGCTGCTGGCACGGTAAATATCGTCCAGCCGGTTGGAAGCGGTTTCGTCCGGGCAGAAAAACCGGAAATTGTCCGGGTTGGCGGCCATGATGGCGGCCAGGTAGCGACCAAGGGGACGGGTATTCTCCTCTTCCGCAACGCCGGGGGCCTGGACAGTGAGGGCGTATTGCCCGAGTTCGGGGGTCTGCAATGGACGGTACAGTTGTCCGCCATTGGCAACGGGATGGGCGCTCATGCGACGAGGACCGGTGGGGGCCAGCCGTCGCAGCCGTTCTACCGGCTGGCCGTCGGCATCGAACAGGGATTCGGGCGCGTAGCTGCGTAACCAGGATTCGAGCAGGGCCAGGTGTTCCGCCGGATGGGGGTCCTGAATTGGAATCTGGTGTGCCCGCCAGGTGCCTTCCACCTGGTGGCCGTCCACCGTGCGGGGTCCTGTCCACCCTTTGGGGGTTTGCAGGATGATCATGGGCCAGCGCGGTAATGCGGTGACGCCTTCCGTTCGTGCCTGATGCTGGAGATGGCGAATCTGGTGCAACACCTGGTCCAGCGTGTCGGCCATGGTCTTGTGGAGCACTGCGGGATCGTCCCCTGCCACCAGGTGGGGGGCATATCCGTATCCCCACATCAACTGCAGCAATGTGGTCGTATCGATGCGGGCCAGCAGGGAGGGGTTGGCAATCTTGTAGCCGTTCAGGTGCAGGATGGGCAGAACGGCACCATCCCGTGCCGGGTTGAGGAATTTATTGGAATGCCAGGCCGTGGCCAGTGGGCCGGTTTCGGCTTCGCCGTCCCCCACGATGCAGGCCACGATCAGGTCAGGATGGTCGAATGCCGCACCAAAGGCATGCGACAGGCTGTAGCCCAGTTCTCCCCCTTCGTGCAGGGACCCGGGTGTTTCCGGTGTGCAGTGGCTGCCGATGCCACCCGGAAAGGAAAACTGCTGGAAAAACCGTTGCAGTCCGGATGCGTTGCGCTGAATCTCGGGATAGAACTCATGGTAGGTTCCCTCCAGGTAAGCCTGCGCCAGCACGGCAGGCGCCCCGTGCCCCGGGCCGGAGACGAACAGCATGGACAGGTCATGCTGCCGGATGAGTCGATTGAGGTGCACCCAGACAAAAGCCTGCCCCGGGTCCGATCCCCAGTGTCCCAGCAGGCGCTTCTTGATGTGGGCGGCTTCCAGGGGAACTTTCAGAAGCGGATTGTCTTTCAGGTAGATCATCCCGGCGCACAGATACAGCGCAGCACGCCAGTAATCGTGCATGTCCTGCAGCAGTTCGGCATCGGGCGGGGAGTGGGGCTTCAGTGCGACCATGAGGGCTTCCTTGCATTGGCGTTAACACGGGCCATGAGCTCGATTTCTTCGATGATGTCTTCCTGGCGCATCCGGTTCCGCTGGCGCTGCAGGGCAGTACCGGTTTCATTGAGGTGCTGCAGGGCATTTTCCATTTGCTGGAGGCGCAAGTGGTTCTCCATGCCCAGGGACCTCAGCTGGAGCCAGAGCAGTTGGTGGTACAGGTACTGTTCGGCAACCCCGGCTGCCACCTGGGCCGCGGGTTCATTGGTCAGTATGGGCACGGCTTCGGCAGTTGCCCCGGTCCCGGGGAAAGGCAGCAGGCGCCGGGTGCGCAATCCCCCGGTGTCGTGCAGGCACGCAACCAGCCCCGAAGCCGGCCCATAGCGCGTCTGGAGGTCGCGGATGGCGAGGAGGATCCGGTCCGTGGTGCTGGAAATTTCGGTATGGCCCGAGGCATTGGCAACGGGAATCCATCGGGCGGTGGCGGGCATGCGGGCCACCAGGCGCTCTCCCAGGGCAATGGTCGGGCAGGACTGTCCACCGGAGGCTTGCCAGTAGGCCAACAGGCTTTCATTGAAGTTTCCACAAAACCCTCGGGAAGATCCCAGCAGCAACCAGAGGTCTTCCCCTTTGGCAGCCTGGGGCGGCAGGAACGCCAGGAGGGGATGCAGGATGGTTTCCAGCGTGTTGACGGCTTCCTGCTGGGCAGCTTCGTGCTGGCGGTTGCGATGCAATGCCACCAGCGCGAAGCTGCGCATGGCGCCCAGGATTCCGGACAATTCGTCGAACAGCGCAAGGCGTTCCTCGATGTGCCGCCTCTCGCTCATGCGGCATCCTGAAGTGCGTTGCGCAGCCGCTCCAGCCAGCGGTCCCGGGAATCCGTGAGGGTGAGCGGCGCGATGGCTTCAAACAGCCTCGGCTGCAGGTCCGCGGCCTGTTGGGGGGTGAAGGCGTCCAGCAGGCCTTCACCGAAGGCCAGCAGCCAGGCCAGGTGTGCTTCGCTGGGAAGCGGGGCGAAACGGTCCTGTTTGAGCAATTCGCGCAGGAGCCTGCCCCGACGCAGTTTTGCTTCCATTTCCGGCTCCAGGCGCGTTCCGAAACGGGCGAACGCTTCCAGATCCAGAAACTGCAGGTAATCCAGGCGGATGCGGGCGACGGCGGCCTTGATGGCCGGATGTTGGGCCTTGCCGCCGATGCGGGATACGGAACGGCCGATATCGATGGCGGGCAGCATGCCCGCCGCAAACAGCTTGCTGTCGAAGTAGATTTGCCCGTCCGTGATGGAAATCAGGTTGGTGGGAATATAGGCGGAAAGCTCCCCGTGGCTGGTTTCAATGATGGGGAGCGCCGTCATGCTACCGCCGCCGAACGCCGGGGCCAGGACCGTGGAACGCTCCAGCAGGCGTGAATGCAGGTAGAAAATGTCCCCCGGGTAGGCTTCCCTTCCTGGTGGCCTTTGCAGCAGCAGGGAAAGTTCGCGGTAGGACTGGGCGTGTTGCGTCAGATCGTCATAGACGATCAGGCTATCCTGTCCCGCCTGCATCCAGTGTTCGGCCATGGCGCAACCGGAAAACGGCGCCAGATAGCGAAAGCCGGGCAGTGCATTGGCTTCTGCCACCACGACCACGGTATGGTCCAGGGCGCCGGCTGCCCGCAATGCTTCGATGGAGGCGGCGATGGAGGAGCGGGGCAGGCCGATGAGGACCATGATGCAGCGTGTGCCCTTGTCCCGTTGATGGATCACGGCATCCAGGGCGAGGGCACTCTTGCCCACACCATTATCCCCAATGATGAGCTGTCGTTGCCCTTTCCCCACCGGAATCAGGGTGTCCACGATTTTGTTGCCCGTGGAAAGGGGGGCATGGACGAAATCCCGTTGCAGGATGGTTGGCGGGTCACATTCCAGCCGCCGGAATTTGCGGCATTGGGGGGGAGGCAATCCATCCAGGGGAGACCCCAGGGGATCCACCACGCGTCCCAGCAGCGCATCGCCCACCACCACTTCGAGGTTGCTCCCCAGATGCGTGACGGCCATACCCGCCTTCACCCCGTGTTTTTGCGCCAGCAGGATGGCGCCGATGAGGTCCTTGCCCAGCTGGAACACCACCCCGGTGCTGCCCTCTTCAAATTGGATCAGTTCGTCCAGGCGCGCAGAAGGCAGTCCCTGTATCCAGGCAATGCCATCACCGATGCCAGCCACGGTGCCACGTTCTGACAGGCGAAGCTGGAAGCGCAGTTCGGCCGAGGAGGGATCAGGAGGATTCATGGGGGTTGCGATGCTTGAAGAAATCGAGGGCATCGGCCAGGTTCGCGTGCAGGACATAGCCCCCGATGGCCATGCGGAGGCCGGCAATCAGTTCCGGGTTCATGGTGCACGCCACCGTCTGGGAACGTCCTGACAAGGCTGACAGGGCCTGGGCAAGCGCCGCCTCCTGACCGGGTTCCAGCGCATGGGCCACTTCCGCACGGAGAATGGTGTTTTCGGGGGCTGCCCGCGCAGCGTCGCGCAAGGCGGAGGTTTCCTCGGGAGACAGTCCTGCCAGGTCTTCCAGAAACAGCTGGAAGATCCGGGCTGTCAGTGGCGCCGAGCCGAGGCGCTGCAACAGCACGGCGGCCATGTCGAAGGCGGCATCCTGGGCTTGCTGCTGCAGTTGTGCCGTGCGCGAGGCTGCCTGGGCGGCTTCCCGTGCCTGCATTTTGGCCATTTCGTCGCTGATCTGGTGTTGAATGGCCTGCAGGCCCTGCTCCTTCTGGCGTGCCAGCGCCAGCTCCAGTTGCTGCCGTGCTTTTTCCTGCTCCTGGTGCCAGTCCGCCAGTTGCGCAGCATACTGTTGCTTGAGCGTTTCGGCATCCTGCTGGGTTTGCCGGGCCAGCGCCATCTCCGCTTCCATCCTGCTTTTCCGGTCATCCAGGATGCGCAGTACGGGGCGGTAGAAAAAACGTGCCAGCAACCACACCAACACAAGGAAATTGATGATTTCCAGTACAAAGGTCGTCCAGTCGAATTGCATGACCGCTATTCCATGGTTATTTGAGGAAATACTCCAGTAGGGGGTTTCGGAACAGGACAATGAGAGCGATCACCAGGCAGTAGATGGCCAGGGATTCGATCATGGCGAGTCCGATGAAAAGGGTGCGGGTAATCGTTTTCTCTGCTTCAGGCTGGCGCGACAGCGCTTCCAGGGCGCTGGAGATGGCGCGCCCCATGGCCAGTGCCGGCAGCAAGGTCCCCAGGGCGATCACCAGTCCCGCCACGACGGTCGACAACATACTGAACACATGTAAATCGTTCATGATTTCTCCTTGATGGGATGTTCCGGGGAATCGGTGGACGTTGCATTTTCATCGGGCTCGATGGCGCCTGCGATGTAGATGAGTGCCAGCGTGCCGAAGATGTAGGCCTGGACCACCGCTTCGATGACATGCAGCATGAGCAGGGGCACCGGCACCAGAAAACCCGCAATCATCAGCACCAGCAGGGCGGCCATTTCCAGGCTCATGATGTTGCCGAAAAGACGGATCGCCAGCGCCAGCGTACGGGTGATTTCGCTCAGGATGTGGAACGGGGCCAGGATCGGACTGGGTTCCACATAGTGCTTCAGGTAACTGCGCAGCCCCTTGGTCCGGATCCCGTACCAGTGCGTGGAGCCAAAGACCAGGAGGGCGAGGGCGGCCGTCGCCGAAAGATCGCGGGTGGGGGCATGCAGGCCGGGAATCAGGCCGGTCAGGTTGGCACACAGGATGAACAGCCACAGGGTGGCCACGAACGGCAGCACCGGGCGTACGGCGTTTTCCGGAACGACTTCGGCAATGGCCTGTTCAATGGCCACCAGGATGCTTTCGGCAAGGGTCTGCTTCCGTGACGGCAGCAACGCGGGATGGCGGACCAACAGCCAGGCGGCGACCACCAGGGCCAGCATGTTGCCCCAGGTGGTCAGCACCGTCTCGGTGAGCGGGAGCGGGCCCAACCAGAGCACGGCGGTGATGGCGGCTGAATCGTGACTCATTGCTTGCGCCTCATGAACTGGAATGCGTTATAGCTGCCGATGGCGATTCCCAGCACGATGCCGCTGACCGTCCACCGGACGGAATACCCGGGCCACAGGCCGTCCAGCCATCGCCCCAGATATGCGCCGGCCACGATCGGCACGATGAACAGCAATCCGACGGTGCCGCCATAAAAGGCCAGGCCGAACCACCCCGCGGGCATCCGTTCGCGGTCTTCCAGCCGTTGCACATCCCGTTCCGTTGCATCCAGCCATTTTCTCCGGTCGGTCATGGGGTCCCTTCAGCGTCCTCAGCCCCGGCTCATTTCGGCCAGCCGTCGCATGAGCGATTGTTCGATTTCGGCGAGGGTGGCCTGGGCATGGTGTATTTCGGAATCCGTATTGGCCATGTCGGCTTCCAGTTGTGCGACGATTTGTGCGCGATCCGTGCCGAGAAAATAGCGCACTGTGACGATGGTCAACGTGTTATCTGAAAAGGAGAGAACTCCGCCGGGCAGGGAGAGATAGCGCCAGGTGCCTTCCGGCTCGGAAAACCGCGCCAGGCCGTGGCGCAGGAGGGCAACCATGGGGGCATGGCGTGCCAGGATGCCAAAGGCCCCGGTGCGGTCGGTGCCCACGAACCGGGTGACCTGGTTGAAACGTTGGCTGCCCTGTCCATCCAGCAGGTTCAGGGTAAAGGGCGTCATGAGGGCAAGGCTCCCTGCATGTAGCATTGGTCTTCGTTCAATTGGTCATGGCGGCCTGCCATGAGCGCATCGCAATCCGCCAGGGTCTGCCCGAGGGGGACACGCACCCCGGGTACGCCGCTATGGTCGGCGACCACATGGAAAGGCTGGGTCAGGTAACGCTGCAGCTTGCGTGCACGTTCCACGATCAGCCGGTCTTCGGCGGAAAGCTCCTCAATGCCCAGCATGGCGATGATATCTTCCAGTTCCCGATAGCGGGAAAGATGCTCGCGCACGGCACGGGCGACCTGGTAGTGCTGTTTGCCGAGCACATGGTGGTCCATGATGCGGCTGGTGGAGGCCAGGGGATCGACGGCCGGATAAATGCCTTTGGCGGCCTGTTGCCGCGAGAGGATCACCACGCTGTCCAGATGGCCGAGAATGGCAGCCACCGCAGGGTCCGACATGTCGTCGGCAGGGACGTAGACCGCTTCCACGGCCGTGACGGCCCCGCGCCGGGTGGAAATGATCCGCTCCTGCAGGGAAGCGACCTCCGTCAATAAGGTGGGTTGGTACCCCACGGTGGCGGGAAGTCGCCCGAGCAACCCTGAAATCTCGCTGCCCGCCTGGACGAAACGAAACACGTTGTCCATGAGGAACAACACTTCCGTCTCGAGGCTGTCCCGCAGGTACTCCGCATAGGTCAGCGCCGTATAGCCCACATGAAAGCGCACGCCCGGGGACTCGTTCATCTGTCCGAAGACGAGCAATGCGCGTGACAGGACCCCGGCATCCTGCATTTCATGCCAGAGCTCATGCCCTTCGCGCATGCGTTCGCCCACGCCGGCGAAAACAGAAACCCCCTGTAGGGATTCACTGACGGCATGCATGAATTCCATCATCAGCACGGTTTTTCCGACACCGGCACCTCCGAACAGGCCCGTCTTGCCGCCGCGCACGAAAGGACAGAGCAGGTCGATGACCTTGATGCCGGTTTCCATGATCCGGTTTGGGGGAAGCGTTTCCTCCAGGGCCGGGGGATTGGCGAGAATGTTGCGGTAGGTATGGGAAGGGAGCGGAGGGCTGCCATCCAGGGGCGCGCCGAACACGTTCAGCATTCGACCGAGGCAGCTTTTGTCCACCGGGACGTGCAGGGGGGCACCGCTGTCGTAGACTGGCAGCCCACGGCGCAGGCCCGAAGTGGCGTGGAGGGAAATGGCCCGCACCAGTCCCGGGTCGAGATGCTGGTAGACAACGGCCACGTAACGGTCGCCCCCATCCACCACATCAAGGGCCTGGCCCAATGGCGGGAGGTAGTCGCACCGGATGTCGATCACGGGTCCTTGAGCCGACTCCAGCCGGCCCGCAGGAGGTTGTATTGTCGTCATGATGCCGCCACGAGGGAGGATCCAACAATCCGTTTCAGGACAACACAGCCAGAGTCACTTCGGGGCGGGACCAGACCATGCGCTTCACACCACTGGGAATTATAAATCGCCAGTGAGGCAAAGCGGTATCAATTTGTTGTAGTGAACAGCGTTGGGCAGGGGGGCTCACCGGGTCTGGGGCGGGAACAGGACATGCACGCACAGGCCGCGTCCCTGTTTGCCGGCTTCCAGGGTGACCTGGGCACCGTGACGTTCGGCAATGCGCTGGACGATGGACAGGCCCAGTCCAGAGCCTTCGGTCCCCATGCCGGGAAGGCGGTAAAAGCGCTCCAGTGCCCGCTTGCGTTCTGCCTCGGGTATTCCCGGACCATCGTCGCAGACTTCCAGTATGTTGCCGGTACGTTCCTTCCAGATTCTTACGGTGACCTGTCCGGCAGGTGGCGTGTAGCGAATGGCATTGTCCAGGAGGTTGCGCATCAGGATGCCCAGGTGCCCTTCGTTTCCGGGCACAGGGGCCTCATCCCCGTCCTCGAGGGCAAGCTCGATCTGTCGTTGATGGGCAAAGGGGGCCAGCTCGGCCAGCATCCGGGCGGCCAGGGGGCGCAAGGCGACTGGACGATGCTGTGTGCTGGCCGTTTCGGGATCCACCCGAGCCAGGGTGAGCAGCTGCTCGATAAGGTGGGCGGCGCGGTCAACCCCCTCTAGCACATGGTGCAGTGCATGTTCGCGGTCCCCGGCGTTGTCCGCGCGCAGGGCCACCTGTGTCTGTGTTTTGAGGGCGGCGAGGGGGGTGCGCAATTCATGGGCGGCATCGGCGGTGAAACGTTTTTCCGATTCGATGGAATGGCGCAGTCGGCCGAACAGGTCGTTGAGGGCGGTGACCAGGGGCGCCACTTCGGTGGGCACATCCTGGAATGCCAGTGGTTCGAGCCGCTGGGCGGAGCGTTGCACCACTTCGCGCCGCAGTTGGCGCAGGGGGCGCAGGCCGGTGCCGACGGAAAGCCAGATGAGCAACGTGAGCAAGGGGATGAGGGTGAGGGTGGGGAGCAGCATCTTCAACACGATCTGGCGGGCCAGTTGTTCACGCCCTGCGAGGGGTTCGGCAATCTGGATCATGAATTCGTGGGGGAGGTCCCAGCGGGTGAAGACACGCCAGGGTTTCCCGTTGAGCCTGGTCTGGAAAAAGCCGGGAGTCGCATTGCCCAGGGGGATGGCGGGGACGGCATTGGAACGGACGATCAGGCCGTTTCTGTCCCAGATCTGATACACCAGGGTCTGTTCGTATTCATGGGCGATGGGCATTTCGTCCGAACCGTGTTCGATTTTCTCGGTCATTTCACGGCGTGCCGTGCTGAGCAGCACATGGGCCGATTCGGCCAGCTGTGCATCGAACAGGGCATCCAGTTCCTGGCGGGCGGCCAGGTGGGTGAAATAGACTGCTGCGCTCAGGGTGATGCCCGCAGCCAGGGACAGCAGCAGGACCAGGCGCAGACGCAGGGATTTCATGGCTTGTCGATCACGTAGCCGACGCCGCGCAGGGTGCGGATCAGGCTGCTCCCCAGTTTCCTGCGCAGGTGGTGCACATGGACTTCGACGGAATTGCTTTCCACCTCTTCCCCCCAGCCGTACAGGCATTCTTCCAGCTGTTCACGGGACAGGACCCGTCCGGCCTGGCGCATGAGTTCGTGCAGGAGCGTAAATTCGCGTGCGGACAGCTCCACGATTTTCCCCTGCTTGCGTACCTGGCGGGAGGCAGGATCCAGTTCGATGGCGCCCAGCTGGAGCAATGGGGCTGCCTGGCCACTGCTGCGTCGGGACAGGGCGCGCAGGCGGGCAATCAGCTCATCCAGATCGAAGGGTTTGATCAGGTAGTCGTCAGCGCCGGCATCGAGCCCTGCAATGCGGTCAGCCACCGTATCCCGGGCCGTGAGGATCAATACGGGCAAGGTGCTGCCACGATTGCGCAGCCACTTCAGGACTTCCGTGCCGGACAGCTTGGGCAGCCCCAGGTCCAGGACCAGCAGGGCATATTCTCCCGTTTCAAGGGATAGCCGCGCGGCCTGCCCATCCCGGACCCAGTCCACGGCATACCCTGCCTGCCTCAATCCGGCCCGTATGCCGTCACCCAGCAAGGAATCGTCTTCGACCAGTAACATGCGCATCCCGACATATTAACGCGTAATTCCGGCGCCAAACCCCTCCCATTCCCCGTCATTGGGCAAAAAAAATGGTGGCCGGGGGTGGCCACCAACAAGGGGAAGAATCGCATGGGACCAGGGGGTGATCCCAGCGTCAGGGTCTATTCAACACCCCGAAGCTTAAGACACCCTTAAGCGTGGTTTCATGCCGTGGGAACGGAAAAGGCGCGAGGGGACCTGAGTGCGCTAGAATTACTTTATTTGCCCGATGCCACGGGTCGGGGAGCGAAACATGAGCCAACACCTGATCATCTTTGATACCACCATGCGTGACGGGGAGCAAAGCCCGGGCGCGTCCATGACCCGTGAGGAAAAAGTGCGCATTGGCCGCCAGCTGGAGCGGTTGGGAGTCGATGTGATCGAGGCCGGTTTCCCGGCAGCAAGCCAGGGCGATTTTGAATCCGTCCGGGCAGTGGCGTCCGTGATCCGGGAGAGCGTGGTCTGCGGACTTGCCCGGGCCCAGGAAAATGACATCCGGAAGGCGGGCGAGGCCATTGCCCCGGCCGCATCGGGGCGCATCCACACGTTCATCGCCACTTCGGCCATCCACATGGAAAAGAAGTTGCGCATGACCCCGGAGCAGGTGCTGGATGCTGCCGTCAAGGCCGTCACCCTGGCACGGACGTATACGGATGACGTGGAGTTCTCCTGCGAGGATGCGGTGCGTTCCGACGTGGATTTCATGTGCCGCGTCATCGAAGCGGTGATCCGGGCAGGTGCCCGCACCATCAATATCCCCGATACGGTGGGATATGCCATTCCCTTCCAGTACGGGGCCCTCATCGAGCGCCTGCTCAACCGCATTCCCAACGCCCACCAGGCCATATTTTCCGTGCATTGCCATAACGACCTGGGCCTTGCGGTGTCGAATTCCCTGGCCGCGGTGCTGGCAGGCGCGCGCCAGGTGGAATGCACCATCAACGGCCTGGGCGAACGGGCCGGCAACGCGGCCCTCGAGGAAATCGTCATGTCCCTGAAGACCCGGCATGACGTGTTCCAGCTGGACACGCGCATCGATACCACGCAGATCGTGCCGGCCAGCCGACTGGTTTCCACCATCACGGGATTCCCGGTGCAACCCAACAAAGCCGTGGTGGGGGCCAATGCCTTTGCCCACGAATCCGGCATCCATCAGGACGGGGTGCTCAAACATCGTGAAACCTACGAAATCATGCGGGCCGAAGATGTGGGGTGGCATGCCAACAAGTTGGTCCTGGGCAAGCATTCCGGACGTTCGGCGTTTAGGGCACGCCTCCGGGAGCTGGGGATCGAGCTGGACTCCGAACTGGCGGTCAATACGGCGTTCCAGCGTTTCAAGGATCTGGCCGACAAGAAGCACGAGATATTCGATGAAGACATTCATGCCATCGTCAGCGAGGAGCTGACCGAGCCCCAGAATGAGCACTATGGCCTGGTTTCGCTCATGGCCCACAGCGAAACGGGCGAACGGCCACAGGCCCGCCTGGTCATTGCGGTGGGGGGGGAGGAACATGCCACCCAGTCCGATGGCAGCGGCCCGGTGGATGCCACTTTCAAGGCCATCGAAAAAGTGGTGAAAAGCGGTGCGGCGTTGCAGCTGTATTCCGTGAATAACATTACCAGCGGGACAGAATCCCAGGGTGAAGTGACGGTTCGTCTTGCCCGT
>JAKBAT010000049.1 GCA_021808815.1 Pseudomonadota bacterium
TGGATTGCTGCAGGTTTCCCTTGGGCAGGTGACGCTGTTTCTCCACATCGGTCGTGTAGCTTTGCCAAAGCGCGTCGTACAGGGATCGGTCGGCTTCTGTGGCGGCAGGGGAAGGGCCGTTGGCCGTGAAAGGCTCGGCAAAGCTTTTGTAGGTGCCCACGCGCATCAGGTGAACCGTGATGCCCAGTTTGTCGAGTGCATCGCGATAATAATTGCGGTAATGCCCAAACCCTTCCAGAAGGACTTGGCCCTGTGGGTCAAGGTAGAGGGCATCCGCATGGGCTGCCAGGTAATACTGGCGCTGATCATAACCGGCTCCCCAGGCAATGACCGGTTTGCCCTTGGCCCGGAAGCGGTCAAGTGCGTTCGCCACTTCATGCAGCATCGGCAGGCCTGCGCCGCGCAGGTCGTCCTGCAGCAGTAACACGCTTGAAATACGGGGATCTTCGGCAGCGGCCTGCAATACCTGCCATATGTCACGCAGTTGCGTGTCCCGGCGATCCAGATCATCGGCAGCGCCGGCCAGCATGAGTGCGTCCATGTTGGCGCTATGTTGTTCCACCAGGTTGCCTTTGAGGTCCAGCACCAGTACCGTGCGGTTTTCCAGGTGGGGTGGGCGGTTGAGGTAGAGCGCCGTGCCCAGGCCTGCCAGCAGGGCAAGGAACAGCAAGTTGAAAAACACACGCCTCGCGACATCCAGGGCGTGCCACAGGGTCACGAGAAAGCGACCAAGGATGCGAAAAAGGAACGACATTATGAATTCGTCGTGCGCACAGGGGGTTTTTCCGGCCCGAAACGGATCGCTGCCACGCGGCCGGCAATCAGGACGGCAAGCAGGAACCCCAGGGCCAGCAGATCCTGCCACAGCAGGGTGTGGTTATACAGGCCGATGAAAATATCCCGCAGGATGAACACGATGGCTACCTCGGTCAGGACGCGCAGGCGAATGCGATGAAACTCGAGGTAGTCCGTAAATGAGCGGAACAGCTCGATCAACACGAATACCGACAGGATGGAGGTGACCAGGGTTTGTATGGCAATTTCATGGCGCAGGTTGCTCAACGCTTCATAAAGGTCGTTGAGGACGCCAATGAACGCGACCCCTAGCGTGACGAGCATGACCAATATCAGGAAAACCACGATCACATCGATGATGATGCCGTAGGTTTGCATGATTCGGCCTTTGAGGCCGGTGCCGGGAGTAGTGTTCGTCATGAGGGCATGTGGTATCGCTGAAAGATGTCCGGGGAGATGACGTGCTCAGGGTATTACACCTGAAGGCTTCGCGGCAAGCGGCGCCGGTTTTTACCCGGCAAGGGGGCTTCAGGGGTGGTCCTGGTGGCGCAGCAGGCCGTTGACCGAATCCAGGTCGGCTGCGCTCAGGATGCCGGCTGCTGCCTTGAGCTGCAGGCGTGCCACCACATGGGCATAGAGGGCGCCATTGTAGTTTTGTTCGGCTCGGATGTAGTCGGTGGCGATATTCAGCAGGTCGATGATGGATCGGGTGCCTACTTCAAAGCCGGCACGGGTGCCTTCCAATGACACTTTGGCGGAAGTGGCCGCCGTTTCCGCAGCGTGCAGTTGCGCCACGCTGTCCTGCAGGTTCAGAAAGGCGGTTTGCGTGCCGAGGGTGATGTCGTCCCGCAGGCCGGACAGTGCTTCGATCTGTGCTTGTGCCTGTGCCTGGGCCTGGTCGACGGTGGAGGAAATCTGGCCCCCATCGAACAGGGGCATGGAAACATTGAAGCCGGCGCCTTTCTGGTTGATGTCCACATTGGGGAATACGGTACCCAGCGAATGCTGGGCTACGCCTTGCACGGTGACGACCGGCCAACGTGCCCGCCGGTTGAATTCCACCTGTTCCTGGGCAATTGCTAGCTCGGCCTGGGATTGGTGGATCTGGGGTTGGCTGGCCAGGGCCGTGTCCACCCAGGGGTCCACCTTGTCCGGCTCCGGGGGGATGGCATTGAAAGGGCCCAGGTCATCCAGGGTGGCCACGGAATGATGCGTGAGTCGCTGCAGGGCACGGCGTGATACGGTCACGGCGTTGCGGGCCTTGATGAGGTCTGATCTGGCGGCGTCCAATCGGGCCTGGGCTTCATGTACCGCAATGATGTCGCCCGTACCCACTTCCAGGGTGGCGCGTGTTTGTTCGTTGATTGCACCCAGAAGCTTTTCCTGTTCCTGGGCGACCCGTTCCTGGGCTTGCGCCTGCAGGACGTCAAAATAGGCGGTGGAAACTTTCAGTGCCAGCTGTTGCTGGGCATAGACGAGGGCGGCTTCGCTCGCTTCGATCTTGTGGTCTGCCTGGGTCAGCGCGGTCCAGGCCTGTCCATTGAACAGGCTTTGGGTCAGGTTGACGCTCAAGTTGTTGGAATTGTAATTCTGGGAAATCGGGGCTCCCAGCCCGGTGATGCCCGCGGTGTTTTTCCCCGTGCCTGCCGTCATGCTCATGTGTGGCCACCATGCGGAACGGGCCAGGGGCCTGTTTTGCATGTCAGCTTCCAGGGTGGCGCGTGCCTGGGCGATGCCGGGGTCGGAATCAAATGCCTGGCGATAACTGTCGATTAGGTTGTCCGCCCAGGCGGGGGCGTGCAGGAATGCGACGGAAAAAATGACCAGTAAAAGGCGGGGATGCAACTGCAGTGGGGCAGGCATGTCAGGACCGGTTCGCAGGGGTTTGAGGGCAATTCCCCTAATACTACTATAAAGGTTTGAGGAATTTGATCGATAAATGAAGCATGTCATCCGCGGGTACGGATTTTTTAAGCAACCCCTGGTGCGCGACAAGCATCCGCATCTTGCCGCGGTGATGCGGCACGCCGCATGGAATCTGGATACAATGCCTCAGGGGTTTCGGGAGGAGAGGTGATGCGCTGGATGGAATGCGGTACATGAGCGGTGCGGACAGGTTCAGGGTTTTTCTGGAGTACGCTCCGGATGCCTTCTTTGTCCATGACCTCTCGGGGCGATTCACGGACGTCAATCGTGCCGCTTGTGACAGCCTGGGATACTCCCGCAAGGAATTGCTGGCGCTCAACGTATTGGATGTCGAACAGGATTTTGACCGGCTGTCTGCCCAAAACCTCTGGGATCAGGTCAAGCCTGGTGAGACCGTGCGTTTTCGAGGGACGCACCGTCGCAAGGACGGATCCACCTTCCCTGTGGAAGTGCATGCCACGGCGCAGCTCCAGGGCGAGGAAAAATCCTTGCTCTCCCTGGTGCGTGAAGTCAGCCTGCATCAGAAAACTGCGATCATGCTGGAGCAGCAAACCCGAATGTACCAGGCGCTGAGCGAGATCAACCAGGCGATCGTGCGCCTGCAGGATGAATCCCAGCTGTTTCCCCTGGTCTGCCGCACTGCCGTGGAACTGGGGGGCATGAGCATGGCCTGGGTCGGGATGCTGCAGGATGCTTCGCACCAGATTCGCCCGGTGGCTTTTTATGGCAAGGGCAAGGAGTATCTCGACGAGTTTGCCATTTCCACCCGCGCCGACGTGCCGGAGGGCTTGGGTCCCACTGCGCAGGCTTGGCGTGAGCAACGGGTGATTGTGGCGAATGATGTTTCGGCACAATCGGGCATGGCATCCTGGAAAACGCTGGCAGCCTGGGTTGGGGGGGCGTCAGCCGGGGCATTCCCCATCCTGCGCAACGGGAAGTCCTACGCCGTTTTGACCGTCTGTCATCCCGGGAAGAATGCCTTCGATGCCAACATCACAGACCTTCTGGAGGAAATATCCCGCGATGTTTCCTATGCTCTGGATGTCTTCGACCGCGATGCCGAAGGCAAGCGCGCCATGGAAACCGTCAGGGCGCAAAACGATTTTCTCCGTGCCATCCTGGAAGCCGAGCCGGAGTGCGTGAAAGTGATCGCCCCGAATGGAAGGCTCATTCACATGAACCCTGCCGGGCTTGCCATGCTGGAGGTGGAATCGATCCAGGAAGTCCAGCAGACCGGCTTGCTGGACTTCATTCCTCCCGGGTTCCGCCCCGCTTTCGAGGAATTTCATCGCAAGGTGTGTACCGGCGCCAGCGGCATGTTCGAGTTTCCCCTGGTGGGCAGGAAGGGCACCCACCGCTGGCTCGAAACCCATGCCACCCCTTTGCGCAATCCCAAGGGGGAAGTGACGGCCATGCTGGGGGTCACCCGTGATGTTACCGAAAAGAAACATGCCAGCGAACTGATCTGGCGCCAGGCCAACTTCGACCTGCTGACCGAATTGCCTAATCGCAACATGTTTTACGACCTGCTCCATCATGAAATCCGGCGTGCCGAACGCGAAGAGACTCTGGTCTCCATCCTTTTCATCGACCTGGACCGTTTCAAGGAGGTCAACGATACCCTGGGGCACCAGATGGGCGACATGTTGCTGATGGAAGCGGCGCGCCGCATCGTGTCCTGTGTGCGTAAATCCGATACGGTGGCCCGGTTGGGGGGGGATGAATTTACCGTGCTGCTGCCTCAGTTGCGTAGCACGGGACATGTGGAGAAGGTCGCCCAGGTGATCATCGACCGCCTTTCCGAACCATTCCAGTTCTCCCAGAATTCGGGTCCCGTGCATGTGTCGGCAAGCATCGGCATCACCCTCTACCCCAATGACGCGACCGATGTGGAAGTCCTGCTCAGCAACGCCGATCAGGCCATGTATGCGGCCAAGGCGGCCGGCCGCAACTGTTACAGTTTTTTCACCCGTTCCTTGCAGGAAAAGGCGCAGTCAAAGCTGAAGCTCATGAACGATTTGCGCACTGCGCTGCGCAAAAACCAGTTGATGCTGCATTTCCAGCCGGTGGTCGATCTCGCAACCGGCAGAATCCAGAAAGCCGAATCCTTGCTGCGCTGGGAACACCCCGAACGCGGCCCCGTCCATCCCGGGGAGTTCATTCCCATTGCCGAAGAAACCGGCCTGATCGTGGAACTGGGCGATTGGGCGTTTCGCGAAGCTTCCCGTTGGGCCAGTCGCTGGGCACAGCGGCGCCCGGGTTTTCAGGTGAGTGTCAACATGTCGCCCGTGCAGTTTCGCCACCAGGGGAGCGCGCTGGGGGCCTGGCTGGATCACTTGCGTGGGCTGGGGATCACGGGGCGCAACATCGTCGTTGAAATCACCGAAAGCCTGCTGCTGGATGCGGACCATGCCGTCAATATGCAGCTGGGAGGATTTCGTGATGCCGACATTGAAGTGGCCATCGACGATTTTGGGACCGGCTATTCTTCCCTTTCCTACATCAACCGCTTTCCCATCGACTATCTCAAAATCGATCAGTCGTTCGTGCATGACCTGACTCCGGGTTCGCAGCACCATGCCCTGTCCAAGGCCATCATCGTGATGGGACACGAACTCGGGCTCAAGGTCATTGCCGAAGGGGTGGAATCCGAAAGCCAGCGCGACATATTGCGCCATGCCGGGTGCGATTACGGGCAGGGGTACCTGTTTTCGCGACCACTGGATCCCCAATTTTTCGAAACCCGCGTGTTTGGCTGAACGGGGTGCTCGTGCCTTTGCGGCATGTCATGAAAACGTCAATCTGCATGTCTAGGCTTTCATTTCCTGCAAAGAAAGCTGGAATTGGGAGGGTTGTTCCATGTGGTATCTGGATACAGACGATCACGGCCTGCTGAGGGACATTATCAGGACACAACGGCTCACTGCGTTGTTCCAGCCAATCGTTGATCTGGAAACTGCCGGGATTCACGGTTACGAAGGCCTGATCCGCGGACCTTCCGACAGCGTGCTGCATTCCCCCGTGAGCCTGTTGAAGGCGGCAGGAGAATGCGGGCTCAAATACGACCTTGAATTGCTTTGCCACAAGGTGCTGGCCTATTCCTTTCAGACGCTGGGCCTTCCCGGGAAACTGTTCCTCAATGTCAGCCCGGATGTCCTGGTGGAGCATGTGCAGCGGGCAGTGCAGGCCGGCTTGCCACCGTTCAATTGTGGCCTGCCGGAAGACCGCATCGTACTGGAACTGACCGAAGGTGAACGGATTGCCGATGACGGGACAGGGCAACTGGGGCAAGCCGTCTTGCACTGCAGTGATGCCGGGTTGTCCACCGCCATTGACGACCTGGGAGAGGGTTTTTCCAGCCTGCGTCTCTGGTCCGAGTTGCGACCGGCCTATGTCAAGGTGGACCGCCATTTCGTCCAGAACATTGAACATGATCCCGTCAAGGCGCAATTTGTCCGCTCGATTCTGGAAATTGCCCGGCGTGCGAAATGCGAAGTGATTGCCGAGGGCATTGAAACCCATTCCGAGCTGATGCTGATCAAAAGCCTGGGGGTCGCCTTCGGGCAGGGGTACTATTTTGCCCGGCCCCACGCCAACCCGAGCCGGGTGGTGGGAGATGGTGTGGTGCGTACTATCCGCAGCCTCGTCGGGCAGCCCGAGCACGGAAAATCCGTGTGGGGCAGGGATGCCCTTGTGGCGCGGGATGTCATTCACAAGATTGCCTCCGTCACCCCCCGCCAGACCAACGAGGAAGTGTTCCGGTTGTTTGAAGCACATCCCCATGTGGAATCCATTCCCGTGGTGAAGGAAGACGGGGTGCCGGTGGGACTGATCACGCGTTCGGCGCTCATTGGCAGTTTTGCACAGCCCTATCGGCATGAACTGTATGGTAAGAAACCCTGCACCCTTTACATGGACGCCAGGCCCCTGCTGGTGGACAAGACCACGTCCGTGCAGGAAATCAGCAAAGTGTTGGGGAATGCGGAACGGCGGCACCTGATGCAGGGTTTTATCGTGACAGACAATGGCCAATATTTCGGCATTGCACACGGGCAGGATCTGATTCGGGTCATTACGGACATGCAGATACAGGCGGCCAAATATGCCAATCCGCTGACCCAGCTGCCTGGCAACGTGCCCATTCACGAACATCTGGACGGGCTGCTGCGGACACGGGTTTCCTTCTCGGCGTGCTACTGCGACCTTGACCATTTCAAACCGTATAATGACGTCTACGGCTTCAGTGCAGGGGATGCCATCATCCAGATGACGTCCAACATCCTGGCGGGCGTGTGCGATCGCGATCAGGATTTTTTGGGGCACATCGGCGGGGATGATTTCATCATACTGTTCCAGAGCGCCGACTGGGAGGCCCGCTGCCAGATGGCCTTGAAGGAATTCGGACAGGCGGTGCGAAATTATTTCAGCGCAGAGGATCTGATGCACGGGGGGTATTTCACGGAAAACCGCCAGTACCAAAAGGAGTTCCACGCACTGACTTCCCTTTCCATCGGCGCTGTCGTAGTGCCTCCGGGAATGTTCACCTCCTACATGGAAGTGTCGAAACTGGCGTCCGGGGCCAAGAAACAGGCCAAGCTGATTGCCGGCAACGCCCTTTTTGTCAACCGGCGCTACGAGCCTCCGCGGGAAGTCGAGAGCATGTCGGCCGTGCTCGAATCACTGTCATGAAATGGCTACGCGCCTGCATTCTGTCGATGCTGTTGTCACTGGTGGGGGCGCATGCCTCTGCGGGCGATCTGGTCGTATCCGCTGCGGCAAGCCTGGCCACGGTCCTGAACGACATCAAACCCCGTTTCGAGGCGCTCCACCCGGGTGACCGGCTCTATTTCAACTTTGCAGCCTCTGGCACCCTGGCAAGGCAAATCGCAGCAGGTGCGCCTGCGGACGTATTCATCAGTGCATCGTCCCTGCCCATGGACCAACTGCAGGCAGGTGGGTTGATCGTACCCGCAACCCGCTTCGACTGGTTGTCCAATGTGCTGGTGCTCGTTGTTTCTCCCCAGGGAGTCCAGGCGATACACGGGTTTGACGATCTGCCCCAGGCTGCCCGGGTGGCCATGGGGGATCCCGGGTACGTGCCCGCTGGCCACTATGCGCGGCAGACGTTGAAGGCGTTGCATTTGTGGGACACCTTGCAGCCCAAGCTGGTGTTTGGCCAGGATGTCCGCCAGGTGCTGGAGTATGTGGCGCGGGGGGAGGTGGAGGCAGGGCTGGTGTTTGCCACTGACGCGGCACTGATGCCCACCCGGGTGAAAATGGTGGCCCGGGCACCCGCCGGTACCCATGAACCCATTGTCTACCCTATGGCCGTGGTGGCGGCCACGCGTGAGCCTCAGTTGGCACGGGCATTCCTGGCCTATCTGGGTAATCCGTCCAACCGGACATTTTTTGAGCAACACGGTTTCATTTGGGCGGTAAAATAGCGCTGGAACAGCCAGAGGGTCAGCGCATGAAAATCAGTGGACAGAACAAGTTGCCCGGTGAAGTGATCGCCCTGAAAAAAGGGGATGTGGAATGCCAGGTGACGTTACAGGCCGGCGAGCATCGCATCGTCTCCGTCATTACGCGGGATAGCGCGGAGGACATGGGGTTGCAGGTGGGCGATCGGGTGGTGGCACTCATCAAGGCATCCGAAGTCATGATCATGAAATAAGGGGTGGCCCCTGTTCCCATCATGGAACCCCTGCTGGATGCCCTGCGCCTGTCATTGATGGTTTCCCTGTCCGCCACGGTCGCTGTCGCCCTGGTGGGGCTGGGCCTGGCCTACGTCTTGGCAAGTCGTGATTTCCGCGGGAAGCATCTGCTCGATACCCTGATTTCCTTGCCGTTGGTACTGCCGCCCACCGTGGTGGGGTATTACCTGGTGGTCCTGTTCGGGCGGCAAGGTTGGTTGGGGGGGGCGTTGCACCGCTGGTTGGGGTGGTCGCTGGTGTTTACCTGGCAGGGAGCAGCGGTGGCAGCATTTGTGGTGGCCCTGCCGCTCATGGTGCGGGTGGCCCGTGCGGCGATCGAAAGCGTGGACCAGGACCTGATCCAGATCAGTGCAACCCTCGGCAAATCCGAGTGGGAGACGGCAATGCGGGTCGTCCTGCCTGTGGCGCGCCAGGGCATTCTGGCGGGCCTGTTGCTTGCCTTTGCCCGCGCTTTGGGCGAGTTCGGGGCCACTTTGATGATTGCCGGCAACATTCCGGGTAAAACCAGTACGTTGCCCCTCTCCATCTATACGGCATTCCAGAATGGTGATGACGGGTTGGCACAGTCCCTGGCTGTGCTGCTGACGCTGATTTCCGGCCTGGTCATGTACCTTGCCAACCGCTGGACGGTGTCGCGGTGGATGTAGTGCTGTCGGTTTCCCTCCAGAAAAAATTGCCCGGCTTTGACCTGGATGTGACTTGGGAGGCGGGTGCCGAAATCGTCGTGCTTTTCGGACCTTCAGGCGCCGGAAAATCCTTGACGTTTCAAATGCTGGCCGGGCTTACCAAGGCAGACCAGGGATTGGTGCGCCTGGGCGGGCAAGTGTTGTTCGATGCGGCATCCGGCATCCATTTGCCGCCACAGCAGCGGGAAGTAGGCTATCTCTTCCAGCACTATGCCCTGTTTCCCCACATGAGCGCGGAAGACAACATCCTGTTTGCCCATGCCCACCCCGGCAGCCCGGAGGCGCGCGTGGCAGTGCAATCCCTGCTGCAGCAGTTTCACCTCGAAGGGGTGTCACGCCTCATGCCCAAAGCCCTTTCCGGGGGGCAGCGTCAGCGTGTGGCGCTGGCGCGGGCCCTGATGCGCAACCCCCGGTGGTTGCTGCTGGACGAACCGTTGTCAGCCGTCGATTTGTCGGTACGTCGGCGCATTCGGGCCGAGCTCAAGCAGTTGCAACGCACGCTGGCCATTCCCATGGTGCTCATTACCCATGACCTGGGGGAAGCACTTTCCCTGGCAGATTTTCTGGTCATATACGATCATGGGCGCGTGTTGCAGACGGGTTCGCCCGAAGCAGTCTTGCGCCACCCCAAAAACCCGGTGATCGCCGAGTGGGTAGGGGATGTGGGGTTGGCGGGCGAACGCCTGTTCTCATTTTAGGAATGCCATGAAAAAAGGCACGAAGGGCATCACCGGGCTGACTGGCCGTCTTGTGTTGGAAATGGATGGGGCCTCTTTTCTCGGGGAGCGTCGTGTGGCCCTGCTCGAAGCCATTGCCGAGCACGGCTCGATTTCGGCGGCGGCGCGGGAGGTGGGCATGAGCTACAAGGGGGCCTGGGACGCGGTGGATGCCTTGAACAATCAGTCGGATCAGCCACTGGTGATTCGCTCGGTAGGGGGAAAGGAGGGTGGGGGAACGCGTTTGACGGAACATGGACATCGTATCGTGCAATTGTTCCGGGCAGGGGAATCCCAGTACCAGCGGGTACTGGATTCCCTGCTGTCCGGGGTGGACCAGTTCGATGCGCTGCAACAGGTGCTGCAGCGGTTCTCCATGCGTACCAGTGCCCGCAACCAGTTCCTGGGAAAAATTACGCGCCTGGTGGAAGGCCCGGTCAACACAGCCGTCCACCTCCGCCTGGACCGCAGAAACAAGCTGACGGCCGTCGTGACCACGGAAAGTGCCGTGAACCTTGGCCTGCAGGCGGGCCTGGAAGTCTCTGCCCTGATCAAGGCCCCCAGTGTCCTGATCACGACCGACCTCCAGGGGCGATTCAGCGCCGAGAACCGCCTGTGCGGGGTAATTTCCCGCATCCACAGGGGAGAAGTGGATGCGGAAATCTGCCTGACGCTCGATCAGGAAAAAACCGTGGTGGCCACCGTGACGCACGACACCGTGAAACGGCTTTCGCTGCAGGAAGGCATGCCGGCCTGTGCCTTGTTTGCCGCCTCCAGCGTCCTGCTGGCCTGTTTCGCCTGATGTTGCCTCAAAACGGTGTGCGTGCGGTCAGTTGCCACCCGTTATTGAAGGTCTGGAACCCTCCCACGGCTTTCTGGTAAGCCGCACCAATCACGAAGTTCAGGCGGTCGGTCAGGGGGTAGCGTCCCAGTATCAGGCCTGGAGCCAGCACGGTCTGGTTTTTGCCGTTATTGGGCCCACCGGAAAAGTGGGTGTACTGGGTTTCCAGTTCAGGCCAGAAATAGTGATCCACATGACCCTGGAATGCGGTGTTCCAGACGATGGGCTCGCCCAGGCGCCCCATATCCCGGTCGGGCACCGTCATGGACAAGGTGCTTTGAATGTCGAAGCCTGCTTCGCGTGTTCCCCATCCCTTACCCACCGCCAGGGTGGGCGTATAGGCATAGTGACCGGAGGTCAGTGCCGGGTCTCCGGTGGGGACGCTCAGGCCCATGAAGCCGGTGACGATGTAATTGCCGTTCTCCTCGTTGGCAGACAACATCCGGTATTTGAGCAGGAATGTCTCGTCCGCCCAGCCGCGGGAGCTGGCGCCACGCGGCTGATCCGTGGTCTGGTAGCCCGGCATTCCCACGATGATTTCTGAATTGGCCGTGGGAATGAGTTCCAGGCCCTTGTTGAATCCGAAATTGCTCACGCTGGCACCACCGGACTTGTATTGCTCCAATTGGTCATAGCGGAATTCCTGTTCCAACCGCGGTGTGATGGTGACGATGGGCGTCATCCAGTGTGGCTGGGATTCCTTGGCAGCATCGGAACGGGCAAACCAGTCGTTTTGGGGATTCGTCGGGGTGGATTCCGAAGCATTGTCGGAAGGATCCCCGGTAGCGGCAGCCGCCGCAAAGGCGATGGCAGTCAGGGCGCCCAGCAGAGGCAAGGCCATTCTTTTCATTGATGAACTCCTGGGGGGTGATGTATCGCTATTACAATAATTACATATCGAATGATACATGACTATATAACGATGTCGCTTGACCTGGATCATGTGGTGGTGGCCGCCCTGCAGTGGCTTGATAAAGATCCTCAGGGCGCTAGAATGGGGGAGGATTCTCCAAGGGGACTGTCATGAATGCTGAACATAGACGCTGGCGTTTCTTTCGGGCGGGAGGTTTTGATCAGGTGCGCCTGGACGAGGCGGAGGAATTGCTTGCGCTGGATGAGCTTGACCAGAAACTTTGGCTGGCGTTGTCCTGTCCTGTGAAAGGCATCCAGTTTGATGCAAGCACCCTTGCTTTCATCGACCAGGATGGCGACGGACATGTGCGCGCCAATGAATTGATCGCGGCCATCCGATGGGCGGCGGATCTGCTGGTGGACCCCCGCCTGCTGGCAACGGGATCGGATGGCATCCTGCCGGAGGACATCCGGACCGACCACGACGTAGGGCAACGTCTGGCGGCCGCGGCAAGGCAGGTGGTCGTGGATCTGGATCTGCCTGCGAATGCGCGCCTGGCCGTGCCCTTGATGGCAGAGGCCAGGGAGAAGCAGGCGGCACGATTGCTGGGTGCCTGGGAAACTGCATGCGTGACCGTAGACCCTTGGGGCGAAAAGACCGCAGAAGCCTTTGAGGCATTGCAAGCCGTGGCGGACAAGATCGACGACTTTTACATGCGCTGCCGCCTGAGCGCTTTTGAACCTCGTGCCGGGGAATCCGTGTCCGTCCCGGAGGATGCATTGCAAGCCGTACTCGGCCGTGCCCGGGTGCAGCCGGAGGATCTGGAGCCCTGGCCCCTGGCCCATATCACGGTTTCAGGCGAACTGCCCTTGCGTGAGGCCCTGAACCCTGCCTGGAGTGCGCGCATGGCCGCCTTTTACGAGCAGACGGTGGTGCCGGCGCTCGGGGCCTGCACCGTGCTTGACGAGGCAGGATGGCGAGCCCTGCGGCAGAGGTTCGATGGCTTCGCAGCCTGGCGGGCAGCGCGACCGGAGGAACAGGCGGAAGACCCTGACCTGCGCGATCTGGAGCGCCTTGCGCGCTATGTACGCGATCTCATGACACT
>JAKBAT010000050.1 GCA_021808815.1 Pseudomonadota bacterium
CAGGTGCTGCAGGCCGTGGCGCAGCGCAAGGGAGCGGCCGTGCCCGCGCCCCTGCAGTCGCTGCTCGCGGAGCAGATCTCCCCCGAGGCCGACGCCATTGCGGAAAGCCTGTTGCGGGATGCCCGTTGCACCGTGGTGCTGGGGCACCTGGCACAGCACCATGCGGCCTACGGCACCCTCTACGCCCTGGCCCGGGCCCTGGCGGAACTGCTGGGCTGTCCCATGGGCATCCTGGGCGAGGCCGCCAACAGCGTGGGCGCCATGCTGGCCGGTGCCGTGCCCCACCGCGGCCCCCTGGGCACCCATGCGGCGACGGGTCTCGATGCCCAGGCCATGGTGCGCAGCCCGCGCCGGGCCTACCTCGTGCTCGGGCTGGAACCGGCGCTGGACAGCGCCGACCCGGCAGCCACCCTGGCGGCATTGCGGGGTGCCGACTGCGTGGTGGCCCTGAGTGCCTTCAAGGGCGAGGCCCCGGACTGGGCCACGGTGCTCCTGCCCATCGCCGCCTTCACGGAAACTGCCGGCACCTTCGTGAGCATGGAAGGCCGCGTGCAGTCCTTCACCGGTGTCGTGGCGCCTCCCGGTGCGGCACGCCCGGCCTGGAAAGTCTTGCGCGTGCTGGGAAACCTGTTCGAACTGCCGGGCTTCGATGAGGAGTCGGTGGAAGACGTGCGCGCGGACATCACGCCCGACCTGGCCGTGGTGGTGCCCCAGACCCTGGACAACGGACTCTCGGCCTGGCCCGCCGTGAAAATGCGGGCCTCCTTCGGCACCATCGAGCGGATCGGGGACGTTCCCCTGTACCACGCCGATCCCCTGGTGCGTCGTGCGCCGGCCCTGCAGGCCACCCGCCTGGGGCAGACCCCGGAAGTGGCCGTGCATCCCGAGCTGGGGCAGCGCCTGGGCCTGGTGGCGGGCGGACGGGTGCGGGTGCGGCAGGGCGAGGGGTCGGCCGAGCTGCCCCTGGTCTTCGATGCGCGCATTCCCGATGGTTGTGCCCGCGTCGCCGCGGCCCATCCCGGCACGGCCGCCCTGGGCGATGCCTTCGGCATGGTGACCCTGGAGGGGCTGGCATGATGGTTCCGCAGGAAGTGCAGGCGTTTTTCGGGCCCCTGTGGCCCCTGGTGTGGAGCCTCGTCAAGATCGTGGTGATCGTGCTGCCGCTCATGGGCGCCGTGGCCTACCTCACCCTGCTGGAGCGCAAGGTCATCGGCTACATGCAGATCCGCATCGGGCCCAACCGCGTGGGTCCCTACGGTCTGCTGCAGCCCATTGCCGATGCCATCAAGCTGCTCATGAAGGAAATCGTGGTGCCCACCGGGGCCAACCGCCTCCTGTTCATCCTGGCGCCGGTGCTGGCCATCATGCCGGCCCTCGCGGCCTGGGCGGTGGTGCCCTTCACGCCCGACCTGGTGCTCGCCAACGTGGACGCGAGCCTGCTCTACATCATGGCCATCACGTCCATGGGCGTGTACGGCGTGGTGCTGGCCGGCTGGGCCTCCAACTCCAAATATGCGTTCCTGGGCGCCTTGCGTTCGGCGGCGCAGATCGTCTCCTACGAAATCGCCATGGGGTTTGCGCTGGTGACCGTGCTCATGATGGCCCACAGCCTCAACCTGGTGGACATCGTGCGCGCCCAGCAGGGTCCCTGGGGCGCATTGCAGTGGAACTGGGTGCCGCTCCTGCCCATGTTCGTGGTGTACGTGATTGCCGGCACGGCCGAAACCAACCGTGCGCCCTTCGACGTGGCGGAAGGCGAGTCGGAAATCGTGGCCGGGTTCCATGTGGAATATTCCGGCATGGCCTTTGCGATTTTCTTCCTGGCGGAATACGCCAACATGATCCTGATCGCGGCCCTGGCCTCCCTCATGTTCATGGGCGGGTGGCTGTCGCCCCTGCCATTCCTGCCGGACAGCATCCTGTGGCTGTTCGCCAAGATGGGCTTCGTCCTGTTCCTGTTCCTGTGGTTCAGGGCCACGTTCCCCCGCTACCGCTACGACCAGATCATGCGCCTGGGCTGGAAGGTGTTCATTCCCCTCACGCTGGTGTGGCTGGTGCTGGTGGGGTTGCTGATGCAGGATCCGTTGCGCGGCCTGCCCGTGCTCAATCTCTGGTTCCACTAAGCGAGGATCTGCCATGGGTGCCATCAAGGAATTCGTCAAGAGCTGGACCCTCACGGAACTCCTGAAGGGAATGACCGTGACGGGGCGCCATTTCCTGGCGCGCAAGATCACGGTGCAGTATCCCGAGGAGAAGACGCCCCAGTCCGGGCGTTTCCGCGGCTTGCATGCCCTGCGCCGCTATCCCAACGGGGAGGAACGCTGCATTGCCTGCAAGCTGTGCGAGGCGGTCTGCCCGGCCATGGCCATCACCATCGAGTCGGAACAGCGTGCCGACGGCACGCGCCGTACCACCCGCTACGACATCGACCTCGCCAAGTGCATTTTCTGCGGTTTCTGCGAGGAATCCTGCCCGGTGGATTCCATCGTGGAAACGCGCATTTTCGAATACCACGGCGAGCAGCGTGGCGACCTCCTCATGACCAAGGAAAAGCTCCTGGCCATCGGGGACCGCTACGAAGCCCAGATCGCGGCCGATCGCGCCGCCGATGCGCCCTACCGATAAAGGACTGCCCCGGTGACCGACTTTTCCTTCCTGATTTTCCTGGCCTTTTCCCTGGTGCTGGTGGGGGCCGGCCTGGGCGTGATCACCTCGCGCAATCCGGTGCATGCCGCCCTGTTTCTGGTGCTGGCCTTTTTCACGGGGGCCGGCCTGTGGATGATGCTGGAGGCGGAATTCCTGGCCATCGCCCTGGTGCTGGTGTACGTGGGGGCCGTCATGGTGCTGTTCCTGTTCGTGGTGATGATGCTCAACATCGACCTCGACCGCCTGCGCGAGGGCTTCTGGAAGCACCTGCCCCTGGGGGCGGGGGTGGCGCTGCTGATGGTGGCGGAAATGCTGCTGGTGGTGTCGAGCCGGCAGTTTTCGGGCATGGGCACCGACCTGCCCGCCGCGGCCAGCGATTATTCCAATACCCGCGAACTGGGCCGCGTGCTGTACACCGATTACGTCTACCCCTTTGAGCTGGCGGCGGTCATCCTGCTGGTGGCCATCGTCGCGGCCATTGCCCTGACCCTGCGCCGGCGCAAGGATTCCAAGCATCTCGATCCCGCCTGGCAGGTTCGGGTGCGGGCCCGTGACCGCATTCGCATCGTGCCCATGCGCGCCGAAAAGGACCAGTGATGATTCCCCTCACCGATTACCTCATGCTGGGTGCCGTGCTGTTTGCCATCAGCGTGGTGGGCATTTTCCTCAACCGCAAGAACGTCATCATCCTGCTCATGTGCATCGAGCTCATGCTGCTGGCGGTCAACCTCAACTTCGTGGCCTTTTCCCATTATCTGCACGATACGGCAGGCCAGGTGTTCGTATTTTTCATCCTGACCGTGGCCGCCGCCGAGTCGGCCATCGGTCTCGCCATCCTGGTCGCCCTGTTCCGCAACATCCGCTCCATCAATGTGGATGACCTGAACAGTCTCAAGGAATGAGTCTTCATGAGCATGTATAGCCTATATCTGCTGATTCCCCTGGCGCCCCTGGCGGGTGCCCTGCTGGCGGGACTGTTTGGAAAACAGCTGGGCCGCAAGGGCAGCCATACCGTCGCCATCCTGGGCGTGGCCGTGTCGTTCCTGGGCTCCCTCGTGGTGGCGCAGGACGTGCTGGCCGGGCACCTGTTCAACGGCACCGTGTACACCTGGCTCACCACCGAGGATGTGTCCCTGACCGTGGGCTTCCTGATCGATCCCCTCACCGTCACCCTGATGCTGGTGGTGACCTTCGTGTCGCTCATGGTGCACATCTACACCATCGGCTACATGGAGGACGATCCCGGCTACCAGCGTTTCTTCAGCTACATCTCGCTGTTCACCTTTTCCATGCTGATGCTGGTGATGGCCAACAACTTCCTGCAGCTGTTTTTCGGCTGGGAGGCCGTGGGACTGGTGTCCTACCTCCTCATCGGCTTCTGGTACACGCGCCCCACGGCCATCTATGCCAACCTCAAGGCCTTCCTGGTGAACCGCGTGGGGGATTTAGGCTTCCTGCTGGGCATCGGGCTCATCCTGGCCCATTTCGGTTCGCTGGACTATGCCACCGTGTTCGAACGGGCGCCCCAGCTGGCGCACGAGACGGTGGACTGGTTGCCCGGCGGCCCGGCCTCGCTTCTGACCGTGGTATGCCTGCTGCTGTTCGTGGGCGCCATGGGCAAGTCGGCCCAGATGCCGCTGCATGTATGGCTGCCCGATTCCATGGAAGGCCCCACCCCCATTTCCGCCCTGATCCATGCGGCCACCATGGTGACCGCCGGCATTTTCATGGTGTCGCGCATGTCGCCCCTCTTCGAGCTGTCCGAAACCGCCCGTTCCGTGGTGCTGGTGATCGGGGCCTGCACGGCGCTGTTCATGGCCTTCCTGGGCATCGTCCAGAACGACATCAAGCGCGTGGTGGCCTATTCCACCCTGTCCCAGCTGGGCTACATGACCGTGGCCCTGGGCGCTTCGGCCTACCCCGTGGCCATTTTCCACCTGGGCACCCATGCCTTCTTCAAGGCATTGCTGTTCCTGGGCGCGGGTTCCGTCATCCACGCCATGCACCATGAGCAGGACATGCGCCGGATGGGGGGGCTGCGCCGCTACATGCCCGTGACCTACCTCACGGCCCTGGTGGGTTCGCTCGCGCTGGCGGGCATTCCGCCCTTTGCCGGGTTCTTTTCCAAGGACGCCATCATCGAGGCAGTACAGGCCACCGACATTCCGGGCGCGGGTTTTGCCACTTTTGCCGTCATGGCCGGCGTGTTCGTCACCGCCTTCTACAGTTTCCGCATGCTGTTCATGACCTTCCACGGCGCGCCGCGCATGGATGCGCATACCCGCGAACACCTGCACGAGTCGCCCTGGGTGATCACGCTGCCCCTCGTGCTGCTCGCCATTCCTTCCGTGCTGGCCGGTTACCTGGCCATGGAACCCCTGGTGGTGGGGGACTATTTCGGCGCCTCCATCGCCGTGTTGCCGGGCAACGGCGGCCTGCACGAACTGCGCGAGGCCTGGCACGGGACGGGGGCCTTCATCCTGCACGGGGTGCAGTCCCTGCCCTTCTGGCTGGCCCTGGCGGGCATTGCCACGGCCGCGGCCTGCTACCTCAAGTGGACCCAGGTGCCGGCCCTGTGCATGGCCCGCCTGCGCGGGGTGTACACCCTGCTGGACAACAAGTACTACTTCGACCGCTTCAACGAGATCTTCTTTGCCGGCGGTGCGCGCCAGGTGGGCCAGGGACTGTGGCAGACGGGCGATGTGCGCCTGATCGACGGGATCATGGTGAACGGCAGCGCGAACCTGGTGGGGCGCCTCTCGATGCGGTTGCGCCGGGTGCAGACCGGTTACATCTACCACTATGCCTTCATCATGATTTTTGGCGTGTTCCTCCTGATGAGCCTGTGGTTCGTCAAAGCGTAATTCGAGCGGATATTCATGACTGCCTATCATTTCCTGTCCCTGAGCATCTGGCTCCCCATCCTGGCTGGCATCCTGGTGCTGGCGGCGGGGAGCGACGCCCACCCCGCACGCGTGCGCTGGATTGCCCTGGTGGGGGCCCTCCTGGGTTTTGCCGTGACCCTGCCCCTGTACGGCGGCTTCCAGGACGACACGCCGGCCATGCAGTTCGTGGAATTGGCGTCCTGGATTCCTGCTTTCAACATCACCTACCACCTGGGGGTGGATGGCATTTCCCTGTGGTTCATCCTGCTCAACAGCTTCATGACCATCCTGGTGGTGATCGCGGGCTGGGTGGTGATCGAAAAGCGCCTGTCCCAGTACATGGCCGCCTTCCTCATCATGTCCGGGCTCATCAACGGCGTGTTCGCGGCCCTCGATGCCATCCTGTTCTACGTGTTCTTCGAGGCCATGCTGATCCCCATGTACCTCATCATCGGGGTATGGGGCGGCCCGCGCCGGGTGTATGCCGCCCTCAAGTTCTTCCTGTACACCCTGCTGGGGTCGCTGCTCATGCTGGCGGCCTTCATCTACCTGTACTTCGAGGCCGGCGGCTCCTTCGAGATCCTGCGCTTCCAGATGCTGCCCCTGCCGCTGGGGGTGCAAATCCTGATTTTCATTGCCTTCTTCCTGTCCTTCGCCGTCAAGGTGCCCATGTGGCCGGTGCACACCTGGTTGCCCGATGCCCACGTGGAGGCGCCCACGGGGGGCTCGGTGATCCTGGCCGCCATCACCCTCAAGATCGGGGCCTACGGTTTCCTGCGTTTCAACCTGCCCATCACGCCCGATGCGAGCCACGCCCTCTCGGGCGCCATGATCGCCCTGTCGCTGATTGCCGTGGTGTACATCGGCCTGGTGGCCCTGGTGCAGAACGACATGAAAAAACTGGTGGCCTACTCCTCCATTTCCCACATGGGGTTCGTGACCCTGGGCATTTTCATGTTCAATGCCATGGGCGTGGAAGGCGGCCTGCTGCAGATGATTTCCCACGGGTTCATCTCCGGCGCCATGTTCCTGTGCATCGGCGTGCTCTATGACCGCATGCACAGCCGCCAGATTTCCGACTATGGCGGCGTGGTCAACACCATGCCCCGCTTTGCGGCCTTCTTCATGCTCTTTGCCATGGCCAATGCCGGCCTGCCGGGCACGAGCGGCTTCATCGGCGAGTTCATCGTCACCCTGAGCGCCGTGCAGGTCAATTTCTGGTATGCGGCCCTGGCAGCCACCACGCTGGTGTTCGGGGCGGCCTATACCCTGTGGATGTACAAGCGGGTGGTGTTTGGCGAAGTGGCCAATGCCCACGTGGCCGGGCTCAAGGACATCGGTTGCCGTGAAACCCTGTTCCTTGCCGTGCTGGTGCTGGCGGTGCTGGGCATGGGGCTGTATCCCAAGGTGATCACCGACACCCTGCATGCGTCGGTACAACAGCTGGTCGAGCAGGCCTCGACCCCCAAGTTCTGATGGAGCGATGATGAGTTTCGCCACTCCCACACTGGTACCGGTCTATCCGGAAATATTCCTGCTGGTGGCCCTGTCGGCCATCCTGCTGGCGGACCTGTTCATCTCCGAGCCGCGCCGCTTCCTCACCTATGCCTACACCCAGCTCGCCCTGGTGGGCACGGCGGCGTTCCTGGTGCTGGGGGCCACGGGGGAAGTGACCACGCTCTTCGGCGGCATGTTCGTGGACGATCCCATGGCGCGCACCCTCAAGCTCGTGGCCGTGCTGGCGGTGGCCCTGATGCTGGCGTACGCGCGCGTCTACAACCAGCAGCGCGGCCTGTTCCGGGGCGAGTTCCACGTGCTCATCCTGTTTGCCCTCCTGGGCATCATGGTGATGGTCTCCGCCAACCATTTCCTCGTGCTCTACCTGGGGCTGGAATTGCTGTCCCTCTCGCTCTGTGCCCTGATTGCGCTGCAGCGGGACTCGGCCCGGGCCACCGAAGCCGCCATGAAATACTTCGTGCTGGCGGCACTGGCCTCCGGCCTGCTGCTGTACGGCCTGTCCATGCTCTACGGGGCCACCGGGTCGCTGCAGATGGCCCTGGTGTCCGATGCCATCATGTCCGGCGCCTCCGATCCCGCCATCCTGGTGTTCGGCCTGGTGTTCGTGGTGGCGGGGCTGGCCTTCAAGCTGGGGGCGGTGCCTTTCCACATGTGGGTGCCCGACGTGTACGAAGGCGCGCCCACGGCAGTCACCCTGTTTGTGAGCACGGCGCCCAAGATTGCCGCCTTTGCCTTCTTCATGCGGCTGCTGGTGGGGGCCCTGGGGCCCCTGGTGTCCGATTGGCAGACCATGCTGGTGATCGTGGCGGTGCTGTCCATGCTGGTGGGCAACGTGACGGCCATTGCCCAGACCAACTTCAAACGCATGCTGGCCTATTCCACCATCTCCCACATGGGATTCCTGCTCCTGGGCATCCTCTCGGGATCTGTGGGAGGATTTGCCGCGGCCATGTTCTACGTGGTGGCCTACGTGCTCATGAGCCTGGCCGCCTTCGGCATCATGCTCCTGCTCAGCCGGGACGGGTTCGAAGCCGACCAGCTGGAGGATTTCAAGGGGCTCAACAAGCGTAGCCCCTGGACCGCCTTCATGATGCTGCTGGTGATGATTTCCATGGCCGGGGTGCCGGTGTCGGTGGGCTTCTTTGCCAAGCTGTCGGTGCTGAGCGCCGTGCTCGATGCGGGCATGACCTGGCTTGTGGTGTATGCGGTGCTCATGTCCCTGGTGGGGGCGTTCTACTACCTGCGGGTGATCAAGCTCATGTACATGGACGAGCCGGTGGACGACACCCCCCTCCAGGGGGAAGCGGACCATCGCGCCCTGATCGGCGTCAACAGCCTGGCCATCCTGGTGCTGGGCATCCTGCCCCAGCCCCTCATCGACCTGTGCATGGTGTCCATCACCCAGTCCATGCGGGGCTGAAGGTGGTGGATTTTCCCGAACGGGCGCAGGACTTCACCGAACACCCGGTGGATTCCGAGTCGGTATTCCAGGGCAAGCTGCTGGACGTGCGCCGCGATACGGTGCGCCTGCCCGACGGGTCGCACACGGTGCGCGAATACATCGTACATCCGGGCGCCGTGGCCATGATTCCCCTGGTGGACCGCGAGACCGTCCTGCTGGAATACCAGTACCGCTATCCCAACCGCCGCCACTATTACGAAATTCCCGCGGGCAAGCTCGATCCGGGCGAAGACCCCCTGGCCGCCGCCCAACGCGAGCTGCGCGAGGAAACCGGTTACCTGGCGGGACGCTGGCGGAAGCTGGCCACCCTGCACCTGTGCATCGCCTACTCCACCGAGCACATCACGTTCTACCTGGCGGAAGACCTGCGCTACACGGCGCACCAGCGCGATGCCGAGGAGTTCCTGGAAACGCTGCCAGTCCCCCTCGTGGAGGCCTGGCGCTGGGTCGAGACGGGCATCATCAACGATGCCAAGACCGTGGCGGGCCTGCTCTGGCTCAAGGCCATGGGCCCGTCCCTGGGGGTCACTGCAGCATGAGCTGGTTGAGGCGCTTGACGAAACTCGCCGGGTCTTCCAGCTGACCGCCCTCGGCCAGCAGTGACTGGTCGAACAGCAACTGGCTCCATTCGGCCACCTGGGCAGGGTTGGTTTCCAGTTTGAGGCGCAGGATCAGGCGGTGTTCGGGATTGATCTCCAGAATCGGTTTGGCATCGGGGACTTTCTGGCCCGCCGCCTTCAGCATGCGTTCCAGGTTGCCGGACAGGGCACCCGCTTCCGACACCAGGCAGGCCGGGGATTCGGTCAGGCGGCGGCTCAGTCGTACCGCCTTCACCTTGTCGCCCAGGGCAGACTGCATGGCCTCCAGCAGGGGCTTCAGGGCATCCTCCTGCGGCGTTTCGATGGCCTTGTCGGCCTCTCCCAGGTCGGCGAGGTCGAGGTCGCCCTTGGCCACGGACTGCAGGGGCTTGTCCTGGAACGAGTCCAGGTGTGACACCACCCATTCGTCCACGCGTTCCGACAGCAGCAGCACTTCGATGCCCTTGCGCCGGAAGATTTCCAGGTGGGGGCTGTGCCGGGCCGCGGCAAAGGTCTCGGCCGTGACGTAGTAAATGGCTTTCTGGCCTTCCTTCATGCGGCCGATGTAATCCTGCAGGGACTCGGTCTGGTTCTCGCTATCCGTGTGGGTCGTGGCAAACCGCAGCAGTCCGGCCCACTTGTCGCGGTTGGCGAATTCCTCGCCGGCGCCTTCCTTGAACACGGTTCCGAACGCTGTCCAGAAGGTGCGGTACTTGTCCGGCTGCTGTCCGGCCAGCTCTTCCAGCAGGGCCAGCAGCTTGCGGGTGCAGCCGGCCCGGATGGTGTCGATGTCCTTCGATTCCTGCAGGATTTCGCGGGAAACGTTGAGGGGCAGGTCGGAGGCGTCGATCACGCCGCGCACGAAACGCAGGTAATGGGGCAGCAGCTTCTTGGCGTCTTCCATGATGAACACGCGCCGCACATACAGCTTGACCCCGTGGCGCTGTTCCCGGTCCCACAGGTCGAAGGGGGCATGGGAAGGAATGTAGAGCAGTTCGGTGTATTCCTGCTTGCCTTCCACCCGGGCATGGGACCAGGCGAGCGGCACGTCGAAATCGTGGCCCACGTGCTTGTAGAACTCCTGATACTGGGCTTCGGTGATGTCCTGGCGCGGCCGGGCCCAGAGGGCGCTGGCCTGGTTGAGGGTCTCGTCTTCGGCGGGTTTGCCGTCTTTCGCCTCGCCCGGCATGAGGATGGGCAGGGGGATGTGGTCGGAATAGCGCCGCACGATGGAACGGATCTGCCAGGATTCGAGGAAGGCATCCTCCCCGGCCTTGAAATGGAGCGTGACGGCGGTGCCGCGGGCCGGCACCTCGAGGGACTCCAGGGTGAAGGTGCCGTCGCCGTCCGATTCCCAGCGTACGCCCTGGTCGGCCGGCAGGCCGGCACGGCGGGTGGTGAGGGTGACGCGGTCGGACACGATGAAGGCGGAATAAAACCCCACCCCGAACTGCCCGATCAGGGCCGCATCCCGGGCCTGGTCGCCCGAGAGGCGGTCCAGGAACTCGCGCGTGCCCGATTTGGCGATGGTGCCGATGTTGGCAATCACTTCCTCGCGCGACATGCCGATGCCGTTGTCCGTGAGGGTCAGGGTGCGCGCCGCCTGGTCGAGGGTGATGCGCACCTTGAGGTCGGGGTCGGATTCCAGCAGGGCGCTGTTCTGCAAGGCTTCGAAGCGCAGCTTGTCGCAGGCGTCGGAAGCGTTGGAAATCAGTTCGCGCAGGAAAATTTCCTTGTTGCTGTAGAGGGAATGGATCATCAGCTGCAACAGCTGCTTCACTTCCGTCTGGAAGGACAGGGATTCTTTCGGGTGCATGGTGGTGGTCGCCGTGAATGGATGAATGGGAAACTGGCCAGTAGGTGGGGGTGGTCCGGGCAATTTCAAGGGCCGGGCGAACCACAGGCCGGTTCTGGCCGGCTATAATGCGGGTTCCTCGACATTGCCATGCCGGACACGGCATCCGCCATGAATTTCTGTACCAACTGCGGCGCCCCCGTGGCGCTGTCCGTGCCGCAAGGCGACCACCTGCCGCGTCATGTGTGTACGGCCTGCCATGCCATCCACTACAGCAACCCCAAGGTGGTGGTGGGGTGCGTGCCGGAATGGGAGGGGCGCATCCTGTTGTGCCGCCGCGCCATCGAGCCGCGCCGGGGTTTCTGGACCATGCCCGCCGGTTTCATGGAAAACGGCGAATCCACCCGGGCCGGGGCGGCCCGGGAAACCTTCGAGGAGTCGCAGGCCCGGGTGCAGGTGGAGGAGCTGGTGACCCTCATCAGCATTCCGGACATCAACCAGGTGCACCTCCTGTTCCGCGCCCGCATGGAAACCGCCCATCATGGCCCCACGCCGGAAAGCAGCGAAGTGCAGCTGTTCCACGAAGCCGACATTCCCTGGGAGGCGCTGGCCTTTCGCACCGTGCAGCACACCCTGCGCCATTACGTGGAGGATCGTCGCCTGGGGAGGCGGGACCCGCACCTGATCGACCTCGGCCCGCGCATGGTGTGACCGTGCCACGCCTTGCCGACGCACCGCTGCTGGAGCTTGCCGTGGAAGCCCTCGACCACGAGGCGCAGGGCATTGCCCGCCACGGGGGCAAGGTGGTCTTCGTGGCCGGCGCCCTGCCGGGCGAAACCGTGCGCGCCCGTGTCGTCCGGCAGAAGGCCCAGTTCGACCAGGCCGTCACCGAGGTGGTGCTGAAACCCGGACCGAGCCGGGTGGTGCCGCCTTGTCCCCACTTCGGACAGTGCGGCGGCTGCAACATGCAGCACGCCGACCCGGCGGCCCAGGTGGCCTTCAAGCAGCGCATCCTGGAGGACAACCTGGCCCGCATTGGCCGCGTCCGGCCCGAGGTCCTGCTGCCCACCCTGCAGGGCCCCCCCTGGGGCTACCGCCAGCGGGCGCGCCTGTCCGTGCGCTGGGTGGCCAAAAAGGGCGCCGTGCTGGTGGGTTTCCATGAAAAACATTCCAGTTTCGTGGCCGACATGGATTCCTGCGCCATCCTGCCGCCCGCCGTGTCCGCCCTGATCGTTCCCCTGCGTGCCCTGGTGATGGGGCTCAGCCTGCGCGAGCGCCTGCCCCAGGTCGAAGTGGCCGTGGGCGAGGACGTGACGGTTCTGGTGCTGCGCGTGCTCGAGCCCCCCACGGCGGAAGACCTGGCGGCCCTGCGGGATTTTGCCGAAAAGTGGTCGGTGCAGCTGTGGCTGCAGCCGGGCGGTCCCGGGACGGCCGTGCCGTTCCACCCCCCCCAGGCGCCGCGCCTGTGTTACCGCCTGCCGGAATTCGGCGTGGAAATGCCTTTCGGTCCCACCGAATTCACCCAGGTCAATGGGGCCGTCAACCGTGCGCTGGTGGGGCGGGCCGTGCGCCTGCTCGACCCCCGGCCCCACGAGCGGGTGCTGGACCTCTTTTGCGGGCTGGGCAATTTCACCCTGCCGCTCGCGCGCAGCGGGGCCCAGGTCACCGGCGTGGAAGGCAGTGCGGCATTGGTGGCCCGGGCACAGGAAAACGCCGCCCACAACGGCCTCTCGGGCAACACG
>JAKBAT010000051.1 GCA_021808815.1 Pseudomonadota bacterium
GGCGGGTTGTTGTGTGCCTTCCGGTTTTTTTTGGAGAGCACACAATGATCGCATTTGATTTGATTCAATGGATGGTTCGAAGCGTGGTGTATGCAGGTTGGTTGTTCAAACATCGGTATTGGAAAAGGGAGGCGATGGCTGTATTACGGGCACCGGAAGTGGTCGAGCAGCGTCTGGAGCCGGTAACTCCAGCCACTTCCGAACCGGTTGCAGCGGATGTGGTCCCCACAGCGCCGCTTGAACATCGTGTTCCCGTTCCCGATGCCGAGTTTCTGGGAGGGCAGGCCCTGATTCGCTATGGCGAAGGGTTTAGTGTGGTCTGTCATTTTTACCGTCGTCATGCCTGGGTAACACGCGTGGTGTGGCTGGATTACAAAAAGCTTCAGCGAAAACATGGAGCCTATGTGATACGGCGGCTGCGTACCCGTGCTGGAGAACCTGCCGTACGGGTTCGGCCTGTGCCACGCCATGCTGACGGGACATCCCGGTCCTGGGGGCGCATTGCACTGCCTGATGAATACCTGGAATTCGACTCACTTCAGGATTTGCGGGTGGTGAAGCTGATGGAAAAAACCCTGGATGACGCCGCCACCCTGATTGAAGAGGAGATACCAGAAAACCTCATCAATAAGCGGCCCTGGCGGCTACTGCCTCCCTCTCCCGCGCCTCAGCCCGAACTGACGGACCTGGAGAAACGGCGTAAGACTGTCGAGTTGTCCATGATGGAAATGCGTGAGGAAGATGCCGCAAGGAAAATTCCTCTGGCCAGCCGGGAGAAAGTGTATCCCAACATGGTCCCGCCTCCGGTCGTGCGTTCCCATAGCGGCGTGCTACGCAAGACCGGCTATGTGGTGCGCACGGACCCCTCAGGGCGAACGTACCGCACTTTTTTTGCAGAAGTGGAAGACGCGGTACGGACCATACGGCATATCGGTGTCGATTTGCAGCGTGCATTGTTGCGCGAACAAGTGGATATCGGAGATCGGGTGGAAGTGTTCAATATCGGACTTGTCCCGGTAGGTTCGGGAAAGTACAAGAAAAAAATATGGAGCGCCCGCAAGTTGCCGGTTTCATGAATCAACGGGGGCTTGCCCCCGTTTTTTTCATGGGGATATGTTAACCTCGACCTTGTTGCGAGACAGAATGCGAACATGAACATATTTTCGATACTGGTAGCCCTGCTGCTCGAGCCCTACCGCCCGAAAAGAATCCAGGCCCGTGTACTGGGTGCTTTCGACCGTTATGCCATGGGGCTGGATGATCTGCTCAATTCAGGAGAACGCCATCATGGCATTGCGGCCTGGGCACTTGCGGTCCTACCCGTACTGTGTGTGGCGGGGACGGCCTATGTGCTGCTGGGGCACCTGGGAATGGGCCTGGGCTGGATTCTGAATGTTCTTGTAATGCTCTTCCTGCTGGAATTCCGGCCGATACTGGACAAGCTTTCGGAGGTGCAGCACGAATTACGCCAGGAACCCCGTGAGGTGGCAGCCCAACGACTTGGTTTTGCAGAGGCTCCCGCCGTGGAGCTTTCCCAGTTGGTGGCGTATTCGATTGAGCGGAGTGTGATGGATATTCATGCCCGCCTGTTTGCTGTTTTATTCTGGTATTGCCTGTTGCCCGGTCCTTTGGGAGCGCTGCTCTATGTGATGGCAAGACGCCTCAGCCAGTTGTGGGGGGCTGACGGCCAAACGGATTTCGGTCATTTTTCGCAGGAAGCGTATTTCTGGCTGGACTGGATACCATTACGCCTGACTGCATTTGCATTCGCGATCGTTGGCAACTTCGAGGATTCATTGTTCTGCTGGCGTACCCAGGCGGTGGGCTATCGTGCCTCCCTGCGGATCATACTGGCCAGTGCGGCAGGCGCCCTGGGCATACGCTTGGCTGATGCCACGGCACCACAACGGGTGTTGGCGACTCTCGAACTGGGTGTCGGAGAGTATCCCGACCTGGATCACCTGCGCAGTGCCGAAGGCATGATCTGGCGTACGCTGGTACTGTGGCTGCTGGTCATTTCCCTGCTCACCATTGCGGCGGCAGTGGGGAATTAATAACGCTGCCGGCTATTTTCCTGTTGCAGGGTGGTGAGATAACGCAACCTGAGTTCCCGCCGCGGATGTCCCTCGGCCCATTGCTTCAGCGCACATCCAGGTTCATGCAAGTGACGGCAATCTGAAAACCGGCACTGCCCCTCCAGTGCCGAAAACTCCCTGAAATAACGAATCAGGGTGTGCGCGCCGAGATAGGCAAGACCGAACCCCTGCAGGCCTGGCGAATCAATCAGGGCACTTCCCTCCTGGAGTGGGTAGCAGCGGGTGGCGGTCGTCGTATGCTTGCCTGAATCGAGAACGCGGGAAATTGCAGCAGTGCGTGCGGCCGCATTCGGCTTCAGGGCATTGATCAGTGTGGACTTCCCCATTCCGGACTGTCCCACCAGGATGCTCAACTGTCGATCCAGAACGGGCTGGAGCGGGGTGACATTCTGCAAGGCGCTGAGCTGGATCACGGGGTACCCCAATGCATCGTAATAACCCAAGGCTTGGGCAGCCTCCTCGGCCACCAACCCAAGATCGCTCTTGTTGAGCACGATGGCAGCCGGAATGCCGGCCGCTTCTGCGGCAATCAGGCAGCGGCTGAGCAGTTCATCGTGATAGGTGGGCTCCGGCGCCACCACGACCAGTACCTGGGTTACATTGGCCGCCAGCAACTTTTCACGATGGGCATCTGCCCGGTACAGCAGGGACGTGCGAGGATGCACGGATTCAATGACCCCCTGATCGGGGCCGGTGTGGCAGTAGCTCACCCGGTCTCCACAAGTCACATCCTGGCGTTTTCCTCGCCGCATGCAGGAGAGAGGTTGCGCAGTCAGCGTGGGAGCAATTTCATAGTGGCGGCCGAACGCTGCCACGACAATGCCCTCAAGAAGCGGTTTCACGCGGTCGCCAATGATTCCAGGCGTGCGATGCGCACTGCTGCCGGAGGATGTGAGTCGTACACCGCGGAATGCAATGGGTCTGGGGTTAATGTGGCGGCATTGTCCTGGTAAAGCTTGACCAGAGCACTGATCAGGTTTCGCGCCGGGGTTTGGTGTGCAGCATAGGCATCCGCTTCGAATTCATGCCGGCGCGAATACAGGCTCATGATCGGTTGCAATGGAAAAGCAAATACGGGAACCACAAGCACGAACAGGATCAGGGCAAGTGCCGTGTCCGGTGTGGTGACGCCTAACCCCTGATAAAACCACGCTGCCTCTTTGAACCATCCCAGCAACGCCAGGAATATCAGGCTCAGGATAAACAGTACGCCCATTTTTTGCAGTACGTGATGGCGACGAAAATGCCCAAGTTCATGGGCCAGTACGGCTTCGGTTTCGGAGGGCTCCAGTCGTGACAGCAACGTGTCGAAGAACACCACCCGCTTGCTGCGCCCGAACCCGGTGAAATAGGCATTGCCGTGGCTGGATCGCCGTGATCCATCCATCACGAACAAGCCGCTGGCGCGGAATCCGCAACGCTGCAGGAGCGCCTCCACCCGGTCGCGCAGGTCTCCCGGGGGCAAGGGGGTGAAACGATTGAACAAGGGGGCGATCAACGTGGGATAAAGCGCCATCAAAACAATGTTGAAGGCCATCCAGGCCGCCCACGCCCATAACCACCAGAGTGGCCCCAGTGAATCCATCATCCAAATGGCCGCGAGGAAAACAGGGGCTCCCAGCAGTATTGTGATCAGCGTTTCCCGCAACAGGTCCATCCAGTAGACTTTTGGCGTGGCGCGATTAAACCCGAAATGCGCTTCAATCACGAATGTGCCGTACAGGCTTGTGGGGAGGTCGGCCAACGCGCCTATCAGCAGTATGGTGCCCGCCAGCGCCAGGTCATGCAGGGGGCCTCTTCCCGTGATCTCCAGAATGTGAAGGTGCAAGGCGTCCAGCAGACCGCCTTGCGTGAAAACGAACAGGAGAACAGCTTCAACGCTCAGGTGCGCCATTCGAAGTTTTGCTTTGGCGCAGGTATAATCGGCGGCCTTCTGGTGTTCGGACAGGCTGATGCGCGTTTGGAATGCCGGAGGGACCTGGGCACGATGCCGTTGTATGAAACGTACCTGTCTCATGGCAAGCCACAGGCGGCCCGTCGTGACGACAGCCAGCAATGACAGAAAGATCAGATTGAACCAGGTTGAAACGTTATACATGAGCAGGGGCATTCAGCAATCCGGGCCGGTGGCCCGGGCAATTAAACCAATACGGCAATTATGGCACAAGACAAAAATCACCTCTTGTGGGTGGATATGGAAATGACGGGGCTTGACCCATCCCGGGACCGCATTATCGAAATTGCCCTGGTGATCACCGACAGCCAACTCCAGCCAGTGGCACAGGCCCCCGTTCTTGTGATCCATCAGGAAGCGGCCATTCTCGATGCCATGGATGCCTGGAACAAGGGGACCCATGGCCGCTCCGGTTTGATTGACAAGGTCAAGGCGTCAGCCCTGGACGAAGCCGCCGCCGAAGAGAGTTTGCTGGCGTTTGCCGCCCAGTATGTCCCTGCCGGCGAGTCTCCCATGTGTGGCAATTCGGTATGCCAGGATCGGCGTTTCATGGCCAATTACATGCCACGGCTGGAACGCTATTTTCATTACCGAAACCTGGATGTCAGCACACTCAAGGAACTGTCCCGACGCTGGAAACCCCAGATTTACGGTGCCTTCAAAAAATCAGGGAAACACGAGGCGTTGGCGGACATTGAGGAATCCATTGCCGAACTGCGGCACTACCGCGACCATTTCCTCAAACTGGACTGAGCGCGCGACGCGTTAACGAAGAGCGCGACGGATATGTGCCAGAAACTGGGGAGTGTCGACAAACCCCGCGAGGCGCTCGTTTTCCAGCTCCCGGCCGTCCCGGTCGAAGAAAATTGTCCCGGGCGGGCCAAACAAACCGAAACGCTCCAGCAAGGCCCGGCTGTCGGGACTGCTGTCGGTGACATCGGCCCGCAACAGGATGGCCTGGGATAGTGCCGATTTGACTTCCGGGCGCGGAAAGACCTGTCTTTCCATTTCCACGCAGGATACGCACCAATCCGCGTAGAAATCCAGCATGACAGGACGCTTTTCCGCAATGGCGCGTTGCAACGCCTGATCCAGGGCTGCCATCGAGGTGACGGGTTCGAAGTGGGGACCATTGGTGTCGAGGCGGGATCCCATGAGGGGGATGACCATCCACAGGGCAACGCCCAGCAACAGTACGCCAAAAAACCGCTTGACCCAACTCATCCAGCGACCCGCCTTGGGCAGAAGGGCCCCCGCCGAGGTGCCGATGACCAACAGGGGACTTCCCATGCCCAGCGCCAGGATGAACAATGCCGCCCCGCCAAGTACCACATCCCGGGTCTGGGCAATGTAGAGCAGTCCCCCTGCCAGGGGGGCTGCGACGCAAGGCCCCATGACCAGGGCAGACAGCACACCCATCAGGCCAACGCCTAAATGTTGCCCGCCAGGCAGGCGTCCCGAGAAATGATGCAGGCGGTTTTGCAAGCCGGTAGGCATCTGGAGTTGGTAGACGTCAAACATGGACAGGGCCAGCAGTACGAACAGCACTGCTGTGGCGATTTGCACCGGAGGGGTTTGCAGGGTGTTGGACAGAAGCGTACCCGACAGGCCAGCAAGGACGCCCGCTGCTGCATAGGTGACGGCCATGCCCAGTACATAGGTCAGTGACAGCCCGAAAGCGCGTTTTTTTGTGATGTTGCTGCCTTGCCCGGCAATGATGCCCGACAGGATTGGAATCATGGGAAACAGGCACGGCGTGAGGGCCAGCAACAGGCCGAAGCCGAAAAAGCTGGCCAGTACCCAAACCGGCCTGGCACCTTTGAGATATGCGGCAAAATCCCTGGGATTGGCCGAATCCGTCGCAGGCTTGGTCGGAGAAAGATCATTGTCAGCCGACAGCGGGAGATAGTCCTGGTGGTTGGCAGCGAGGACGAAGTGCTGCGTGGTGGGGGGGTAACAGATGCCCTTCTCGGCGCATCCCTGGTAGGAAACCGCCAGGGTGTCGGGAAGGGCGCCATTCAAGGCAACGTTCACCGCAAACGGGTGATGGTATACAAAAACACGGCCAAAACTGGGGTCTTCCTTGGGTTCTGCCTGGGGGAAGGTCATCTGGCTCGCCGGCAGGGGGGCTGCTCCGACAATTTTTATCCGGTCGCGGTAGAGGTAATACCCCGGTGCAGGTGCGAATTGCACCGCCAGCTGGCCTGATTCCGCTGCGCTGGCTTGCACCTTGAAAGCCTCTTCGGGCATGAGGAAGGCCCGTTGCTGGGGTGATGCGCCCAGCCCAGGAAGGGAGGATGCTGCGGCAGGGGCGGATGACAGGCCTTCCACGCCCTGTGCGGGCACGGCCGCAGACAGCGCCAGACACACGGTCAAGAAAAAGGCAATCTGAAGACGTCTGACGGGTAGCTTCATGAATAAGACGGGCATCCAAAAACCAAGGGTAATGGTCACATTTTACTCTGACAACCGGGTCAATGCCCAGTTCACATGCTCGCGCACCATAGGAGAAGGGTGGTTTTGACGGTGTCCCAATGCCGTACGTGCTTCTTGCGTGGCAGGGCCGTTGCCCAGGGCAACGGCGACATTGCGAAGCCAGCGCTCATGCCCGATCCGGCGAATGGCAGAGCCCGCCAGCAATGCTTCGAACTGGTGGGCATCCCAGGAAAGCAATTCGGAGAGTGTGCGCTGCTGCAATGCAGACCGGGGTGCGAAATCCGGAAGGGAACTCAGATGGGCAAAACGGTTCCAGGGGCAAACCAGCTGGCAATCATCACACCCGTAGATGCGGTTTCCCATCAAGGGTCGCAGCAATTCCGGGATGCTGCCGTGATGTTCAATGGTCAGATAGGAAATGCAGCGCCGTGCATCCAGCTGATAGGGGCCCAGAATCGCCCGGGTTGGGCAGATATCAATGCAGGACTGGCAGGTGCCACAGTGGTTTTCAACCGGAGGGTCCACGGGAAGCGGCAGGTCCGTGAACAGCTCGCCGAGGAAAAAGAAAGAGCCGGCATCGCGCCGCAACAGGAGCGTATGTTTCCCACGCCATCCCAAGCCTCCCTGTCGCGCGATTTCCACTTCCAGGACAGGCGCGCTATCCGTGAATACGCGGTAATTGAACGGACCCCAGTAGGAGGCCAGGCGTTCGGCCAATTGTTGCAGGCGTTGCCGCAACACCTTGTGGTAATCACGCCCCAGGGCGTAACGCGAAATGTAGCCGCTTGCGGGGTCGGCCAAGGCGGCCTCTGCCTGCGCGGGGGGGTGTGTGAGATAAGGCAGGGCGACGCTGACGACGCGCAACGTGCCCGGATGCAATGCCCCCGGGTCACGGCGCAGGGGGATGTGCCGTGCCAGGTAATGCATGTCTCCCTGGTATCCTGCAGCCAGCCAGCTTTCCAGGCGGGCCGTGGCTTCCTGGAGTGTCGGCTGGGAAACCGCGACGTGCGTAAAACCCAGGGTCCGGGCGATGGCGATCAGCCGGGATTTGAGGGCAGGGGGTGGCAGGAGGGCGGGTTCCATCCGGCCATCATAGCAAGAGGGTCTTCTTGCCAATGGGGGATTGGGTATGGTTCCATCCGGGACTGACAGTCTACCCAGGACCCTGATCGTATGATGTTGCCTGCTGCTTCCGGTTTGGTGGCCGAACTCCAGGAGGTCTTGCCCCATGAGGCGGCCACCATTGCCTGGGGCGAACGCTTTGCCGGGGCATTGGTCCCCGGCATGCTGGTGACGCTTCAAGGGGAACTGGGGGCGGGCAAAACAACGCTGGTGCGCTCGGTATTGCGGGCGTTGGGTGTACAAGGGGCCATCAAAAGTCCTACCTACCCCTTGCTTGAAACCTATAATGTTTCGAGATTATACTTGTATCACTTTGATTTTTATCGCATCAAAAGCCCTTCCGAACTGGAAGAGGCAGGGATGCGAGAATGTTTCTCCAGTTCCGGCCTGTGTTTTGTGGAGTGGCCGGAGCGCGCTGAAGGGTGGTTGCCGGCAGCCGATGTGGTTGTGGCATTGCAGATGGAGGGTCAGGGACGAAAACTGGTGGCGAGGGCGTATTCACAGTCAGGAAAACAATGCCTCGAACGTATGCGCAGTGCTTGAAGCATGCTTGGATCCTCGGTGGATTGATCTTTACCTTGGGGATGCCGGCGGCTGCCGCGCCCACCCGCATCGATTCCGTACGGCTGTGGCCTGCCGAAGAATATACGCGCGTCACTTTCGAGGCTCCCGGCAAGGTCCAGAGCGTGCTGTTTTCATTGAGCAATCCCGAGCGCTTGGTGCTGGATCTGGAAGGTGTGGAGGCAAGCCCGGCGTTGACGGCCATTGCCAGCCATTTGCAGCAGGATGACCCCTACATCAAGGGAATCCGGATTGGAAAATTCAAACCCGGCGTACTACGGGTGGTATTCGACTTGAAAGGCCCGGTAAAAGCCAGCAGTACGTTGCTGAAACCCGTTGCAGATTACGGGTATCGCCTGATTCTGGATATCTATCCCGAGACTCCGGTGGATCCCTTGATGGCGCTGTTGGACAAACATCCCCCCGAGACGGTCGGAAAGCCGGAAACGCCAGCAGTGCCCAGTACACCGATTGCGCCGGACATGGCGTCGCCGGCCCTGCCGTCCGCGCCAGCACAACAACCGGGTTCCAGTTCGCGCATCCTGATTGCCGTGGATGCCGGACACGGCGGTGAGGATCCCGGTGCTCACGGCAAGCATGGTACCTACGAGAAGAATGTCACCCTGGCGGTGGCCCGTCGCCTGAAGGCGCAAATCGATGCGCAACCAGGCCTGCATGCCGTACTGATTCGCGACGGAGATTACTTTATTCCCCTGCAGGGCCGTACCGCCAAGGCCCGGCGCTATCACGCCGACCTGTTTGTTTCGATTCATGCCGATGCTTACATCAATGGGGATGCCCGGGGCTCTTCTGTTTTTGCCTTGTCCGAAAAGGGGGCCACTTCCGTTGCGGCACGCTGGCTCGCAAAACGCGAAAACGAGGCAGACCTGATCGGCGGCATCAACATCAACCGGAAAGAGACGTATCTTGCCCAGACATTGTTTGACCTGTCCCAGACGGCCACCATCAATGACAGCCTGAAAATGGGGCAGGCGGTTTTAGGCGAGCTGGGCCAGGTCAACACTCTGCACAAGGGTGAAGTGGAACAGGCGGGTTTTGCCGTGCTCAAATCGCCCGATATCCCGTCCATTCTGGTCGAAACCGCTTTCATTACCAATCCTGAGGAAGAACATCGCCTCAACGAACCGCAGTACCAGGAAAATCTGGCCTATGCCATTCTTGCAGGCATCCAGAATTACCTGGCGGCCAACCCGCCTTTGAGCAAATCCCGCGCACTGCAGTCCGGCTTGAAGGGAAAGCAGCTTGCCACCTCCCCATGAGCCGGATCGCACGGCTCGACCCAGTGTTGATTGCGCAGATCGCCGCTGGCGAGGTGGTGGAGCGCCCTGCCTCGGCACTCAAGGAATTGCTGGAGAATGCCCTGGATGCACAGGCCAGCGATATCACCATTGCATTGGAACAGGGAGGCATCCAACGTATCCGGGTTGACGACAACGGTCAGGGCATCGACTCCGAGGATCTGCCCTTGGCGCTGTCGCCCCATGCGACAAGCAAGATTCGTACATTGCAGGACCTGGAAGGGGTGTCCAGCCTGGGATTCCGTGGCGAGGCCCTGGCGAGCATGGCTGCCGTGTCCGACCTGGCCATCGTGAGCCGACGTCGCGAGGCGACCCAGGCATTCAGCATCCGTAGCCGGGCCGGCCACATCGAATCGGTGGTTCCGGCTGCACGGGAAGCGGGCAGCACGGTGATCCTGTCCCAGTTGTTTTCAGAAACGCCGGCACGACGAAAATTCCTCAAATCCGAAAGCACCGAATATGGGCACTGCGATGAATTATTGCGGCGTCTGGCGCTTGCGGCACCTGAAGTGGCATTTCGCCTGTCGCACAATGGACGTGCCCAGCGCCACTGGCCTGCTTCGGAGCGCGCATTGCGGGTCAGGGCGGTATTGGGGGAAGCCTTTGTGGAGGCTTCCCTGCAACTGGACGTACAGGCTGCCGGATTGCGCCTGCAGGGCTGGGTGGCCAGGCCCTCCTATTCCCGGGCAGCCCGGGATGCACAGTACGTTTATGTCAATGGACGCTTTGTTCGTGACAAGCTGATTGCCCATGCCATCCGGCAGGCATTCCAGGACGTGTTGCATCACCAGCGCCATCCTGCCTATGTGTTGTACCTCGAACTGGACCCTGCTGCCGTGGATGTGAACGTGCATCCGGCAAAAACGGAGGTGCGTTTCCGGGAGTCGCAGGCCGTGCACCGGTTCGTATTTCAGGCCATCAGCCGGCTGCTGTCCGATACTGTGCCGGGTCGAAATGCGCCGCTCATGGCACCTGGGGGCGCCGCTGTTGCAGAGACGGCGCGTTTTCCGCAACAGCAGGCACTGGAAATTCGCGAACCGGATGCTTTTCATGCCGCGCTGTTTGGGCCCTTGGCGTATTCCCGGGGTGTCCCCCCTCCCATTCCGGATTCAGCGCCTGCTCCGGCCGTTGACGGCAAGCCGCCCCCCCTGGGTTATGCCCTGGGGCAACTCCATGGCATTTACATTCTGGCGCAGAATGCGCAGGGCCTTGTGCTGGTGGACATGCATGCGGCACATGAACGCATTCTGTACGAACAGCTGAAAGAGGCCTCTTCCCGGCAGAGCCTGCAATCCCAGCCATTGTTGCTGCCGTGCAGTTTCAGGGTAGAGCGCAGCGATGTGGCGGCTGCAGAGGCACATGCGGAAGCGCTGGCGGCTTTTGGCTTGGACCTGGCGGTGCTGGGGCCCGAGATGCTGGTGGTCAGGGCGTTGCCAGCCTTGTTGGCGACAGGTGATGCGGAAACCCTGGCACGGGACCTGCTGGCGGAATTGCGCTTGTACGGCGCCTCCCGGCTGCTGGAAGAGCGGCGCAATGCCCTGCTTGCCACCTGGGCCTGTCATGGGGCGATACGGGCACATCGCGCGCTGACCCTCCCGGAAATGAATGCGTTGTTACGAGATATGGAACGCATCGATCGTTCCGACCAATGCAACCATGGCCGGCCCACGTGGTACCAGATGAGCCTGGGAGATCTGGATCGCCTGTTCATGCGCGGCCAATAAGAAGAACACGCATGAATTCACCTGCCCGTGTGGTATGCCTGATGGGGCCCACTGCCAGCGGCAAAAGCGCAGTGGCGCTGGAGCTGGCAACCCGCTTCCCCATGGAAATCGTCAACGTGGATTCGGCCAGCGTGTACCGCGGCATGGACATTGGAACGGCAAAACCCGATGCAGCGCTGCGTGCCCGGATTCCCCATCATCTGATGGATTGTGTCGACCCCACAGACCCCTATTCCGCCGCGCGTTTCCGGGAAGAGGCGCTGGAGGTGATGGCGCGCATTGCCCAGCGTGGTCGCATCCCTTTGCTTGCCGGGGGGACCATGCTCTATTTCAAGACGTTGCTGGAAGGAATGGATCCCTTGCCGGCTGCTGATCCGGAATTGCGTGCCGCAATCGATCGCGAGGCACAGCAATACGGCTGGCCCGCGATGCATGCCAGGTTGGCTCAGGTAGATCCGGTGACGGCGGGACGACTGGATCGTGGCGACAGCCAGAGGATCCAGCGGGCATTGGAAGTATTTCGCCTGACGGGCAGGGCATTGTCGCAGCACCATGGCAGCGGCGGCCGCAATCCCCTGCCGGCGAAAGTTCTGGCATTGGGGTTGGTGCCTTCCGACCGAAGTCAGTTGCACGAACGCATTACGCAGCGTTTCGATGCCATGCTGGCGGCGGGACTCGAAGACGAATTGCGGAATTTGCGCACCCGCTACGCATTGCATCCCGATTTGCCTTCCATGCGTGCGGTGGGGTATCGCCAGATGTGGCAGTATCTGGAAGGCGTGTACGACGGCAAGGTCATGCGGGAACGTGGGATCATTGCCAGCCGGCAGCTTGCCAAGCGGCAATTGACCTGGTTGCGAAGCTGGCCTGGATTGGAGGTGATGGATTGCCTGGGTACGGGCGTGGCGATCGCAGCCCGGCAGATCGTTGCGGGGTTTCTGGAACGGTCCGGGGATTAAAGCGGGATATCGGTGACCTGGACTTCTGCCGTTCCTTCGGAGAACGTCAACTGCAGGGTTGCACCAGGAGACGTTTGTGCACTGGTCCGGACAATGACGCCTTGCGGGGTGCGTGCGATGCTGAACCCTCTTGCCAGCACGGCTTGCGGGTTGAGATGGGAAAAGCCGGCGGCGAGCCGTTGCAGTTCCAGGCGATGGCGTTCCAGCAAGGGGTGAGTGCTGCGTCTGAGCCGTTGTCCCAGCCCCAGCAGTGCCACATGCTGTCGCTGGAGGCGTTCCTGGGGGTGCACGAGACGTTGTTTCAGGCCCTGAAGCCGCAAGGCCCGGCCCTCCAGGAGGTGATGGCGCATCCTGGTTAACCGATGCGCCAGGTGATCACACCGCATGGTTTCGCGTTCCAGATGCCGTTCCTCGAGGGTCAGCATCCGGCGTGCCATC
>JAKBAT010000052.1 GCA_021808815.1 Pseudomonadota bacterium
CAAGCCGGACTTGGCCCGAACGTTTCTGCCAGGTTTCTCGGTGCTACCTGCCGCCGACTTGGACATGTTCCGCACCTGCAAGTCCTCGATACACACCATCGCGTGGTTTTGGCTGATCGTGGTCGAGGTCTTGTGCAGGAAGTCGCGGCGGACATTGGCGATGCGCGTGTGAATCTTCTGGACGCGGGCTTTCGCCTTCTTCCAGTTGCTGCTGAACTTCGTCTTGCGAGACATGGCACGCTGATAGCGTGCAAGCCTTTGCTGGTGGTTCCTGAAGGTGTTGAGCGGTTCTATATGGCTACCATCGGACAATGTTGCGAAGCGGGTGATACCCACGTCGATGCCGACGATACTGGTGGCCGGATGCACCGGCTGTTCAATTTCGCGCTCGGTCTGGAAACTCACAAACCATTTTCCGCCGTTGGCCGATACAGTGATGTTCTTGGCAACACCTAGCACATTCCGGCTGTTGCGATAACGAAGCCAACCGAGTTTCGGCAAGAAGATGCGGCTGTTTGTCTGGTCTATTTTGAATTGCCTGGCATCAGGATACCGGAAGCTATCGTGTTGCCCTTTTTTCTTGAAACGGGGGAAGTCGGCACGCTTGGCAAAGAAGTTGGTATAGGCGCGTTCCAAGTCTTTGAGTGTCTGCTGTAGTGGATGTACAGGAGCATCGGCCAGCCATGCTGTTTCGGCGCTATTGCGCCATTCTGTGAGGGCTTTGCACAGTCCGGCATAGCCCAGCTTCTTTTCGCCACTCTCATAGAGAGCTTTCTGCATTGCAAGCGCCTGATTGAACACGAAGCGACACGACCCGGCGAAGCGGCGCATGGAGCGGGCTTGTTCGCCGTTGGGCCGCAACTCGAATTTGAACGCTTGCAAGCGTTTCATGGCTTAATTATATTTGGCCTATGGAAAAAGACAACGAAATTCGACACGGCAGGCATTGTGTTTTCAAGATGCATGTCCATTTGGTGTTTGTGGCGAAATATCGTCGCAAGGTGTTTGATGGCGACGCCATCGACCGGATGCGCCGGATGTTCGGCAAGGTGTGTGACGACATGGAAGCATCTCTGGTGGAAATGGACGGGGAAGACAATCATGTGCATCTGCTGGTGGAATATCCGCCCAAGCTGGCGGTATCGGTGCTGGTGAACAGCCTGAAAGGTGTCTCCAGTCGGTTGTTGCGCAAGGAAAGACCGGATTTGCGGAAACGGTATTGGAAAAATGTGTTGTGGTCGCCATCGTATTTTGCCTCTTCGTGTGGAGGCGCGCCGATTGGCATCATCAAGCAATATATCGAGCAACAGGAGACACCGATTTAGGAAGCAACCAAAGACAAGGATGCCCGCGGCATCCGCGCTATCCTTCCCCGCCCTGAACGGCGGGGCTTGTCGCGCATCTGGTCAGTCCCGTGTGGTACGTCGCAGCAGCAGGGCATTGGTCACGACACTGACACTGGAAAACGCCATGGCGCTCCCCGCCACCACGGGAGTGAGCCATCCGGCCGCGGCCAGGGGAATGCCCACCAGGTTATAGAAAAATGCCCAGAACAGATTTTGGCGGATTTTCTGCCAGGTGCGCCGTGAAATCCACAGGGCTGCCGGGATCAGGGCAAGGTCGCTGCGCAGCAGCGTGATACCCGCGGCATGCATGGCCACATCGGTCCCCGAACCCATGGCAATCCCCACATCAGCAGCAGCCAGGGCCGGCGCATCATTCACCCCGTCCCCCACCATGGCCACCACCTGGCCTCCCGAACGCAGCGACGCCACGATGTCCGCCTTGCGAGCCGGCGATACATTGGCAAAGACCTGGTCCATCCCCAGGAGCTTGGCCACCCGCTGCGCAGCACCTTCGTGATCTCCTGACACCAGTACCGTACGGATTCCCAGGCGACGTAAATGGGCAATGGCCGCCGCCGCCTCTGCCCGCACTGGATCTCCGAAGGCCATCCAGGCCAGGGGCCGCCAGGCATTCTCTTCCTGCAACAGCAGCCAGGACACGGTCGCGCCAGACTGCAATGATGGCAACACGGTGCCGGCGTACTGGGTCGCCAGCGCCGGTTGTTGTTCCACCAATCCGTTGTGGCTCAGGAGCAGGAGTGGGCGGCCCTGCCAGGGTCCCTCGTCCAGTTCCCCCTGGAGACCCAACCCCGGACGGGCCACCACCTTGCGTACGCTGCAAGGGGCGGCTCCATGGGTTTCCGCCCAGGACAGCAGGGCCCTGGCCAGCGGGTGTTCGCTGCCCGACTGCAGTCCGGCCGCAGCAGCCAGTGCCGCGGTGCCCTGTGCAGGGTCCAGGGCCTGGAATTGCTGCACGGCAGGCTGCCCCTCCGTGAGGGTGCCGGTTTTGTCGAAGGCCACGACCGTGACGGCATGGGCCACTTCAAGCGCCCCCGCATCCTTGATCAGGATACCCCGTCGGGCCGCCACCCCCGTGCCGACCAGAATCGAGACCGGGGTCGCCAGCCCCAGGGCGCAGGGGCAGGCAATCACCAGCACCGAAACGGCGTTGACCAGGGCAGGCCCCACCGCCCCATGCCACCAGAAATTGCCCAAGAACGTGAGCAGGGCCAGTACCAGCACCACGGGCACGAAGAGCGCACTCACCCGGTCCACCTGACGCTGGATGTGAGGCTTGGTGGCCTGGGCGCCCGCCACCAGCCGGATGATGCGTGCCAGTGTTCCCTCGGCTGCCGTGGCCGTCACTTGCACGATCAGCCGCCCGGCACCATTGATCGTACCGCCTGTCACGGGCTGCCCCGGCCGTTTGCGGATGGCCGCACTTTCTCCGGTGAGGAGGGATTCATCCACATCGCTTTCCCCTTCCTCCACCCTGCCGTCCGCTGGAATGCGCTCCCCCGGCAGTACCAGCACCCGGTCAGCAGGGAGCAGGTGTTCGGTGGGAATGGCCCGGTTGAAACGGACGGGACGTCCGGGGTCGATGAGCCGCGCCGTTTCGGGGCGCAGCAACTGCAGGGCGCGGATCGCATCGGCGGCACGTCGTCGTGCGCGCGATTCGAGCAGTTTCCCCAGCAGCACCAGCGTAATCACCACGCTGCTGGCCTCGAAGTACAATCCCGTCTCCCCGCGCAGGGCCTGCACCACGCTCAGCCCGTAGGCCGCTGATGTCCCCAGGGCCACCAGCAGGTCCATGTTGCCCGAATAATTCCGTAACGCCGTCCACCCGGCACGATAAAAACGCCAGCCCAGCACAAACTGCACCGGCGTGGCGAGCGCCCATTGCCACCCCGCAGAGAGCATGAACGTCACGCCCACCAGATGCAGGAGCATGGAAAGCAGGAGCGGCGACGTCAGCACCAGTGCCGCAATGACGGCCCTGGATTCGCGGGCATCACGCGCCTGTACCGCCTCGTCTTCCCGGGCAAAGACGTCGTCGTTCACTGCCTTGGCCCCGTAGCCCGCCGCCACCACGGCGCGCACCAGATGCGTCACGGTATCTGGGGCGACAGCAGTCTCCTCCAGCGTCACCTCGGCGCGCTCCGTCGCCAGGTTGACTTGGGCCTCCGTGACGCCCGGGACATGCTGGAGCGCTTCTTCCACGTGCGCCACGCAGGATGCGCAGGTCATCCCGGAAATGGCCAGGGTCTGTTTCATGGAGGTTCCCCCCGGTTTCTGGGATCGAATCCTGTAGAATAGCGCAAATATGCTTGCCGTTTCTCACCTGACCTGCCAAAGGGGCGAACGGGTCCTGTTCCAGGACCTGAGCTTCGACCTGCCCGATCGTCAGTGGCTGCAGATTGCCGGCACCAATGGTGCGGGCAAGACCAGCCTGCTGCGCATTCTGGCCGGCCTCTCCGAGCCCGCGACCGGGAGTGTCGCCTGGAACGGCGTTCCCGTGCGCGCCAACCGTTCCGCCTATCATGCCGACCTGTTGTACCTGGGCCATCAGGGTGCGCTCAAGGAAGAACTGACCCCCCTGGAAAACCTCACGCTGGGCCTGGGCATGGAAGGGTTTGCCACCACGGCACCGGCGGTGCGGGATGCCCTGACACGGTTTGGCCTGTCCGGACGGGAACGATTGCCTGTCCGCTATCTTTCCGCCGGACAGAGGCGCCGGGTATTGCTGTGCCGCCTGCGCCTGCGTCCTGCCCGCCTGTGGATCCTCGATGAGCCCTATACCGCCCTGGATGTGCACGCAGCGGCCGTATTGACGGAACATCTCGAATCCCACCTGGCACAGGGCGGCAGTGTCCTCCTCACCAGCCACCAGTCCCTTTCCCTTGCGCCGGGGATGTGCATCACCCTATGACCGCTTCCTCGATCACCCCCTTTCGCCAGGCAGTGCGACGCGATCTGTTGCTGGCAGCGCGCCACAAGACGGAAGTCATCACGGCACTGTTTTTTTTCGTGATCGTCGTCAACCTGCTGCCCCTGGGCATCGGGCCTGATCCGGAGCTGCTGCGCAAGATTGCCCCGGGAGCGCTCTGGATCGGGGCCCTGCTGGCCACGCTGCTGGGACTGCAGCGCCTGTTTGCGCCAGACCACCAGGACGGCACCCTGGAACAAATGGCACTGTCCCCCCAACCCTTCACGCTGCTGGTGGCCGGAAAGATACTGGCCCACTGGCTGGTGGCCGGCCTGCCCGTGGTCCTGATCGCTCCCCTGCTGGGCTTGCAATTTGACCTGTCAGGCCGCAGTCTTTGGATTCTGGTGCTGTCGCTCCTGCTGGGGACCCCCATCCTGTCCCTGATCGGAGCGGTGGGTGCCGCCTTGACCCTGGGGGTACGCGGCAGTGGCGTGTTGCTGTCACTGCTGATACTGCCCTTGTACATCCCCGCCCTGATTTTCGGGGCAGGCGCGGTGGAATCGGACCTGGCGGGGCTGGGCGCCGAGGGCCACCTGTCCCTGCTGGGGGCCCTGTTGCTGGTATGTGCCGTATTTGCGCCGTGGGTCACCACCGTGGCGCTGCGCGTTGCGTTGGAGTAATGGCATGAGCAGATCCCTGATCAACTGGTTCAAGTTTGCCTCGCCGGCCACCTTCTATCCCCTGGCAGGCAGGGTGATCCCTTTTTTCGCGGCGGCTGCCGTACTGCTGCTGGGCGCCGGCCTGTGGACGGGCCTGGCGGTTGCCCCCACCGATGCCCAGCAGGGGGAAGGTTACCGCATCATTTTCGTCCATGTGCCCGCCAGCTGGATGTCCATGTTCATCTACTGCGTCATGGCCTTCTGGGCGGCCCTGGGCCTGGCTTTCAATACCCGCCTTTCCGGCATGATGATGTCGGCACTGGCGCCCACCGGCGCCATGTTTGCCTTCCTGTCGCTGTGGACCGGCTCCTTCTGGGGCAAGCCCATGTGGGGTGCCTGGTGGGTGTGGGATGCCCGCCTCACTTCCCAATTAATCCTGTTTTTCCTGTATCTGGGGTTCATCGCCCTGCAGGCGGCCATCGACGATCCGCGGCGCGCGGACAAGGCAGGCGCAATCCTTGCTCTGGTGGGCGTCGTGAACATCCCCATCATTTATTTTTCCGTACAGTGGTGGAATACCCTGCACCAGGGGGCTTCGGTTTCCATGACCAAGGCCCCCAGCATGGCCCACGTCATGCTGTTGGGCATGTTGCTGATGGCCTTCGGATTCTGGGCCTACACCATCACCATGGCCCTGATGCGGGTGCGTTGCATCATCCTGGAACGTGAATTGACCAGCGAGTGGGTGAAACGAAATGCAATGGAATGACTGGAATGATTTCTGGAACATGGGCGGTTACGGACTCTACGTCTGGCCCAGCTTTGGTGCCTGCCTGGTGGGCATGGTGATCGAGCCGTTACTGCTGCGCAAACGCCGCCAGGCCATCCTGTCGCGCCTGCCGGGTCAGGAGTTGTCCTCATGAAACCGCGCCACAAACGTCTGTTGCTGATCCTGGTGGCACTGGCAGTCCTGGGCGTCGCTGCGGCACTGGTGCTCAACGCCTTTCGCAGCAACCTGGTCTTTTTTTACACCCCCACGCAAATTGCCAACGGCGAAGCCCCCAAAAACAGGGCGTTCCGTATTGGAGGGCTGGTCAAGGCTGGCTCCCTGACACGGGACGGCATTACGGCGCACTTCATCGTCACGGACACCGCTCGGGAGTTTCCCGTGCAGTACACCGGGATCCTGCCTGACCTGTTCCGCGAAGGGCGAGGGGTCGTGGCACAAGGCAAGCTCGGGGATAACAACACGTTCATTGCCTCGGAAGTGCTGGCCAAGCACGACGAGAACTACATGCCCCCCGAGGCCAAAACCGCCGTGGAACAGGCGCAGCGCGCCGCCCGTACCCTCAAGCAGTAGGCAGGGCTGGCATCAGGGCTGCACCCGGCTGATGGTGAGCGTGATGCCGCGCGTCCCCGGCTTCACGGGCAGGCTCGCCCCCACCAGGTCGCCACTGCTGGGTGTTGCACTTCCTGAGCGGGAGACCCGCACTTCCACCCGCACCAACCCGGCTGAAGACAAGTTGAACTGGGGGCTCATGGCCATGGCATCCGTCAGTTCGAAATCGAGGGGCAGCTGTGCCACAGTGGTACGCAACACGGCCAACGGCATGCGCGGTCCGTTCACGGCACGGGCAAAAATGAACACCGTGTCTGAGGGCTGGGCCTTGTCTTTCAAGGCAGGGTCCAGCACCACGTGTCCGGCCAGGGCACTGGAGCCTGTCGCGGCCCCGGGGCTGGCAGGACCGTCCGCCATCGCGAATTTGTCGGCCGAAAGCGCCGGCAGGTGCACCTTGGAACGGGCAAGATTGAGGTTCTGCAGCACGAAGTTGGCATCCTGCGAGCCCGGATCGAGCAAGGGCATCAGCTTTTCCCAGTAACCCGCCGCCTTGCGATAATCCTGGGCCGCAAAGGCAAAGCCCCCCGCCAGGAACAAACCTTTGGCATTGCCCGGTTCCAGGGCAAGCGCCTGCTGTACCAGCATGAAGCCCTTCACCATGCCGTTCTCTTCACCCGAGGCTGCCAGGGCTTCCGCGTAATCCACCATGAGCTGCGGATTGTCCTTCATCTGCGCGCTCAGGTGCGAAAACGCCACCACCGCATCCTTGGGCCGATCCAGGTTCATGTAGGAGCGTGCCAGCATGGCCCACCCTTCCGGATCATCCGGATTCTTGGCAAGCTTCGCGGCCAGCGATTCCACCATGGCATTGATCTGCTGCTGTTCCACGAGCTGGGGCGCCCGCTGGGGATCGAAGGCTTCCGGGTGCCCATGCCAGGCGTACAGTCCGGCCGCCATGACCGGAAGCGCCAGCAACACGGCCACGGCCACCTTGCGCCCATGGGCATAATCGGTGACTTCCGGCGTTACGGCAGTATCTTCCAGCAGGCGGCGTTGCACTTCGTCCCGCGCCTGCGCATAGTCGGCATCTTCGAGGCTGCCCTCCTCATGCTCCGAGGCGAGTTCCGTGAGCTGGTCACGATACACCGCGGCATTCAGCGCCTTGCGATTGTCGCTGACCATCCCGCGCCGGCGCAGCAGGAAAAAGAACAACAGGGCTACCACCACCAGGCACAGCAGGCCGGCGGCAATCAGGAATGACGTCATGATGGATCGCGCAACAGCGCCTCAGCTTGTTTTTTCTGTTCGGGAGACAGCGTCGGTTCCAACGCAGCACGGTTCCGCTGGCGCAGTACGCGCCACAGCACGCCAACACCCAGGGCCAGCAGCAGGAAGGGACCGAACCACAGCAACCAGGTGGTGGGTTTCACCGGGGGACGATACCGTACGAAATCGCCATAACGCGACACCATGAATGCCATCACTTCCTGGTCGCTTTTTCCTTGGCGGATCTGGGCCCGGATTTCCCGTCGCAGGTCTTCGGCAAGGTCGGCCCGGGATCCCGCAAGCGACTCGTTCTGGCATACCAGGCAGCGCATTTCCTCGGCAATCTTGATCAGGCGCTGTTCCACCACGGGATCTTCCGCCAGGGGCTTGGCTTCCTCCGCCTGCACAGGCCAGGAAACACACAACACCAGGATCCAGAGCCAGCGCATCATTTCTGCAGCTCCGCGATGAGGGGCATGATATTTTGTTGCAGGGCCTCTGGAGTAATGGGACCGATCTGCTTATAGCGAATGATGCCGTTTTTGTCGACCACATAGGTTTCCGGAACGCCATAGACCCCATAGTCGATCCCCACGCGACCGTCCGCGTCCACTGCAGTCATGGTGTAGGGGTCGCCGTAATCTCCCAGCCACTTCAGGGCATCCGCGGGCTGGTCCTTGTAGTCGAGCCCGACCATGGGAACGCTGTGGGCGCGGGAGAACTTGAGCAGGATGGGGTGTTCCTCGCGGCAGGAGACACACCAGGACGCCCACACGTTGAGTAACCATACCTGCCCCCGGAATGCGCCAGGGCTGATGGTTTTGCCCGGACCCTGCAACTGCGGCAACAGGAAATTCGGTGCGGGACGGTCAATCAGGGGGGAAGGCACCAGATGGGGGTCGCGATTCAACCCGATGGCCATGAAGGCCACCAGCCCCACAAAAGCAAACAACGGAATCAGGAACCAGGCGTTGAACTTGCGTGTCATGCTGCCGTCTCCTGCACGCGCTTGCTCCCCACGCGGTAACGACGGTCCGATGCGGCCAGGATGCCCCCCAATGCCATCAGCACACAGCCCCCCCATATCCAGTTCACGAAGGGTTTGTAGTAGATGCGCACGCTCCAGGCACCGCCATTCAGCGGTTCTCCCAGCGACACATACAGGTCACGATCCAGACTCGAATGAATGGCGGCTTCCGTCATGGGCATGGGGGAGGAGAAATAGGTCCTTTTTTCCGGCAGCAACCGGCCATCGGCCACCCCGCCCTGCCCATAGGTGAGGGTACCGCGCATGGCACTGTAATTGGGGCCGGGCACCTCTTCCACGCCCACCAGCCGGAAGGTCGTGCCGGCAAGGGTCAGGGTATCCCCCGGACCCATGCGAACATCGCGCTCCAGTTCGTAACCCTTGATCAGGGTTACCCCCACCACGAAGACCGCCAGTCCCAGATGGGCCGTTTGCATGCCCCAGAACCAGAAAGGGATGTGTCGCACCTTGCGCCATGACCATACCTGGCGTGTCACGCCCAGGGCAAGCCAGGTGGCCACGGCAATACCCAGGGCCGAGAGGGGGGAAAACCCGCCCATGAGGAAAGGCACCGCGATCCCCACCACCACCGCAATGACCATGTCCAGCCGGAGGGTTTTGAGCACCTGGGCCAACTGGGCGCGCTTCCAGTGCGCCAGCGTTCCCACGGGCAGGATCACCAGCAGCGGCACCATGATCGGCACGAAGACAGCATTGAAATAGGGCGGACCGACGGACAGCTTGCCCAGGTTGAGCGCGTCGATCACCATAGGGTAAATGGTGCCCAACAGCACCGAGCCTGCCGCCACCACCAGCAGCACGTTGTTGAGGAGCAGGAACGATTCGCGCGATACCAGTTTGAATCGCCCACCCTCCCCCACCGCAGGAGCGCGCCAGGCAAACAGGGTCAGGGAGCCCCCAATCACGAAGGCGAGGAAAACCAGTACGAAAATGCCACGACGCGGGTCGGAGGCGAAGGCATGTACAGAAGTCAGCACCCCTGAGCGGACAATGAAAGTACCGAGCAACGACAGGGAGAACGCGGCGATGGCCAACAATACGGTCCAGCGTTTGAAAGCGCCACGCTTTTCTGTCACCACCAGGGAATGGATCAGCGCCGTACCCACCAGCCAGGGCATGAACGAGGCATTTTCCACCGGATCCCAGAACCACCATCCGCCCCAGCCCAGCTCATAGTAGGCCCAGCGCGAACCGAAACAGATCCCCAGGGTCAGGAACACCCATGCGGCCAGGGTCCAAGGCCGGGACCAGCGTGCCCAGGCAGCATCGAGCTTGCCGGAAATCAGGGCCGACAGTGCAAAGGCAAATGCCACCGAGAATCCCACATACCCCATGTACAGCATGGGGGGGTGGTACACAAGCCCGGGATCCTGCAGCAGGGGATTGAGATCCCGCCCTTCCTGTGCAGCGGGAAACAACCGGTCGAAAGGATTGGAAGTGAGCAGGATGAACAGCAGGAAGCCCAGTATCACCAAGGCCAGCACGCCCAACACGCGGGCCACGATGGGATCCGGAAGGCGCCGGGAAAACAGGGCCACGGCCCCCGTCCAGCCGGACAGCATCATCACCCAGAGCAGCAACGAACCTTCGTGCCCACCCCATACGGCAGAAAACTGGTACTGCACGGGAAGCTTCGAGTTGGAGTGCTGACTGACGTAGAGCACGGAAAAGTCATTGTGCAGAAATGCCCAGGCCAGGCAGGCAAAAGCCGCGGCCACGCACAAGAGCAACATCAGCGCCGTGGGACGGGCAAGGCCGATCCAGACAGCGACACCCCGCTGGGCACCCACCAGGGCGAAGAAGGCCAGTGCCGCCGACAACAGCAGCGCCAATATCAGCGCAAAATGTCCAAGTTCAGGAATCATCCGGGACCCTTCAGTCTCATCAAGTTCAGGAAAGTCCGTTAGTGTACATCAGCCGGGAATATAATGACGGAAACAGGTCTTCACCCCTTTTTTTCCAGCGAGGTTGCCATGTTCAAACATATCCTGATCGCCACGGATGGCTCCGAACTCTCCCACAAAGCCGTGTCGGGTGGCCTTGAAATGGCCAAGGCACTGGGCGCCCGTGTCACTGCTTACACCTGCGTGGTGGAGTACCTGCCCATGACGGAGTTTGCCGTGGAAACACCGCAAACGGTGATGGAACAACTGGAAGCCGAAGCCACGCAGCACCTGCGACAGTTTGCCGAGCAGGCAAAAGCTGCCGGCGTCCCCTTCGATACGGCCAGGAGCACCGAGTTCTCACCTTATACCGGCATCATCACGACGGCCCGGGAACGGCAATGCGATCTCATCATGATGGCATCACACGGCCGGCGTGGGCTGGCAGGACTGTTGCTGGGCAGTGAAACCCAGAAAGTCCTGACCCACTCCGAAATCCCGGTGTTGGTCTACCGCTAGGCTACTGGCTGATCGCCCCCGGTGGCGTGGCCGGAACGGCCCGCCAGGGCTCGGGGCATTGCGGCACGTAAGGATAGTATCCCTTTGCAGAATCGCAATAAAACCAGCTTTGTGGAGGTGCGGCTTGTTGCGTCGAACCCAGGTAGGTTGTGCCCTGGGGCGACACCGGGGCCTGATTGACGACCACGGTGGGGGAGGCGGCACCATAACCATAGTACCCGGCCCCCCACGGATAAGGATTGTAGAGCCAGGGATCACTCAGGGCCCAGGCTGTCCCCAAACCCATGCCGAACCCCCAGCCGCCCCATCCCCAGCCACCCCATCCCCAGTCCCCACGGTACCAGGGTCGCCCACCCCAGCCACCACCCCAGCCGCCTCTGTAGCCGCCATAGCCACCGTAGCCCCCACCCCAGTAGTGGCCATTGTTTCCGGCAAAGCCATGGTACTGCCCGCCTCCGAATCCACGGCCGCCACCTCCCCCCATATGTCCACCCCCTCCGTGCCCGCCGCCTCCGCCATGATCCGCCCAGGCCGGCAACGTTCCGCACAGCCCCAGCAGGCAGGCCACCGATGCGAGTTGGCGAAATGACTTCGAGGGAATATTCATGATGGCAGCCTCCTCAATATGCGCCCATGCCGTGTCCCGATTCCATGTGTCCTTCGTGTGTGCTGTCGTGCCCCATCGCGCTATGGCCTATCCAGCCACCCTGGTAGGACTGCTGCCAGTACAGGTCAAATATGGTTTTCTGGTCGGTATTAAGAGTTTCGTAGAAGGTTTTGGTATGGTTCAGCGCCATTTCCAGCAGCGCCACGTGATCCTGCATGCGCTTGATTTCGGTTTTCATGTGCTCCAGGCCCTGGGACATGCGCTCCGGCGTCGTCAGGTGGGCATGGGCCGGGTCGGACATGGGCCCGAGCTTCGCGTGGGCGTCGTGCCAGGCGTGGATCTTCTCGGTTTGCGCCCGCACATTGTCCACCACACCGCTGGACCAGGTATTCCAGGCGTCCTGTTGTTCGCCCGACAAATTCAGTTTGGTTTTCAGGTCAGCCAGCATGCGCTGGGTATGATCCACCCAATTCACTTCGGAATAGCCGCTCCAACCCTCCTGCGTGACGGCGGGGGGAGGGGGAGGCGTGGAGGTATCGGCAGCATGCGCAGGAAGCCCCTGCAACGACAACGCAACGGCAGCGACAAGCATCAACTGGGGAAAGGACTGGATTCTCATGGGTTCAGCTCCTGGGTCACGAAAAGATCATAGGATACCGCGTTAATGACAACAAAACCGAAAGGATAGTTTCAGGGAACACGGTGTAATTTGTGGGATAGAATCGACAGCACACCATTTTCTTGACAGGAGGTTACCATGCACCTGCCCCGTTCCCTGCTTACCCTTTCCTGTGTGGCAATGCTACTCCCTCTGGCGCCTGTACAGGCGGCTTCCCCCCTGGACAATGTGCCTGACACAATGCCTTTCGACATCCCCTACGGGTCGCCCATCTCCCTGGCCAAGGCCCGTCAGGCCATGGAGGCCGCCGTTGCGGAAGCCAACGCACGCCACTGGAAACTCAACGTGGCCGTGGTGGATT
>JAKBAT010000053.1 GCA_021808815.1 Pseudomonadota bacterium
GCGCGCCAACTCGCCAACATTTTTGAAAAATTCAACATCACGGAAATCAACCCGGTACAGGAAAAATTCGACCCCAACCGTCACCAGGCCATTGCTTCCCTGGAAAGCGAAGAAGCCCAGCCCAACACAGTGCTGAACGTCATGCAGAAGGGTTTTGCGCTGCATGAGCGGGTACTGCGGCCCGCCCTGGTCACGGTTGCAAAAGGAAAAAACGCCTGACCCCTTGAATATTCGGGATATAACCCGATTTAAACACCATTCACAGACTTTTAGAGGCAGAAGAACATGGGCAAAATCATTGGTATCGATCTGGGCACCACCAATTCCTGCGTGGCCGTCATGGAAAGTGGCAAGCCCAAGGTCATTGAAAATGCAGAAGGCGCTCGCACCACGCCGTCCATCGTGGCCTACATGGAAGACGGCGAAGTGCTGGTGGGGGCCCCTGCCAAGCGCCAGGCAATCACCAACCCCAGGAACACCCTCTTTGCCGTCAAGCGCCTGATCGGGCGCAAGTTCGAAGAAGACATGGTGCAGAAGGACATCAACATGGTGCCTTACAGCATCGTGAAGGCAGGCAATGGGGACGCCTGGGTGGAAGTCCGCGGAAAGAAAATGGCGCCGCCTGAAATTTCGGCAGCCGTATTGCAGAAAATGAAAAAGACCGCGGAAGACTACCTCGGTGAAGAAGTGACCGAGGCCGTCATTACGGTGCCCGCCTACTTCAATGACAGCCAGCGCCAGGCCACCAAGGATGCCGGACGCATTGCAGGCCTTGAAGTCAAGCGCATCATCAATGAACCCACCGCAGCAGCGCTGGCCTTTGGCCTCGACAAAAAGGAAGGGGATCGGAAAATCGCCGTCTATGACCTGGGCGGCGGGACTTTCGACATTTCCATCATCGAGATCGCTGAAGTGGAAGGCGAGCACCAGTTTGAAGTGCTCTCCACCAACGGGGACACTTTCCTGGGGGGTGAGGATTTCGACCTGCGTATCATTGATTTTCTTGCCGACGAATTCAAGCGCGAAAACGGGCTCGACTTGCGCAAGGATGTCCTGGCCCTGCAACGTTTGAAGGAAGCGGCCGAAAAAGCCAAGATCGAACTGTCCTCTGCCCAGCAGACGGAAGTCAACCTTCCCTATATTACGGCCGACGCCACCGGCCCCAAGCACCTGGTGGTCAAGATCACGCGCGCCAAGCTGGAAAGCCTGGTGGAAGAGCTGATTGAACGCACCATCCGGCCCTGTGAAACCGCCATCAAGGATGCCGGCGTAAAAATCAGCGACATTGCCGACGTCATTCTGGTGGGCGGACAGACGCGCATGCCCAAAGTGCAGGAACGGGTGAAGGAACTCTTTGGACGCGAGCCGCGCAAGGATGTGAACCCCGATGAGGCCGTTGCCATTGGCGCAGGCATCCAGGGTGGCGTGCTGCAAGGCGAGGTCAAGGATGTACTGCTGCTGGATGTCACCCCCCTCTCCCTCGGCATCGAGACCCTGGGAAGTGTCATGACGCGCCTGATCCATAAAAACACCACGATCCCCACCAAGGCATCCCAGGTATTTTCCACTGCCGATGACAACCAGTCCGCCGTGACCATCCATGTCCTGCAGGGCGAGCGGGAAATGGCGAACGGCAACAAGAGCCTGGGCCAGTTCAACCTCACGGACATCCCTCCCGCGCCGCGCGGCATGCCCCAAATCGAAGTCACGTTTGATATCGACGCAAACGGGATCCTGCATGTCAGTGCCAAGGACAAGGCCACCGGCAAGGAAAGCAAGATCACGATCAAAGCCAATTCGGGGCTGTCCGAAACCGAAATCCAGCGCATGGTCAAGGATGCAGAGGAACATGCCGAAGAGGACAAGAAGAATCTCGAAGCGGTCAATATCAAAAACACCCTGGAAGCCCTGGTGCACAACGTCACCAAGTCCCTCAAGGACCATGGCAGCCAACTGACCGCCGATGAGAAAGGCAAAATCGAGGCAGCCTTGAAGGAAGCCGAAGATGCCATCAAATCCGGGGATTCGGCCGCCATGACTGCCAAGACCGAAGCGCTCTCGGAAGCCAGCCACAAGCTTGCTGAAAAAATGTACAGCACCAGTACGGAAAATACCGCGCAGGCAGAAACCGCTGGCGCCGGTGCATCGGCGGCAGGAACCACCTCCAAGGATGAAAACGTGGTGGATGCCGAGTTCGAGGAAGTGAAGGACAAACACCAGAAATAAGCGCCCCAGCATGAGCAAACGCGATTACTACGAAGTCCTTGGGGTTAACCGGGATGCTTCTGAAGAAGATATCAAGAAGTCATACCGCAAGTTGGCCATGAAATACCACCCGGACCGCAATCCGGACAACGCAAAGGCCGAGGCACAGTTCAAGGAAGCCAAGGAAGCCTACGAAATCCTGTCGGACGCCGACAAGCGGGCCGCCTTCGACCGTTATGGCCATGCAGGGGTCGACCCCTCCCATGGCGGCGGTCCAGGAGGCCCGGGATTCGGCGGAATGGGAGGTGGTTTTTCGGATGCCTTCGGGGATATTTTTGGCGACTTGTTCGGGGCAGCAGGCCGAACACGGCAGGGGGGCGTCTATCGTGGCGCCGACCTGCGTTACAACCTGGAAATCAGCCTGGAAGAGGCGGCACGGGGGGCCGAAACACAAATCCGCATTCCCACCATGGAAACCTGCGGTACCTGCAAAGGCAGTGGCGCCAAACCCGGTACCAGCCCCAGCACCTGTGCCACTTGCGGTGGCCAGGGCCAGGTGCGCATGCAACAGGGATTCTTTTCCATTCAGCAAACCTGCCCAGCCTGCCATGGCACCGGCAAAACCATTTCACAGCCCTGCACGGACTGTGGGGGAGCAGGACGAACCAAGCGCTACAAAACCCTGGCGGTCAAGATCCCCGCAGGGATTGATCATGGTGATCGGGTTCGGCTTGCCGGAGAGGGAGAACACGGGGTGGCGGGTGGCCCGTCGGGCGATTTGTATGTCGTGGTGCAGATTCGTCCGCACCCGGTATTTGAACGGGAGGGGGCGGACCTGCATTGCGAAATGCCGGTGAGCTTCGGGGTGGCCGCCCTGGGCGGTGAAATCGAAATCCCCACCCTCGAGGGACATGCAAAACTCAAAATCCCGGCGGAAACCCAGACAGGCCAGGCTTTCCGCCTGCGCGGAAAAGGAATCAAGACCCTGCGTGGAAGCGGTTATGGCGACCTGATGTGCCACGTCACGGTGGAGACCCCCGTCAAGCTGACGGAAACCCAGAAAGAGCTGTTACGCCAACTGGAAGCCAGCACCAAGGGAAGCGCGACGCACAGCCCCCGTGCCAAGACCTTCATGGACAAGGTCCGGGATTTCTTCAATCCGGCATAGCATCACTGCCGACGCCAGGAGGTTCCTTCCGGGCCGTCTTCCAGCAAGATGCCCTGCTCCTGAAGCAGATCCCGAATCCGGTCCGATTCGGCAAAGTTCCTGGCCTGGCGGGCGGTATTCCGCGCCGCAATCAGGGCCTCGATACGTTGCATTTCAGCCTGGTCCCCAGGCCTTGCCACCCGTCCGGCCCCTTCCTGCATCCAGCGTTCGGGATCCCGTTCGAGCACACCCAACAGCCTTCCCAGTCGGTACAGCGCCGTTGCCGCCGCATCGCTCCCATCGCGATTGGCTTCCCGGGCCAGGGCGAACAGCACGGCCACCGCTTCCGGGGTGTTGAAGTCATCGTTCATGGCTTCCCGGAACTGGCGTTCGGCAGGTCCGTTCCAGTCCACGTCGCCCGGGGTCACCTGCCTTCCTCGCAAGGCCGTATACAACGTATTCAGGGCCTGACGTGCATCCTCCAAATGTGCATCGGTGTAATTGAGCGGGCTGCGATAGTGCCCGCGTAACAGAAAAAACCGGATCACTTCCGCATCAAAGACGGTCAGCACATCCTCGATCGTGAAAAAGTTGCCCAGAGATTTGGACATTTTCTCATCGTTGACGCGCAGGAATCCGTTATGCATCCACACATTCACAAAAGTGTGCCCATGTGCCCCTTCGCTCTGGGCGATTTCATTTTCGTGATGGGGAAACTGGAGGTCATGTCCTCCGCCATGGATGTCGAAATGCTCCCCCAGAAAATGTTCACTCATCACCGAGCATTCAATGTGCCACCCGGGCCTGCCGGCCCCCCAGGGGGAGGGCCAGGAAGGCTCGCCCGGCTTGGCAGCTTTCCACAGGACAAAATCCAGGGGGTCGCGCTTGTGGGTATCCACGGCGACGCGCTCGCCCGCCCGCAAATCCTCCAGTGACTTTCCAGACAGCTTGCCGTAATCGGGAAAATCGCGCACCGAATAGTACACATCACCGTTGTCGCCAGCATAGGCAAGGCCCTGCGACACCAGGGTGTCAATCATGTGGATCATCCCGGGCACATGCTCCGTGGCCCTCGGTTCGAAAGTCGGTGGCAGGACATTGAGCCGCGACAGATCCTGATGCATGGCCGCAATCATGCGAGCAGTCAGAGAATGGATGGTTTCTCCGTTTTTAGCTGCACGTTCAATGATTTTGTCGTCAATATCGGTGATATTGCGGACATAAACCACCTCATACCCCAACGCTTTCAGCCAGCGAAACACCAAGTCGAAATTGACCAGCATGCGTGCGTGGCCCAAATGGCAGCGGTCATAGACCGTCATGCCGCAGACATACATGCGCACCTTGCCCGGCTCGATGGGCACGAAAGTCTCAACGGTTCGGGTCAGGGTATTGAATAGTTTCAGCATCGTCGAATCTGCGCTGGAAGATGACGCAGTTTATTGATATAATTAAAAAATTAGCGAAATTGGAAAAGCTGGAAGTATAGCACGATATGGTCCATCTCCCGACGTTTCGGCGCGGTCTCATGATTGCGGGTATCGTTGGAATCCTGTGGCTTCCCGCGGTTTCCGGGGCGGCGGCGCCGGAGGGCACGCCTGCACCGGTTCAAACCCCAGCCCCCGTGGTCACGGCAGCCCCTTTGGCACCGGACACCCCGATATCTACCCCCAAGGCTATCCAGAAACTCGCGTCCGAGGGAAAACTGAAAGAGGCGCTGACAGCAGTCAACCAGTACCTGGATGTCAACTCGCAGGATGGGGCCATGTTGTTTCTCAAGGCACAGCTTCTTGCCAAACTGGGTCAGACCGATGACGCGATCAACCTCCTGGAAGGCATGACGGAACGCTTTCCGGAAATGGTCGCGCCGTACAATGACCTGGCAGTGCTGTATGCCAAACAGAACCGTCTTGACGATGCCCGCAAGGTTCTGGAAACGGCAATTGCCGTACAACCCAATTTTGCTACCGCATACGAGAACCTGGCAGACCTTTACACTGCCCTGGCCCGTCAGGCCATCGCCCATGCCCTCGTACTCGATCCGCACAACAAGGCCCTCAAGGCCAAAGCCGCAAAACTCAACTGAATGGAGACATCATGGTTCGCTTGAATACCAACTTCGGTGACATTGTTCTGGAACTGGACGCCGAGCACGCCCCCAAAACCGTGGCCAACTTTCTGGACTACGTGGCCCAGGGGTTCTATGACAATACGATCTTTCATCGCGTCATCGACGGGTTCATGATCCAGGGGGGCGGTTTTGAACCTGGAATGCGCGAGAAACCCACGGGAACCCCCATCGAAAATGAAGCGGGCAACGGGCTCTCCAACGATTGCTATTCCATCGCCATGGCACGCACCTCTGATCCACATTCAGCCACTGCCCAGTTTTTCATCAATGTCAAAGACAACACCTTCCTCAATTTCAGTTCTCCGACCCGTGATGGCTATGGTTACTGTGTTTTTGGAAAAGTGGTGGAGGGGCAGGAGGTGGTGGACAAAATCAAAGGCGTGAAGACCGGTTCCCGTTCCGGACACGCCGATGTGCCTAAAGAGGACGTGTTGATCCTCAGTGCACATGCCTCATAAGTGACTGTGCTCCACTCGCTGTTCATTTCGGACTTGCATCTGTCCGAAGAAACACCGCAGATCCGCAAGCGCTTTCTGGACTTCCTGTTGGAAACCGCCCCGGAAGCGGAGGCGCTATACATTCTGGGCGATCTTTTCGAAACCTGGGTCGGGGATGACGATCTTCCCGACCCGTTCAACCGGAAAATCGTCGACGCCCTGCACACCCTGTCGCAAGGCGGCACCGCGCTCTTCCTCATGCACGGCAATCGCGATTTCCTGCTGGGCGAAGTGTTTGCCGCCGCCAGTGGCGCCGTTCTGCTGCCCGACCCGACAGAAGTAACCCTGTATGGCGTACGCACGCTGCTCACCCATGGCGACCAGTTGTGTACAGACGATGTGGAATACCAGACCTATCGCAAACAGGTGCGCAATGCCGCCTGGCAAAAAAAAGTGCTGGCGCTGCCGCTGGCCACCCGACACCAGATGGCGCGGGACGCCACCGCCATGAGCCGCCAGGCCAAACAGTCGAAATCCATGGAAATCATGGACGTTTCCCCGCAGGCCGTCACCGATTTTCTGCGCAAATGGAATTATCCCCGCCTGATCCACGGTCACACGCACCGGCCGGCCCGTCATGTGTACCGCCTGGATGATCACGCCAGCGAACGCTGGGTGTTGCCCGACTGGACAGCCTCACGCAGTGGTTACCTGTACTGCGATGCGGAAGGTTGCCAGGCCGTCTCCTTGTAACGCGCGTCAGCCCAACCCCTGCTTCAGGTCGTCCTGCAAATCACGTACGGATTCCAGCCCCACGGAAAGCCGGACCATGCCTGGCTTGATGCCGGCGGCCTGGCGCGCTTCTTCGGAAATGCGCCCGTGGGTGGTGGTGGCCGGGTGGGTAATCGTGCTTTTGGTATCGCCCAGGTTACCCGTGATCGAAATCAGCCGGGTGGCATCAATGAGGCGCCAGGCGGCCTCCTGTCCCCCGCGAACATCGAAAGTCACAATGGCCCCGCCCAGCGACTGCTGGCGGCAAGCCAAGGCATACTGGGGATGGGAAGGCAGGCCGGGATAGTACACGCGTTCCACCGCAGGATGCGTTTCCAGCCAGGTTGCCAGGGCCAGGGCACTGCGTGACTGCGCTTCCATGCGAATACCCAGCGTTTCCATACCCTTCAGGCAGACCCAGGCATTGAAAGCACTCATGGTGGGCCCGGCCGTTCGCAAGAACTGGAATACGCCACCTTCCACCACCAGGGCATTCGAACCTACCACAGCCCCTCCCAGCACTCTCCCCTGCCCATCCAGATATTTGGTGGCCGAATGCACCACCAGATCAGCACCCAGCTGCAAGGGACGCTGCAATATGGGCGTACAAAAGCAGTTATCCACCACCAACAGTGCCGAAACCGCATGCGCCACCTCGGCCAAGGCTGCAATATCCACCAGCTCCATGGTGGGATTGGCGGGGGTTTCCAAAAAGAACATCCGGGTCGTGGAGCGTACAGCGCCACGCCAGGCGTCGATATCGCTCAGGGGAACGAAGGTGGTTTCGATGCCGAAGCGTCCCAGGATATTGGTCAGCAGCTGGACAGTCGCGCCAAAAATACTTCGCGACGCCACCACATGGTCTCCAGCTTTCAGCAGGCCCATGATGGTGCTCAAAATCGCGGACATCCCACTGGCTGTGGCAATACAGGCCTCCCCGCCTTCAAGGGCAGCCAGCCTTTCCTGAAACGCCGTGACGGAGGGATTGGTAAAACGCGAATAGATGTTACCGGGTTCCCGGTTACAAAACCGATCCGCTGCCTGCCGGGCACTTGTAAACACGTAACTCGAAGTCAGGTACAGCGCTTCCGAATGTTCGTTGAAGTCGCTGCGATGGATGCCGGCCCGGATCGCCAGCGTTTCCAGGTCCAATGCCCTGCTCATGCCGTATTGAGGTTGAGATCGAGTTGCTGCACCTCTTCCCGATCGAAGCGGGTTTCGCCATCGCAGCGATGTGCTTCGATATCGGCCAGATATTCCGGAGTGACATCACCGGTGATATAACACCCATCGAAACAGGAGGTATCAAACCGGGAGATCGACGACTGCTCTCCTCCCACATCGCGCACCAAATCTTCCAAATCCTGGTAGAACACTGCATCTGCCCCGATTTCCAGGGCAATTTCATCATCGGACCTGCCTGTCGCCAGCAGCTCAAGGCGCGTGGGCATATCGATGCCGTAAACGTTGGGGAAACGCACGGGAGGCGCTGCCGAGGCAAAATAGACGCGTCGCGCGCCACAATCACGCGCCATCTGAACGATTTCCCGGCTTGTCGTACCACGCACAATGGAATCATCCATCAGCAGCACATTCTTGTCCTTGAATTCAAAACCAATGGCATTCAGCTTCTGGCGTACCGAACGTTTGCGCTCCGCCTGGCCGGGCATGATGAACGTGCGCCCAATATAACGGTTTTTGATGAACCCTTCACGGTAAGGCACACCCAGCTTGAGCGCCAGCTGCAGCGCGCTTGGACGGCTGGTGTCCGGAATCGGGATCACCACATCGATCGCCAAGTCAGGCGCCACGCGGCGAATCTTGGAGCCCAGGCTTTCCCCCATACGCAACCGGGTTTCATAGACGGAAATGCCATCCAGTACGGAATCGGGGCGTGCGAGATAAACATATTCGAAAATGCAGGGGTTCTTTTGCGGATTCTCCGCGCAAACCCGGCTGTAGAAATTCCCCCCCTCATCCACCAGAATGGCCTCGCCCGGCTCCACATCACGCACCAGCTCGAAACCCAGGGCATCCAGCGCTACGCTTTCAGAAGCCACCATGAATTCCGTGCCCATGGGGGTCACATTGCGCCCTACCACCAGGGGCCGGATGCCATGGGGATCACGAAAGGCCAGAAGCCCGTGTCCAGCAATGATGGCGACGGCTGCATAGGCGCCATGGCAGCGACGATATACCTGGCCCACCGCACGAAAAATATCGGCCGGGTCCAGTTTTTGGGCATGGGCTGCTGCGTGCAATTCATGGGCCAGCACATTCAGCAGAACTTCCGAATCGGAATTGGTATTGACATGCCGCTGATCCTGTTCAAACAGCTCAGCGCGCAACAGGAGCGAGTTGGTCAGGTTTCCATTGTGTCCAAGGACAATGCCAAAGGGCGAGTTGACGTAGAACGGCTGCGCCTCGGCAGGGGATACCGCGGACCCGGCCGTTGGGTAACGGCAATGCGCGATTCCCAGGTTCCCGGTGAGCGAACGCATGTCACGGGTACGGAACACATCACGGACCAGACCCAGGCCTTTGTGCATGTGAAACGTGTTGCCATCAGCCGTGGTAATACCTGCAGCATCCTGGCCACGATGTTGCAGCAGTTGAAGGCCGTCATACAGAAGCTGGTTGACAGGGGTCTTGGCAACGATGCCGACAATTCCACACATAAAATACAGAAAATCTCCGAAAGTATGTGCTGCAATGGGAGTGTATTCTACTCCTGTTCTTCCCTGCGCTGGTCGATGCCACTAAAAATGGACACGTTCTGCCATGGCTGTAGGTAGATATGGCAACAGCCAGCGCACGGCAGTTTCACTCCACTCGGCACTCCAGGCGTTTTTCCAGTCACGTTGCGCAGGAAGGGATGTCATGCCGGCGAGCAATGCCAGCACCACGACAATCAGCGCTCCCCGCAGCAAGCCAAACACCCCACCCAGAATGCGATTCAACGGGCCCAACCCCGCGCTCGTGACCAGCGCATTGAACAGCATCCCCACTACCACCATGGCAATCCACCCGGCGACAAACACCAGGGCAAAGCCTGCCATCAAGCGCATGCTCTCGCTCTGGATATAGGCTGCCAGCCAGGAGGCGCCGGTCAGTCCGTAAGACCGGGCGAGCCAGAAAGCAACCCCCCAGGCCGCCAGGGAAAACACTTCCCTGACCACTCCTCGCATCACACCCAACAGCAGCGATCCGGTCAAAATGGCCAACGTGGCCCAGTCCACCCAGGTCAATCCACCCAACACGCCCGTCACGGCGTCACCAATAGTGATTTGATTCCCATCTGATCCAGCTGATGCATTGCATTGCCTGCTTGGGTCCGGCTTTCCAGGGGCCCTACCCGGATCCTCACCCGAACCCCTTCCTTGTAATGCACTTCTTCGGTCTGGACCTGCAGGCCCGATTGCTCAAGCTTTTTGGACAACGCCTGTGCCCGCTTGTGATCTTTGAAGACACCGACCTGAACCAGAAACTGGCCATGGTGCTCCTCATTGGAAGGAGCCGCTGCAGTCACCGGTGTTTCCACTGCCGGTGCCGGCAGGCTGACAACAGGGGATGGAGATGCCGCTGGCACTGAAGGCGGCAGGGCAGCAGGCGCCTGGGGCGCAATGGAAGGTGCAGGAGCCGGAGCGGCCGCCTCCGGCAGAACAGGGGATGACGACGCGGAAGAGGGCGCTGCAGGCGCCGGAGGTGGCGGTGGCAACACGGTGCCCCTCTGCGCTGTCGAAGGCAATTTTGGAGCGGAGGAATGATCCAGCATCATGGGGAGGAACAGTACGACCACCAACATCAACACAAAGGCGCCCAGCATGCGGTGGCGGCTTTGTGCCCGCAATGCCTGTTCCTGGGCAGAGAGGGTGGGATGTTTCATCATTCCCTCGGAAAAATCATCAGAATCAGGCGGTTTCGGTTACCTGCATCAACTGGCCCAGGATGTTGGCAATCCTGTCACGTGCCTGCCGACGGTCAACAATCATGTCAATAGCCCCTTTGCCCAGCAGGAATTCGGCGCGTTGGAACCCTTCGGGCAATACTTCGCGTACCGTCTGCTCGATCACCCGGGGCCCCGCAAACCCGATCAGCGCATTGGGTTCGGCAATCACCACATCCCCGATCATGGCAAAGCTTGCCGACACCCCGCCCATGGTAGGGTCGGTCAGCACAGAAATGAACGGCAAGCCGGCCTCGGAGAGATGCGTCAAGGCAGCACAGGTCTTCGCCATCTGCATCAGGGACAACAGGCCTTCCTGCATGCGTGCCCCTCCGCTTGCCAGGAAACAGACAAAAGGAAACCTCTGGTCGATGGCCGCTTCGACGGCTCGCACGAAGCGCTCCCCCACCACTGACCCCATGGAGCCCCCCATGAACTCGAACTCGAAGGCTGCCGCCACCACAGGAGCTCCTTTCAGTGTGCCCTGGATCACTACAAGCGCATCGGTTTCCCCGGTTCCACTGGTCGCTTCTGCCAGCCGATCCGGGTATCGACGACTGTCCTTGAATTTGAGGGAGTCCACGGGCAGCACTTCGGAGCCGATCTCAAAGCGTCCATCCCCATCCAGAAAATAGTCCAGCCGCGTACGGGCGGAGATACGGATGTGATGGGAACATTTGGGGCAAACATGCAGGTTGGATTCCAGGTCAGAGCGGTACAACACGGCCTCGCAGGATCCGCATTTGACCCATAACCCCTCAGGCACAGAGCCTTTACTGCTTTTCGGATCGCGTTTGATTCGCGGTGGCAGAAGCTTCTTGAACCAGCTCATTGGTCACCATCCATCGCCTGTCGGAAACGTTTGATCAAGGCCCCCACTGCCGTGGAAGCCTGCCCCGGTGCAGCCACTTCGATTTCCTCCACGATACGCGACCCCACCACGATGGCGTCTGCCACTCTGGAAAGCGCTTGCGCGGTTGCATCGTCGCGAATGCCAAAGCCGACCCCCACCGGAACCCGAACCATACTCTTGATGCGGGCGACCTGTTGTGCCACTTCGCCAATGTCGATATGGGAAGCACCGGTCACCCCCCGCAAGGACACGTAGTAAATATACCCTGTTGCCAGCGATGCGATCTCGCGCACCCGTTCATCCGTGGAAGTGGGGGACAACAGAAAAATGGAGTCAATGCCCAGCGGTTTCAGATGCCCTGCCAACTGGCGGGCTTCATCGGGAGGATAATCCACCACCAGGACCCCATCGACACCGGCCTGGGCACAGCGCGCGGCAAAAGTTTCCCGGCCCATTCTTTCAATCGGGTTGGCATATCCCATCAATACAATCGGCGTCGTGGCGTTTTTTTGGCGAAAACCGGCCACGGCAGACAGCACATCAGAGAGGGAAACTCCCTGCTTGAGGGCTCGCTCGCTTGACCGCTGGATGGTAGGACCATCGGCCATGGGGTCTGAAAACGGGATACCCAGCTCGATCAGGTCAGCCCCGCCCGCCACCATGGCGTCCATGGTAGGCACACACTGCGACAGGGTTGGATCCCCCACAGTAAAAAAGGGAATCAGCGCCTTGCGCCTTTCCCGTGCCAAACGTTCAAATGTTGCAGAAATCCGTGACACATTGCCTCCATTCATTGCACTTCCGGCGCGTCACAACTGGATCCCGCTGCGTTGCGCCACTGTGGCCATGTCCTTGTCCCCGCGGCCGGACAGATTGACCAGCAGAACCTGTTCCCGCCCCATCGTCGGCGCCATTTTCATGGCTTGAGCCAGGGCGTGGCTGGATTCCAGGGCAGGAATGATGCCTTCAGTCCGACACAGGGTATGAAACGCATGAAGCGCCTCATCGTCGGTAATGGCCACATATTCGGCACGCCCGCTATCCTTG